>JAUXQB010000042.1 GCA_030685215.1 Actinomycetota bacterium
ACGCTCGGGCGGGCAGCGAGACTTCGCTCCACGGACGCTTGGCGAGCGGCGAGCGCCAGGCGAGCATGCGGTAGAAGAAGAACAGTGCGAGCACCGCGTGCATCACGATCAGTGCCCAGAAGAACCCGGTCGGTCCGATGATGCCCATGGCCGAGCCGGCCAGCAGCGGCCCGGCGATGGCGCCGAGTCCGTACATCTTCACGATCTGCGACGCGGCTGCGCTGAGGTGCTCCGGTTCGATCCAGTCGTTGGTGTAGGCGCTCACCAGCGAGTACAGCGGGTAGCTGAACCCGCCGAGCAGCGTGATCAGCACGAAGGCCATCGGCTTGGTGGGCGCATCGAGCAGCAGCAATGCCGACACGATGGCCGCTCCCGTGGCGGCGGCCACGCCGACCGCGCGCCGATCGACGTCGTCGCTGGCGGCGGAGATGGGCCACTGCAGGATGACACCTCCGATGCTGGGCAGCGCCACGAACAGACCGACGAGGCCGGGCGACAACCCGACTCGCGTGGCGTACACGGCGGCCATGCCGGCGATGGCACCGTGCGCGACCCCCACCAGGAAGCACGAGTAGACGCCGGTGGGCACCACCTTCGCGAGTGCACGCAACGAGATCTGCGCCGAGGCTTCGACGCCCGGGGCGACGGCCGCCTCGCTCAGCGCCACCGGGCCGACTGCCAACGAGGTGACGATGGCGGCGACACCGAAACCGGTGACCGCGATGGGGTCGAAGCCCGACACCATGATCTGCCCGATGCCGAAGCAGGCGACCGTGAGCCCGCCGTACACCGCCAGTAGTCGCCCGCGGTTCTCGTTGTTGGCGAGGTCGTTGAGCCACGACTCGGCGACCACGTAGAGACCCGCGAAGCACAGACCGCTGATCAGCCGCAGCAGGATCCAGGACACGGCGTCGCTCGTGATGCCGACGCCGATGATGGCCGCACTCAGCAACGACGCGAGCGCGGTGTACACCCGGATGTGGCCGACTCTGCCGAGCGCACGCAACGTGAGCACGGACCCGGCGAGGAACCCGACGTAGTAGCTGGCGCTGATGATGCTGCTGACCACGGTGGGCAGGCCGCGTTGCTCGGAGCGAACGCCGAGCAGCGTGGAGAACAGCCCGCCGGCCATCATCAACAGGGCGAGGCCGACGAACAGCCCCCAGGTGGCCAGTGCCAGATCCCGGCGAACCGCCGGGCCATCGACCGCTCGCTGGCTCGGCAGGCTCACTTCCTCACCGGATCACTCGGGTGTGATGGTCTCGAACACAGCCTGGGTGAACGGCAGCAGCGTGTCGTCGGACGGCCCGATGCCCTGCGAGACCACGAGCACCACGGCGTCGATCTCGGGGAACTCGATGCCGATGATGACTCGCGCGTACGCGCCGCCGGGGCCACAACCGTCGAGTTGCATCACGTTGGCAGGACCCTGCGCCGTGGGGAAGCCGATGCTGGTGGTGATGTCGGTGCACTCGGCGCGACCCGGGTCTTCCGCGGCGACCATGTCGGCAACCGGACCGGTGGCGGCCAGGCTGCCGGCGAGGATGAAGATGCCGAACGTCTCGAAGTCGTTGCGGTACGACTCGAGGTCGTCGGAGCCGGCGACGCGTGCGAACGTGATGCCGCTGTCGGAGGTGACGGGTGTGCTGTCGACCTGGAACGAGGCCGGGAGGAGCACCGAGAAGTTGCCGGTGTCGTCGATCACCGTCTGCACGCCGCCACCGTCGTCGGGGATGGTGGTGGCGGGATCGGCCGTGCTGGGCGGCGGCTCGGTGGGCGGCGGGGCGGTGATGACCAGCGTGTCGCTGGGCGCGGTGGTGACGGGCGCGATGGTGGTGGCGTCGACCAGCGTGGTGAGCGAGACGATGGTGGTGTCGTCGCCGAGTGTGGTGGTCTTGTCGTCGTCGCCGCCGGTGAACAGCACCACACCACCGATGAGTGCAACGACCGCAGCGATGCCGCCGCCGATGATGAGCCCGGTGTTCTTCTTCGGTGGCGCGGCCGGCGGCCCGCCGGCGTAGCCCTGCTGCGGATAGCCCTGCTGCGGAGGGTAGCCACCCTGCTGCGGAGGGTAGCCGCCGGGCTGGGTGTAGTCGGGCTGCTGCGGGTAGGCCTGAGTGGGCGGCGTGTACTGCTGCGCGGGCGGCATCTGCTGCGTGGGCGGGTACTCGGGCGGCGGCGTGTACTGGCCCGGCGGGTTGTAGGGAGGCGGCGTCGGCGCCGGATTGGGCGGAACCTGCGGCGGTTGGCCCGGAGGCGGGGGCGGCGGAAGCGACTCGTTGTTTCCCATCGGGCGCACTCTATTGCGTGTGGGCGCGAGGAACGAACATGACCCTTCCGGCGAGGTCAGCCGCGTCGGCGGCGGATCTCGGCGGTGATGGCCGGCACCACCTTGTGCAGGTCGCCGATGACCGCGTAGTCGGCCTTGGTGACCATGTTGGCCTCGGGGTCGGTGTTGATCGCCAGGATCTTCTTCGAGGCCATCGCGCCGACCCAGTGCTGGATGGCACCGGAGATGCCGCACGCCATGTAGAGGTCGGGCGCGATGCGAGTGCCGGTCTGACCGACCTGGTCGGTGTGGTTGCGCCAGCCGTTGTTGGTGACCGCTCGCGAGCAGCCGACCACGCCACCGAGCAGGCCGGCGAGTTCCTCCAGCGGGGCGAACGCCTCTGCCGAGCCGACCGCACGGCCGCCGCCGACCACGAGCGGTGCCGTGGCCAGGGTGACGCCCGCCTCGCGCTCGACGCGTTCGGCCACCACGGTCCGCGCGAGCACCGGGTCGAGGTCGACCGTCACCGACGCAGTCGTGCCGGCGGCCGGACTCTCCGACGCCTCGAACGCGTGATGCGACACGGTGAGCAGCTTGGTCGGAGCCGTCAGCGTGCAGGCCTCCAGCAGCGAGCCGCCCCAGCGGACGCGCGTGACGCGCCACACGTCGGCGACGTCGACGGAGATCACGTTGGCGACGAACGGCAGGTCCAGCCGGGCGGCCGCCTGTGCGAGGACCTCGTTGCCGCGGTCGGTGCCACAGGCGAGCACGGAGTCCGGCTGCAGCGCGCGCACCGCCTGCGCGACCGACTCACCCCACGCCTCGGGACCGAAGTCGGACAACAGGTCGTGATGCACCTGATGGACGACCGCCGCACCGTGGGCGGCCAGCTCGCCGGCAAGAATGTCGGCAGCCGAGCCGAGGGTGAGGGCGTGCACGACCGGATCGATCGTACGGGCAGCGGCGAGCGCCTCCAGCGTTGCCGGGCTGAGCGTGCCCCGGTCATGTTCGACGACGACGAGCACGGTCACTTGAGGATCCCCAGTTCTTCCAGCAGGTCGACGACGGCGGGTGCCGCCTCCGGCCCGTTGCCGAGCATGATCGTCTGGCTGACCTGCTCGGCCGACTGCACGAGACTGACCATCTGCTGTCCACCGAGCACAGCCTCGGGAACGACCTGGCCGACCTCGATCTTCTTCGAGCCGAGCCGGCCCTTCAGCGTCGGGTAGCGAGGCAGGTTGATGCCTTCCTTGACACCGAGCACCACCGGCATCGTCAAGGCATACACCTCGACGCCGGCGTCGCTCTCACGACGGGCCTTCAGCGAATCGCCGTCGACCTCGATGCCCTTGATGCCGTTGACGATCGGTCGCGCGAGAGCGTGAGCGACCCGCACACCGACCTGGAAGTTGCCCGCGTCGGCGCTCTCGTTGCCGAACAGGATCACGTCGAACGGACCATCGGCAGCTTCCAGCGTCCGGATCGCCGTGGTGATCGCGGTGGCCGTGCGCTGTGGGTCCCACTCGGCCGAGTCGATCGGCAGCAGGACCGCCTTGTTGACGCCGATGCTGGCCGCATACCGAAGCTGCTCGTCAGCCTCGGCCGGACCGAGGGTGAGCACGGTGGACTCGCCACCGTGACGTTCGACGAGCTGCACAGCCTCCTCCACCGCGCACTCCTCGTGCGGGCTCGTGGTGAAGGCGAGGTAGGCGGTGTCGACGGCGAGACCGTCGGGCGTGATGTTGATCCGAGCGCCGGGTGCCGGCACCCGCTTGACGCAGACGAGCACTCTCATGACTTCATGCGGGCGTCGGTGGGGTCGAACAGCGGCGTGGCGCCGGCGACGTCGACCGTGACGGGGTAGAGCTCGTTCATGTACATCACCTGCAGCTTGGTGCCCACCACCGCGTGCTCCGGCGGCAGGTAGGCGAGCAGCAGGTACTTGCCCACCGACGGTCCGGCGCCGGCGGTGGTGACTCGCGAGACACGGCCCTTCGAGTCGAGGATGCGCTCGCCGTCGAGCGTGAGGATCGGCTCGTTGCCGCCGGTCGGGAAGCGGTCGTAGCCGTCGGCGCAGCGCTGCGAGTCCATCGACAGCGTGCACATCACCGCGGCGACGGGCTCGTCGCGGGCGGCGAGGTAGGCGGCCTTGCCGATGAAGTCGGCACTCTTCACCTTCGGGCGGGCGAGGCCGGCTTCCACCGGGTTGTACTCGCTCTCCAGCTCGGCGCCCATCAGTCGGTAGCCCTTCTCGATACGACCGGTGACGGCGTACACACCGATGCCGACGGGGATGATCTCGAACTCCTCGCCGGCGGCGAAGATGGCGTCCCACAGGGCCAGGCCGTGCTCCATGCGGGTGTAGATCTCCCAGCCGTTCTCACCGACGTAGCTGATGCGGAACATCGTGCACGGCACGCCGGCGATGAGCACCTCGCGGACGGCGCCGTACGGGAAGCCCGCCTGGCTGAGGTCGTAGGCGGCGGTGGTGTGGTCGGTGGCGATCTTGGCGAGCGTGGCGGCCGCGTTCGGGCCCCACACGCCGAGGGTGCAGATGCCCTGCGAGCGATCGGTGAACGTGACCGAGTTGCCGGTGCGTTCGTTGAACTCGGCCAGGTGCTTGTTGAACCAGTAGTTGTCGCGGCCACCGTCGAACGCGCCGGTGATGACACGGAAGTGGGTGTCGCCGAGACGCTGGATGGTGAGGTCGCCGCGGAATCCGCCGTGCGGGGT
>JAUXQB010000259.1 GCA_030685215.1 Actinomycetota bacterium
GGCCCGTCGAACGCGTAACCGCCGGCGTGTGCCAGCAGGTGGCGCAGCGTGCAACCCGGCTGCCCCACCGGTTGGTCGAGGTGCAGCGAGCCTTCCTCGCACGCGACCAGCATCGTCCAGCCGACCACCATCTTGGAGATCGACGCCAGCCGGAAGACGTGGTCGGTGGGGCCGATCGTGGCCACCGATCCGTCGGGCAACACGGCCGCGGCAGCAACCCTGGGCACCGGCCACGACGAGGTGAGCGCGAGCGCCCTCATGCCGTGGGCCGTCCTCAGGCGAGGCCCGTGCTCCGCAAGCCCTCGGCCACGTGGAAGGCGAGGTCGAGGCTCTGGCGGGCATTGAGCCGAGGGTCGCAGACGGTCTGGTAGCGGTCGTCGAGCTGGCTGTCGAGGATCTTGTCGGCGCCGCCCATGCACTCGGTGACGTTGTCGCCGGTGAGCTCGACGTGGATGCCGCCCGGCCACGTGGACTCGGCCTTGTGCGCCCGCACGAAGCCGTCGATCTCGTCGCAGATGGCGGTGAACTCGCGGGTCTTGCGGCCGCCGACGCTGGTGATGGTGTTGCCGTGCATCGGGTCGCACGCCCACACCACCGGATGGCCCGATTCGCGGACGGCGCGCAGCAGCGGGCGCAAGGAGTCCTCCACCTTGTCGGCACCCATTCGGCTGATGAGCGTGAGCCGACCGGGGATCTGCGCGGGGTTCAGCTTCTCGCACAGCTCGAGCACGAACGTGGGGTCGGTGCTGGGCCCGACCTTGCAGCCGATGGGATTGCCGACGCCGCGCAGGAACTCGACGTGCGCGCTGTCGAGCTGCCGTGTGCGCTCGCCGATCCAGAGCATGTGCGCCGAGCAGTCGTACCAGGCGCCGGTGAGGGAGTCCTCACGGGTGAGGGCTTCCTCGTAGCCGAGCAGGAGTGCTTCGTGGCTGGTGTACACGTCGGTCTCGTGCAGCTGATGGTTGGCCTCGGTGTCGACGCCGCAGGCGCGCATGAACCGCAGCGCGCGGTCGATCTCGGCCGCGAGTTGGTCGTAGCGGCGACCCTCGGGGCTGCTGGCCACGAACTCCTGGGTCCAGGCGTGCACGCGGCCGAGGTCGGCGAAGCCACCCTTGGTGAACGCGCGCAGCAGGTTGAGCGTTGCAGCCGACTGGTTGTACGCCTGCACCAGCCGCTCGGGGCTGGGGATGCGGGCGGCCTCGGTGGGAGCATCGCCGTTGACGATGTGACCGCGGAAGCTGGGCAGGTCGAGGTCGCCGACCTTCTCGTAGTTGCTCGATCGCGGCTTCGCGAACTGGCCGGCGATGCGCCCGACCTTCACCACCGGCACACCGAGCGAGTAGGTGAGCACGACCGACATCTGCAGGATGACGCGCAGCTTCTCGCGAATGTTGACCGCGCTGAACTCTTCGAAGCTCTCCGCGCAGTCGCCCGCCTGCAGCAGGAACGCGTTGCCGGCAGCGACCTGACCGAGCGAGGCCTGCAGCGAGCGGGCTTCACCGGCGAACACCAGCGGGGGATAGGAGGCGATCTGCTTCAGCGCTCGATCGAGGTCGGCCTGGTCGGGCCACTCGGGTTGCTGCTGGGCAGGAAAGGCCTGCCACGAAGAAGGTGTCCATGCTTTCGCCACGGCGGAAAGCCTAACGGCGAGCATGTCGTGGTGCGATCGAGATACCGGCGGCGCCAGCCGGCCGTAGCCTGCCGGGATGGATGCGGACGAGTGGCGGGCGTTGCACCCGAGCATCGTCAGAGTGTGGCGAGCAGGAGCCGCGCTCGTCGCGATTCCCGTGCTGGTGATGCTGTTGTTCGTCGCGTTGATCGCCGGGCACTGGGTGTGGTGGGTGGTCTGGTCGCTCGCCGCGGCGTGGTTCGCATGGATGGCGTCGGCACGTGTCGCTCGCCGCTATCGCGCGTGGCGCTATCGCTTCGGGCCCGACTCGCTCGAGCTGCGTCGAGGCGTGTGGTGGCACGTAGCCACCTCGGTGCCCTACCACCGCATTCAGCAGGTCGACGTGAACCAGGGTCCCATCCAGCGTCACTACGGCATGGTCGAGCTTCGGCTGCGGACGGCCTCGGCCGGCTCCGACTGCTCGCTGCCGGGCGTGCCACAGGCCGACGCCGACGAGTTGCGCGCGTGGCTGGCCGCGCGTGCCGAACGCGATGACGGCGCCTGACGTGCCGGCGGTGGCCGATGGCGTGGCGAGGCGGCTGCACCCGCTGTCGCCGTTCCTCGGCCTCATCGCGATGGCACCGAGGCTCGCGCTGCCCGCGTTGCTCGTCTTCGCCAGCACAGCGGGGCGAGTGGTGTTCGGCGCGGGCGTGTTGCTGCTGCTGCTCCGCGTGGCCGGGTACTGGCGTACGTGGTACGTGCTGAGCGCCGACGGGCTGGTCGTGCGCAGCGGCTGGTTCCAACGCAGCGAACGCGTGATCGCGCTCGACCGCGTGCAGCACGTGGAGGTGGTGCAATCGCTGCGCCATCGGGTGACGGGGTTGTGCGCCGTGCACGTGTCGGTGGCCGGAAGCGGCGCGGAGCCGGTGGTGCTCGATGCCATCGACGCCGACGAGGCCCGCCGCGTGCAGGAGGTGCTCGAGCTGGGTCGTCGTCTCAGCGATGTCGCATCCGCTCCGTCCGACGTGCCCCCGCCGCCACCGGCCCCGTTGCTGCACCTCGGGCTCGGTGTCCTCGCGCTGGGAGGAGTCACCGGTGCGGCGGTGCTCGTGCTGCCCGTGTTCCTCGCG
>JAUXQB010000058.1 GCA_030685215.1 Actinomycetota bacterium
CGCTTCGGGCAATCTGCGCTCGTGGCAGATGGTCAGACGAGCACCGACTTCGAGTCTTGGTTCGCAAACCTGACCGAGGAAGCCTCCGTCGAACGTCGAGCGCTGATTCGGCCATGGTTCCTTTCGCTACACCAGCAGCAAGGTCCGGTGCCGAGCGAGGTCGCGTCCGTTGCCTGGTCGGCCCAACGACTGGACGCTTCGGAACGCGCCGTGGCGCTGACGCTCGCCGACATCCAGCGAACCACGACCTGGCAAGCCGAGGTGACGCTCAGCACTTTGGACGCCGCCGTTCAGATCACCGTTGAGGGTCACACCAGGGCACCGGCGACGACGGCTGACCCGTGGGATCAGCAAGCGATCGTCTGTGACATCGCGGAGATCATCCAGGAAGACATCTCCGAGTCTCATTCAGAGGCGTGGCCCTCATGCGCCGACCACGGTGTCGGCCTCCACGCCGAGGTACAAGCGGGGCGCGCTGTGTGGCGGTGTCGCACCGGCGAACATGCCGTGTCGGACATCGGGATGCTCGGCGCGTAACTGCCGATAGGCGCCACCTGCCGAGCATCGCTCGGTAGCGCATATCGACGGCAGCGGAAGCGGCGGTATTGACAGTTCGGGACCGGTGGGTGGGCTGGAGGTGCCGTCTTGATGGCTACTTGTGCACTTGGTCGCGCTCAGCGCAATCAAACGCGCAATTATCGGCCGCGCCGAAATGCTGGTGGGTGACGAGCCGAGCGCATCGGTGACGCGGCCATGCGCTCACCCGCGGATCTGGAACTGCATAGTCCCGGCGGTCGAGACGATTCCGGTCCAGATGCTTCCGTGGGACGATTCCTGTCCAGAAATCGGCGGGCGGTCAGCGGGACTTCTTGGCCGCCGACTTCTTTGCTGGAGTCTTCTTCGCGGGCGCCTTCTTGGCCGCGGCCTTCTTCGGCGCAGCCTTCTTGGCCGGCGCCTTCTTCACCGGGGCGGGCGCGGGTGCCGGAGCGGGCGGCGGGGGAGGCGACGGGCGGGTGCCGCCACCGCGCAACACCGCCAGCGGGCGCAGGCCGAACATGCTGCCGGCCGACTCGGCGAGCTGACCGAGCGGCTGCAGGCGGTGAGCCAGGTCGCTGAGCGTCTCCATGAACGCGGCGAGATCGTTGGGCAGCGCGAGCAGCGTGGGGTTGGAAAGCGTGTCGGCGAAGCGAGTGAGGCTGGGAGCCACCTTCTCGATCGGGCCGCTCAGCTGCTCCACCATCGCGTCGGCCGCGCGGATGGTGCGCGTCACCTGCGGCACGAACGCCTTGATCGGCTCCTCCACGGTGTCGAGCAAGCTGTTGACGCGCATGGCCACACCGTTGAGCTGCTCCATCGTGTCGTTGAACTTCTCGACCGTCTCGAGGAACTGATTGACCCCGCGCTGGAACTGCGAGATCGACTTGCTGATGCCGGCGAACGGGTTGTTGTTGCCGAACAACGCAAGCAGATCACCGAGTCCGTTGTTCGAACTGTCTGCCATGCACCGGACCGTAGCGCAGCCGCGGCCGCCGGCGGCTCAAGCGTTGGCGTACGCCTCGAGCGGCTCGCAGCTGCAGATGAGGTGGCGATCGCCGTAGGCCGCGTCGATGCGCGACACGGGCGGGAAGTACTTCGACGCGCGTGCCGCAGCGGTGGGGTACGCGCCGACCTCGCGTGAGTACGGCCGGTCCCACTCGCCGAGCAGGTCGTCGGCGGTGTGCGGCGCCATCCGCAGCGGGCTCAGCTCGACGGGCCACACACCATCGGCCACCTGATCGATCTCGGCGCGGATGGCGAGCATTGCGTCGACGAAGCGGTCGAGCTCGTGCAGCGTCTCGCTCTCCGTCGGTTCGATCATCAGCGTGCCGGCGACGGGGAAGCTCATCGTCGGCGCGTGGAATCCGTGGTCCATGAGGCGCTTGGCGACATCGTCGACGGTGACCCCCGTGTCCTTGGTGATCTGGCGCAGGTCGATGATGCACTCGTGACCCACGCGCCCGCGGGCGCCGGTGTAGAGCACCGGGTAGCTCGGGTGGAGCCGCACGGCCAGGTAGTTGGCGCTGAGGATGGCCGCGGCCGTGGCGTCGCGGAGGCCCTCAGCACCCATCAGCGCCACGTAGACCCAGGAGATGGGCAGGATGCCGGCGGAGCCGAACGGGGCCGCCGACACCGGCCCGACCGGCTGCTCGGTGCCGAGCGGATGCCCTGGGAGGAACGGCGCGAGGTGCGAGCGAACCGCCACCGGGCCCACGCCGGGGCCGCCGCCCCCGTGAGGGATGCAGAACGTCTTGTGCAGGTTGAGGTGGCTGACGTCGGCGCCGAACGCACCCGGCCGGGCCATGCCGACCAGCGCGTTGAGGTTGGCGCCGTCGACGTACACCTGGCCGCCGTGGTCGTGCACGATGCGGCAGATGTCGGTGATGCCTTCCTCGAACACGCCGTGCGTGGACGGGTAGGTGACCATCGCCGCGGCGAGCCGATCGCCGGCATCTGTGGCCTTCGCCTCGAGATCGGCCATGTCGATGTTGCCGAGGTGGTCGCACGCGACGACCACCACCTTCAAGCCGGCCATCACCGCGCTCGCCGCGTTGGTGCCGTGCGCGCTCGACGGGATGAGGCACACGGTGCGCTGCTCGTCGCCGCGGCTGCGGTGGTACGCACGGATGGCGAGCAGACCGGCGAACTCGCCCTGGCTGCCGGCGTTGGGCTGCAGGCTGACCGCGTCGTAGCCGGTGACGGCCACCATCATCTGCTCGAGCTGGGCGATCATCTCGCGGTACCCAACGGTCTCGTCGAGAGGTGCGTACGGGTGCACATCGGCGAACTCGGGCCACGTGATGGGCATCATCTCGGCGGCAGCGTTCAGCTTCATCGTGCACGAGCCGAGCGGGATCATCGTGCGGTCGAGCGCGAGATCCTTGTCGGCGAGACGACGCAGGTACCGCATCATCTCGGTCTCGGTGTGGAACCGGCTGAACACGCCCTGCGTGAGGAACTCGTCGGTACGCCGGTGGTGGAGACCGTCGACGTCGGCATCGAGCGACAACGAGTCGGCCGCGCCGAACAGTGCCAGCACGGCCGCGACGGTGTCGACCGACGTGGTCTCGTCGAAGCTGAACGAGACGTGTCGCTCGTCGACCTGGCGAAGGCTGAGGCCCGCGTGGTGGCCGGCCGCGATGACCGCGACGGCGTCGCACTCCACGCACAACGTGTCGAACCACGTGTCGTGCACGAGGGTGGCGCCGGAGGCGCGCAACGCGGCGGCGGCCATCGAGGTGAGTCGCTGGACGCGCTCGGCGATGCGGGCCAGACCGGCGGGGCCGTGCCAGCTGGCGTAGAGGCCTGCCATGTTGGCCAGCAGCACCTGCGCCGTGCAGATGTTGGACGTGGCCTTCTCGCGGCGGATGTGCTGCTCGCGGGTCTGCAGCGCGAGTCGCAGCGACGGCCTGCCCTCGGTGTCGGTGCTCACACCGACCAGACGACCGGGCAACGAACGGGCGAGCGCGTCGCTGGTGGCGATGAACGCGGCGTGCGGGCCACCGAACGCCATCGGCACGCCGAACCGCTGCGCGGAGCCGATGGCGATGTCGGCGCCGAGCTGACCCGGGGGAGTGGTGAGCACACACGCGAGCAGGTCGGTGGCCACGACCACCACGGCGCCGGCGGAGTGTGCCTGCTCGATGGCGGCGCGCCAGTCGGGCACGGCACCCGTGGACGTGGGCAGGCTGAGCAGCACGCCGAAGCAGCCGTCGACCTGATCGACGTCGCCGACGACCACTTCGATGCCGACCGGCTCCGCGCGTG
>JAUXQB010000063.1 GCA_030685215.1 Actinomycetota bacterium
GAAGTCGACCTCCCACACGCCGGGGTTCGCCAGGTACTCGTCCGCCACACCGACGATCCGGTTGTAGTACTGCACCGAGTCGATCGTGATCGGTGTCTCCTTACCGGATGCCGTTCCGACCGAAGCGGCCGCGAGCATCCATGTGTCGAACGACCCGACCGACGCAGGCTCGACCCCGAGTCCCGGGATCGTGCCACTCGACATCAACGACAGGTAGATCGCCGCGTGCTCGGGTGATGCGTCGATCGGCACGCCGTCGACGGTGATGCGGCCTGCGCCGTCGAGAGTGATCTCGTCGGCCGTCAGGAGCTTGATCATCACGTCGGACAGCTTGCGATCCTTCACCTCGTCGGGCTGGCGCGCCATGTTCAACCGCTCGAGCTCCGCCTCGTGCACGTACATCGCGTACGCCGGCTGCGGATCGCACACCTCGACTTCTTCGCCCTCCGGTGGCGGCGGTGCACCAGGGTCACCCATCAACGGGATCAGGTACACCTGACGACCATCGGCGGGGTTCTCCACGGACGCGACCGCGGGGATCGACGTCAACGAGATCGGCTGGACGCAGAAGACCTCTTCGGTCAGCCCGGGCACCTCGCTGGGTACCTCGAACTGGCGCAGCAACGGCACCCCGTTCGCGTCTCGAAGGACGACGATGAGGTCGGCGAACACGTCGCCGGTGCCCGACCCCCCGCCGTCGTCAGGGGCCGCTTCGGTTCTCGCGGCGGCGATCACGAAGAGCATTGGCAGCAGGCCGGCGAGCATGCCGCAACGAGTGACCCTTCTCATGATCCCTCTCCTTCAACGGGGACCCGTCGAGGACGGGTCCTCCACCCCTTGCCAAGGGTCATCGCTCAGCGACGGCGCTCCCGCCCACGGCTCCGGGCCGAGGCACATTGGGAACCCAGGGAAGATTCCCGACACCTCGATTCACGCGCCGGCCTTCCATGGCTGATAGGGCCGAAAGGCCCGGCCCGCGTGTCGCTACACCAGCCGGAAGCGCACGTTGCCGATGGCGAACTCGTCGCCCACCGCGTCGCGGTCGACCGCATGCACGTCGACCGCGACGATGCCGGTTCGATCTTCGGCGGCCACGAACCGCACCCGGCGATCGCCGAGCGCCAGCGCGCTCGCGGCCGTGTCGACGTCGAGGCCGCACACCTCCGCCCACCGCGCCGACACCGCACTCGGATCCTCGACGGCCACGTCGACCGCGACCACGTCGTCGACCTTCGCACTCGTCGGCCGATCGATGTCGAGATCGTCCCAGAACCAGCGACCCCGAACATGCAGCCCGTCGAGCTCGACCGCCGAGCCGCCCATGTCGCTCGGGTGCAGCTGCGCGACGTGCCAGCCCTGCACCTCGTGGCGCACGGTCACCCGCACTCCGACCCGCTCGCACCGGGCGAGGCACGCGTCGATGTCGCTCACCTGCACCGACAAGAGGTAGCCGGCGCTCCCACCTCGTCGGGCGAGCCACGCCGCGATCGGGTGATCGGCCGTCGTCGGGCTCACCACCTCCAGGAACGTGTGCTCGCCGACCGCCATCGTGTCGTCGGCGATGCCGAACGCCTCCAGCTCCGGGTCGCCGAACCCGCGCCCGAGCCCGAGCTGCGACCGCATCGCACCAGCGACCGCGACGGGATCGGTGGTGGCCAGCACCACCTGACGGAGGTCGGCCCACGTGCTCATCCGGGCGCCCTCAGCGTGTCGACGTGCAGCAGCCGTGCGAGCAGTCGCTCGAAGCCCTCCGGGTCGGCTCGATGAGCCTCCATCGCGTCGACGGCCATCTTGTCGGTGGCGAACGTCTGAGCGCCGGCCTCCACCGCGTCGAGACCGGCCCGGGCGATGTCGCGCGGGTCCTCCTTGTTGCCCTCCACGTGAGCCGCCATGCGCGTGTCGACCGAGCCGAGCACCAGCGAGGTGACCTGCGTGCCCTGATCCGCGAGTTCGGCGCGGGTGATCGCGCCGAGGAACCACGTGGCGGCCTTCGACGACGAGTAGCCGCCCATGAACGCTGCGGGAACGACCGCCGCGACCGAGAGCACGTTGACGATGGCACCGCCACCGTTGCGACCGAGGATGGGAGCGAACGCTCGCGTCATCGCCAGCGTGCCGAAGTAGTTCACCTCCATCTCCCGGCGCGCGGCGTCGGGGTCCGCGGTGATCACCAGTCGAGTGTTCGCGTGATAGCCGGCGTTGTTCACCAACACGGTCACGTCGTGGCAGTGCTCGGCGGCCGATGCCACCTGAACGGGGTCGGTGATGTCGAGTCGCACGAGCTCCGCACCGGGAACGTCGGCCTCGCCGGGCTCCCGCGCACCCGCGTACACCTTCGCCGCTCCACGAGCGAGCAACTCGTCGACGATCGCGCGCCCCACCCCGCGGTTGCCGCCGGTGACGAGCGCGACGCATCCCCGTAGCTGTGTCATGCCCGAACGATACGCAGGCGCTCGGTGCCCGACCATTCGTGCGATCCTTGTCTCGAGCAATGCGAGGAGGCACAGGTGCAGGATCTGCAACGAGTGGGCGTGGTGGGGTGTGGGTTGATGGGCTCGGGCATCGCCGAGGTGTTCGCGCGGGCAGGGCTCGACGTGACCGTGCGCGAGATCGACTCGGCCGCCATGGAACGCGGCCAGGCGCGCATCGAGTCGAGTCTCCAGCGCGCCGCGCGTAGCGGCAAGATCGACGACGACGCGCTCGCCGCGGCCCTGTCGCACATCACCTACACCACCGACCTCGCCGACCTCGCCGACCGGCAGCTCGTGGTCGAGGCCATCGCCGAGGACGAGGCCGTGAAGGTCGTCATGTTCCGCGCGCTCGATGGCGTCGTCACCGATCGCGACGCGATCCTGGCGAGCAACACCAGCTCGATCCCGATCATGAAGCTCGGCATCGCGACCTCCCGCCCGGAGAACGTCATCGGTGTCCACTTCTTCAACCCGGTGCCGGTGCTGAACCTGGTCGAAGTGGTGCCGAGCCTGCTCACCAGCGAGTCGACCATCGCGACCGCGGAGGGACTGGGACGCGACCTGCTCGGAAAGACCGTCATCCGCAGCCAGGACCGCGCCGGCTTCATCGTCAACGCACTGCTCATCCCCTACCTGCTGTCGGCCATCCGCATGATGGAGTCCGGCTTCGCCTCGGTCGACGACATCGACAAGGGCATGGTGAACGGCTGCGGTCATCCGATGGGTCCGCTGCGGCTCACCGACCTCATCGGCCTCGACACCACGATGGCCGTCGCGGAGAGCCTGTACGCCGAGTTCAAGGAACCGCTGCACGCTCCCCCGCCGCTGCTCGCCCGCATGGTCGATGCAGGGCTGCTCGGACGCAAGTGCGGCCGCGGCTTCTACGACTACGGGTCGGGCGCGACCTGACAGCTGCTGCGCGTCGTCATGTTTGACGCGCCCGCACGAGGGGCATCAACAGCAGTCAGTCACTCTGGCACTGAAAGGACCCTCATGTACATCGGCTTGGGCACGTTGCTCATCATCATCATCCTCATCCTCGTCCTCACCTGATCGGCGACTTCCATGGATCCCAAGATTTCCTTCTTCTTCTACCTCGGCGCAGTCATCGCCTTCGCGATCGCTGCGGCGGGACCCGCCTGGAAGCACGGACTGCGTACTCGCCGCGGCGGCGAGCCGACGCTCGTGCTCGTGCCGCTCGGCCTGGCGCTCGCCGTGTTCCCCACCATGTGGACGGTTGCCACCATCGCGTGGTGACCTCCTCCAACTCTCACGAACGGAGCATGCAATGACCATCAACGAAGGCCCCTACCACGAACGCAGCGAAGCGATCATCGAGACACCGGTCGCGCAGACCGTCGTCCACGAGACGCCGGTCGCAACAGTCCCCGTCGCCGGCTCCCGCGTGCGCACGGCATACAGCTCGAGGTTCGAGCCCGATGCCATCGTCGCCGCGCTCGTCGGTCTCGCACTGCTGCTCCTCGGCCTCATCGCGGTCACCCGCGGCGGGTTCGACGGCGAGATGTCCGACCCGATCGTCGAGGTGCTCGGCTTCACGCACACCACCACCCTCGGCCTCATCGAGATCGCGATCGGTGTCTGCCTGCTCATCGCCGGCGCCACGCGCTCGCGCTCCGGTGCATTGTTCTTCGGCGCCATCCTCGGTGTGGCCGGCTTCGTCGGGGCCGTCCAGACGGAGTCGTTCGACACGTCGCTGGCACTCGAGTCGTCGATGGCATGGCTCGCCGCGCTGGCCGGTCTGGTCGTGGTGCTGGCAGCGTTGATGCTGCCCCGCTTCGCGCGTCAGTCCACCGTCGTCGAACAGGTCTGACCGACACGCACGACGACAACCCGGGTCACCCCGGGACGCGGTGAGCACGGGTCGTTCTCCCTCGAACCCCCGTGCCTACAGTGGCCGAACGTCCACTGCATCCGTTGTCCCGGGGTTCACCCAGCGTCGCCTCTACCTCGTCCTCGGCGCGCTGATGATGGCGGTGCTGCTCGCGGCACTCGAGACCTCCATCATCGCCACTGCCCTGCCCACCATCGCAGGGCAGTTCAACGCGTTCGAGAGCTTCGCCTGGGTGGGTACTGCGTACATCGTCACGTCCACCATCTCCACGCCGCTGCTCGGCAAGCTCTCCGATCTCTACGGTCGCCGGTTCATCTTCCAGACCACGATGGGCATCTTCCTCGTCGGCTCCATCCTGTGCGGTGCGTCGCAGTCGATGGGTCAACTCATCGGTGCCCGCGCGGTGCAGGGAATCGGTGGCGGCGGCATCCAGGCGCTCGCGTTCGCCATCCTCGGCGACGTGCTGCCGCCCCGTGAGCGCGGCCGATACATCGGGTTCTTCACGCTCGCCTTCGTCGGTGCCGCGCTGCTCGGACCGCTCGCCGGCGGGTTCATCATCGACCACTTCACCTGGCCGTGGATCTTCTACATCAACGTGCCGTTCGCTCTCGGTGTCGCTGTGGTGTGCCACTTCGCGCTCCGGCTGCCGTTCACCCGGCGCAAGGCCAAGCTCGACTACGCGGGCGCTGCGTTGCTCACCGCCTCCATCGGCACCCTCATGATCGGCCTCGAGGAGGGCAGCGAGGGCTGGACCCAGCGCCACGTGCTGGCGCTGTTCGCGGTCGCAGCCGTCACGCTCGTGCTGTTCATCATGGCCGAGCGGCGCGCCGAGGAGCCGATGATCCCGCTGCGCCTGTTCCACGACAAGGTGGTGCGCGCCTGCGTGCTGATGGGGCTGTTCGCCGGCATGATCACCTACGGCGCCGGCTCGTTCCTGCCGCTCTACTTCCAGGACTCGCTGCTCGTCTCGCCCACCGAGTCCGGCCTGCGGATGCTGCCGCAGATGCTCGGCGTCACCATGGCCACGTTCGGCATCGGTCGGCTCATCGCTCGCACCGGCCGCTACAAGCCGTTCCCCATCATCGGCAGCGCGCTCGCGGTCATCGGCCTGCTGGCCATCGCGCAGATCACCGGCGACACGTCGTACTGGTGGCTGGTGGTGCCGATGATGTTCATGGGCTTCGGCGCCGCCTCGGTGTTCACCACCACCTCCATCGCCAGCCAGAACGCGGTGGGCTTCCACGACCTCGGTGTCGCCACGGCCACCGTCATGTTCTTCCGGTCGCTCGGTGGGTCGTTCGGCATGGCGATGTTCGGCACCATCCTCAACGCCACCATCCGCAGCGAGATCCCGCGGCTCACCGGTGTGCCCGCCGACGACGCGGCCGATCTCATCCGCTCGCCGGCCGAGATCGCGGCGTTGCCCGACGCGACACGGCAGGCGGTGGTCGACAGCGTCGCGTTGGGCGTCAGCCGCATCTACTGGATCTGCGCGGCGGCGATGGTGGGTGCCCTGATCTGTGCGATCGTGCTGCCCGAGCGACCCCTGCGCAACCGCGCCGGACTGTCCGACGCGATGGAAGAGAAGGCTGCGGCTGCCGCGTCGCCGGCCTGACGCTGCACCGAGAGGAGCCCTGTCGTGGAATCGATCCGCACGTTCTGTCGCATCTGCGAGCCCAGCTGCGGTCTCGTCGCACAGGTCGACGACGGCGCCCTGGTGAAGCTCACACCCGACCGCGATCACCCCGTCACCAAAGGCTTCGCCTGCCACAAGGGGCTCGCCGCCGTCGACCTGCACCACGACCCCGACCGGCTCGACGCGCCGCAGTTGCGCGCCGCCGACGGTTCGTGGAGCACCGTCGGGTGGGACACCGCGATCGAGCACACGGGCAGCCGTCTGCAGGCGATCATCGACCTCCACGGCATCGACGCGGTGGCCGCGTACGTGGGCAACCCGACCGCGTTCAACGCACTCGGCCAGCTGCACACCACCACCCTGCTGCGCACGCTCGGCATCCGTCGCGCGTTCTCCTCCGGCACGCAGGACTGTGCCAACAAGTTCGTCGCCAGCGAGGCCGTGTTCGGCAGCAGCACCGTGCACCCGATCCCCGACCTCGAGCACACCGACCTGTGCCTCATCATCGGCGAGAACCCACGAGCGTCGCAGGCGTCGTTCTTCTCCATCCCGAACGTGCTCGGCGAGATGCGGCGAGCCGCGGCCCGCGATGCGCGTATGGTGTTCGTGAACCCGCGGCGCATCGAGACGCCGGAGAAGGGCATCGGCGACACGGTGCTCATCCGCCCCGACACCGACGTGTGGTTCCTGGCCTCGTTGCTGCACGAGATCGACCTGCTCGGCGGCTTCGACGAGCACGTGGTCGCCCGTCACGGCACCCACGTGCAGGAGCTGCGCGCGTTCATCGCCACCTACTCGGCCGACCGCACGGCCGCGGTCACGGGCATCGACGCGCACGTGGTGCGCGAGCTGGCCGCGGCGTGGGTGGCCACGCCTCGCGCCTCGGTGCACGCGTCCACCGGGCTCAACATGGGTCGCCAAGGAACCTTGGCCTACTGGCTCGTGCACATGCTGTCGTTCGTCACCGGTCGCCTCGACGTGGTGGGCGGCAACCTGAAGAGCGACGGCTTCTACCCCAACGCACGCGCCGGAGCGGGCGTACCCGAGCAGGGCTACGCCGACACCGAGTTCGGCCGCCTCCGACGCGGATCGCTGCCGGGCACGCTGCTCTCACACGCCATCCTCGACAGCGACAACCCGATCCGCGCGCTGGTCGTGGTCGCCGGCAACCCGCTGCTCTCCATCGCCGGCGAACATCGACTGCGCAAGGCGTTCGAGCAGCTGGAACTGGTGGTGGTCATCGACATCTACCCCAGCGCCACCAGCGAGCTGGCGCACGTACTGCTGCCCTCCACCGACATGTACGAGCGCGACGACCTCAACATCGTCAACATCGGCACCAGCATGCAACCGTTCGCGCAGTACACGCCCGCGGTGGTGACGCCGAAAGCCGACCGCAAGCCCGAATGGTGGATCGCGCATCGCCTGTTGCAGGCCATGGGCAGAACGTCGCTGTTCGACGGGCTGGCCGACGGCGAGCAACCCGACCCGTGGAGCAAGTGGCGCCACATGCTCGAGCGCGGCAGCGGGCTGCACCTGGCCGATCTGCAGGCCGACCCTTCTCCGCGAGTGCTCCCCACACCGGCCCCCGGCACGTTCTTCGAGCAGCAGGTGCACACGCTCGATGGTCTGGTCGACTGCTGCCCGCCCATCTTCGGTGACGCCATCGAACGCTGCCATCAACTGTTCGAGGAGGGGCTGGCCGGCGCCGACCGGCGCGCCGACGGCGAGCTGCTGCTCATCCACAAACGAGACCAGTGGATGCACAACTCGTGGTTCTCGAACCTGGAGCGCATGAAGCGCAAGGGACGCGAGCGCAACCCGCTCGGCATCACCTCCGCCGACGCGGCGCGCCTGGCGCTCACACACGGCGACATCGTCGAGGTGGCGAGCGCGCACGGGTGCATCGAGTCGACCGTCGACATCGACGACGACCTGATGCCCGGTGTCGTGTCGATGGTGCACGGCTGGGGTCACGCGGCCAGCCCACGGATGAGGGTCGCCGCGTCGCAACCGGGCTCGAACCCGAACGCGCTGCTGCCCACAGGTCCCGGCAGCTTCGAACCGCTGTCGAGCCAGGCGCACATGACCGGCATCGCCGTGCACGTGCGCCCGCTCGTCAGCGCACCGACTCAGCCGCCGAGCTGATCGGTCGCGAACACCTCGGCGCCGTCGACGGTGCCGACGAACTCGCCTTCGAGTGACACGACCGACGCACCCGGGATCTCACTGGTCGTGCCGGTGAGCATTGCGTCGCCACCATCCTGCGTCACACCGGTGCACGCGATGTCGATCTGTGCCACACCGTCGGCGATGGTGGCGGTGCACTCCAGCGGGCCGTCGAGTGCGTGGCCCGCATTGGTGAACTGCTCCTCGCCCTGCTGAGTGGCGATGTTGCGCGCCAGCGCCTCGGCGGCGTCGTTGGTGGCCTCGTCGACCGCCTCGCCGACGTCGGTGGCCACGTTCTGCACATCGGTGCCGATGGAGTCCTGGGTGTCCTCGCTGCAGCCGACCACGGCGAACGCAGCAGCGGCGAAGAGGAGGGTGGAGATTCGTCGTTGATGTCTCATGGGCAAGTAGTTCCCCCCGATCTCGAGGTTGAGACACGACGCCACCGGGTAGGTGCTGGAGAGCACGTCACCGATGGAGGAACCACATGGCCGAGCACAGCGAAGTCGACAAGGTCAGCGGGGCCGTGCATCGTCGCGACGCCGCTCGCATCATCCGCTTGGTGGTGGTGCTCGCGCTCGTCGTCGCATTCATCGCCGTCGCGCTCGACAACCGGGCCGACGTGCGTGTCGGCTACGCCGTCGGCGAAGCGATGGCTCCGGGTTGGCTCGTCATCGCGATCTCCGCCGTCGGCGGCCTGATCATCGGCTGGCTGCTGCGGCTCCGGTCACGCAACAACCGCGACTGACAGGGTGGAGTGTTTCGTGCGTCATCACAACGGGTACCCACGGTCATGACAACCATCCTGATCATCGTCCTGCTCGTGCTGCTCCTCGGCGGTGGCTTCGGCTACTCACGTCGCGGCCGCTGATCCCACCCGTTCAGCTGCGAGCGAACTCGCGAATGACCCGTCCGGGTCGATCGCCGGTGTTCGTGCCCTGCGCCGTCACCACCGTGCCGTTCACGATGGTGGCGGCGTAGCCGCGTGCACGGATCTGCAGGCGTCCGGCGCCACCCGGGAAATCGTTGACGTAGGTGGGGTGCTCCGACGCGAGCGTGTCGATGTCGAACACGTTGAGGTCGGCGAAGTTGCCCACCTGCACGGTGCCGCGGTCGACGAGACCGAGCACTTCCGCCGGCATCGCGGACAGGCGGCGCACGGCGTCGGGCAACGTGGCCAGCTGCCGGTCGCGCTGCCAGTACGACAGGTAGTGGGTGCTCATGTCGGCATCGCAGATCTGGCCGGCGTGCGCGCCCGTGTCGGCGAGACCCGGGTAGACGTGGTCCATCGCGAGCACCTGGGCGAGACCGTCGACGTTGCGGTTGAAGAACCAGGTGTTGAACAGCTCGAGACCGTCGCTGGCGATGAGCCGGTCGATCACGAAGTCGACCGGGTGCACACCGAGCTCGTCGGCGCGCTGGGCCACCGAGCGACCGTTGGTCTCGCTGTAGTCGGGCGAGGCGCCGGTGCCCAGCGGGTAGATGTGCTTGGGGTCGTACCACAGACCCTTCGCCGTGCCCTCGGCCACGAGCAGTTCGCGCACCGCGGGATCCTTCAGGGCTGCCACACGGTCGGCCAGCGTGGGCAATGCCATCAGCGCCTTCCACTGCTGGCCCTTCACCGGCGACACCTGCGCGAGGCCGCAGAGCGTTCCACTCGGCCGAGTCTGGGTGGCCATGGTGATGCGACCGACGTTGGCGTTGGTGTCGGCCAGGAACGCACCGAACATCTCGACGCCGGCGTTGCTGCCGTTGCCGGCGCCGCCGGAGAACAGCACGTCGCCGCAACTGCGAGCCATCTCGCGCAGCAGCTCGATCTCGAACTGCGGCTTGGTGGCGAAGTCGTTGACCGCCTGGAAGAGACCGCCGCCGGCCGCGTTCATGCCGTCGGCAACCGCGAGGTACTCGTCGAGCGGCGCCAGCGTGCCCGGCACGTAGCGACCGTCGGGCACCACGTGCAGCAGGATGCGAGACGTCGAGAAGCCGACCGCACCACCGGCGACGGACTCCTCGGCGATGTCGCGCATGCGGTTCAGCTCCACCGGTGAGGGCGCTTCGTCGCTGAGCGACCGCTCGCCCATCACGTGGTAGCGAACCGCGCAGTGGCCGACGAGACCGACGATGTTCAACGCCGGGCGCATGCGCTGCACCGCGTCGAGGTACTCGGGGTACGTGCTCCAGTCCCAGTCGAGCCCGTGCAGGATTGCGTCACGCGGCACGTCCTCCACGCTCTCCATCATCTCCGCGAGGAACACTCGGTCGTCGGGTGCCACCGGCGCGAACGTGACGCCGCAGTTGCCCATCAGCACGGTGGTGACACCGTGCCACGAGCTCGAGGTCATCAACGGGTCCCAGCCCACCTGCGCGTCGAGGTGCGTGTGCAGGTCGACGAAGCCGGGCGACACGATGAGGCCGGTGGCGTCGATCTCGCGTCGGGCGGTCGAGGCGGAGAGATCGCCGATGGCCGTGATGCGCTCGCCGTCGACCGCGACGTCGGCGCGATACCCGGCGCTGCCGGTGCCGTCGACGACTGTGCCGTTGCGGATGATGAGATCGTGTGCCACTGGGAGCCCCTCGGTTCGGTCGTCGACCGATGGTACGTAGGCACCCGAGCCGCGGGCGAGGCGGGGCCGGCGTCAGGCCAGCGTGATGCGAACCGCGCACTCCTCGGGCTCGGGCTTGCGGCGCACCTTGCGCCACAGCGCGGCCACCTTGAACAGCGACGTCATCACCGAGTACTTCCTGCGCACCGCCGCCCGTACCGGCAGCGCAGCTTCGCCGAGCAGCACCTCCGCGGTGCCGTCGACTGCCACCGACCCTTCCTTCACCGCACCGCGCACGCTGCACGGCTGCAGCGTGACCTGCGGGTTGTTGCGGATGCGCTTCACCTTGCCGGAGCCGTCCTCGGTGGTGAACCCGGCCGCACCACCGGGCAGCGGCACGATCCAGACCGGTGTGGGCACTGCGTCGCCGTTCTTGCGGAACGTGGTGAGCAGGACGTACTTCTCGTCGGTGATGGCCATTCGGCAACGCTAGCGAGGGGGAACGGACGTCGATCGCGACGCGGGTCGGGCTAGCTTCGCCTGGTGACCCAGCAGACGACAGACCCCGCCGCAGGACTGAGCGCAGCCGAGGTCGCCGACCGAGTGGCCAGGGGTCTCAACAACGCGGTGCCCGAGGCTCCCACCCGCACGATCGGCCAGATCGTGCGCGGCAACGTGCTCACTCCCATCAACCTCGTCGTCGGCATCCTGGCTGCGCTCGTCATCGTCGCCGGCAGCCCGAAGGACGCGCTGTTCGGCGGGGTCATCGTGGCCAACAGCGTCATCGGTGTGGTGCAGGAACTGCGCGCGAAGAAGGTGCTCGACCAGTTGAGCGTGGTCAGCGCCCCTCGCGCACATGCGGTGCGCGATGGGGCAGTGGTGGAACTGAAGGTGCACGAGCTCGTGCTCGACGACGTGGTCGAGCTGCGCGGCGGCGCGCAGGTGGTGGCCGACGGGGTGATGCTCACGTCGGAGAACCTCGAGATCGACGAGTCGCTGCTCACCGGTGAGGCCGACCCTGTGGTGAAGGGCCCGGGCGACGAGGTGCTCAGCGGCAGCGCCGTGGTCGCGGGCACCGGGCGGATGATGGTCACCAAGGTGGGAGCCGAGAACTACGCGGCGAAGCTGGCGGAGGAGGCGCGCCGCTTCACGCTGGTCAACTCGCCCTTGCGCAACGACGTCAACCGCATCGTCACCTGGGTCGGTTACCTCATCATCCCCGTCGGCCTGCTGCTCGCGAGCAGCCAGTTCATCCGCCGCGACGAAACCTGGCAGCAGAGCATTATCAGCACCGTCGCCGGTCTCGTCGGCATGGTGCCGGAGGGGCTGGTGCTGCTCACCAGCATGGCGTTCGCGGTGGGCGTGGTGCGCCTCGCCAAGCAGCGCTGTCTCGTCCAGGAGCTGCCCGCCATCGAGGTGCTCGCGCGCGTCGACGTGCTGTGCGCCGACAAGACCGGCACCATCACCGAAGGCTCGCTCGCGCTCGCACAGGTCGAGCCGCTCGGCGACTCCGACGCGGCAGCCATCGACGCCGCGCTCGCCGCGCTCGCCCAGCTCGACCCTGATCCCAACGCCACCTCACAGGCGCTCAGCAACCACTTCCAGGAGCCCAGCACCTGGACCGTCACCGGGCGGGTGCCGTTCTCGTCGGGCCGCAAGTGGAGCGCGATGAGCTTCGCCGATCACGGCAGCTGGGTGCTCGGCGCGCCGGAGAACGTGCTCACCTCCGCATACACCGGAGCACTGCAGGAGCAGGTCGAGACGCACGCCGCGCTCGGCGAACGCGTGCTCGTGCTCGCCACCGCCGACGGCCAGTTCGCAGACGGCGCCGACGCGACGCTGCCCGCCGTGCACCCGGTGGCGCTGGTGCTGCTGGAAGACGTGGTGCGCGCCGACGCCGCCGAAACGCTGCAGTACTTCGCGGATCAGGGTGTCGTCGTGAAGGTGATCAGCGGCGACAACAACGTCACCGTCGGCGCCGTCGCTCGCCGGGCCGGCATGCCCGGCTGGGAGAACAACGTCAACGCCACCACGCTGCCCGCCGACGACACCGAGGAGTTCGCCGACGCCATCGTCGACGGCGTCGTGTTCGGTCGCGTCACGCCCCACCAGAAGCGGGCGATGGTGAAGGCACTGCAGGCACGCGGCCACGTGGTCGCGATGACCGGCGACGGCGTGAACGACGTGCTCGCGTTGAAGGACAGCGACTGCGGTGTCGCGATGGCATCGGGCAGCGAGGCCACCCGCGGCGTCGCGCAGTTGGTGCTGATGGACAGCAACTTCTCGGCAATGCCCGCAGTAGTGGCCGAGGGCCGCC
This sequence comes from Actinomycetota bacterium, assembly GCA_030685215.1. Classification (GTDB taxonomy): domain Bacteria; phylum Actinomycetota; class Acidimicrobiia; order Acidimicrobiales; family Ilumatobacteraceae; genus UBA668. Next base: position 12,989 of record JAUXQB010000063.1, read on the forward strand.
GAGTCATCAACAACATCGAGCGCGTGGCCAGCCTGTTCCTCGCGAAGACCGTCTACTCGGTCATCCTCTCCGTGCTCACCGGCGTGTTCGCGCTCGCCTACCCGCTGCGCCCCATCCACCTCTCCATCCTCAGCTGGTTCACCATCGGTGTGCCCGCGTTCTTCCTCGCGCTCGAACCCAACGACCAACGCGTCAGCGGTGGCTTCCTGCGCAGGGTGCTCGGCAAAGCGGTGCCCGCGGGCGTGGTCATCGCCATCGCCACGATGAGCATGTTCGCGATCGCACAGATCGACGATCGCATCGACAGCGACCACGCTCGCACGGTGGCCGTGATGGTCGCCGGCTCGGTGGCGCTGATGAACCTCTACCGGGTCGCACGCCCGATGAACCGCCTCCGCGCCGCGCTGGTCGCCACGATGATCTCCTTGTTCGGGCTCGCGTTCGTGATGCCGTGGAGCCGCGATCTCTTCGAGCTGCCACTCACCGAACCGTGGGCACATCTCGTCGCGTTCGCGTTCATCGCGGTGGCGTGGCCGCTGCTCGAAGTGGGCAGCCGCGTCGCGGACCGGTGGCACGAGCGTGCCGCCGCCGATCGGTAGGGTGGCCGCCATGTCACATCTCTTCGACCTCACCGTGCGGTCCATCACCGGCGAGGAGGTGAGCCTCGATCGCTATCGCGGCTCCGTCCTCCTGGTCGTCAACGTCGCCACTCTTTGAGGCCTCACGCCTCAGTACGCAGGTCTGCGTACGCTCCAAGAGACGCACCACGACGCCGGGTTCGAGGTGCTCGCATTCCCGTGCAACCAGTTCGGCGCACAGGAACCGGGAACCGATGCCGAGATCCTCGAATTCGCCACCAGCAAGTACTCGGCGAACTTCCCCATGTTCTCCAAGATCGAGGTGAACGGCGAGGGAGCATGCGAGCTGTACCAGTGGCTGCGCAGCGAGACCGACGGTGCCGACATCAGCTGGAACTTCGAGAAGTTCCTCGTCGACCGCGAGGGCAACGTCGTGCAACGGTTCAACCCGATGGTCACCCCTGAGGAGATCGAGCCGCACGTCGCGCAACTGCTCTGACGGCCGATACTCTCCGATCGACGGCTTCCCCCCGGCATTCCAATCCTCTCCGGGAGGTCCCCATGTCGTTCAAGGCACGCCTGCGCATGCCCCGTCGCCGTCAGTCCGCACTGCAGTTCCAGTCGGGCGAGCACTCGTGGAGCATCCTCCACCCCTGCCCCGACGAACCCATCGTCATCTCCGGCTTCGGCGAGGCGGCCATCCTCGCGCTCGATGCCGTCGACCTGCCCGTGCAGCACGAGGTGCTGGTGCTGCTCGACGAGCGCCGCGCCGTCACCGCGCTGCTGCTCGATCCGCCGGCCGAGGTCGGCCTGCTCGTCGGCATGGCAGCGCTGCCGGGCATCGAGACCCCGTTCTGCCAGACCCTGTGCATCGAGATCCAGCCCCACGTGGAGACCGGGCCGCCCAGCGAGCACGACCGGCGCGGCTACCAGGCGCTGCGGCGCGCACACATGGCCCAGGGGCTGCTGCTGCTCGACATCGTCCTCACCGACGGCGACACGGTGCGCAGCCTGGCCATCGGCTGCGACCCGGATCCTGTGTGGTTCGACGAGTTCGACCCGCCGCCTACGATCGGCGCATGACCACCATCTCCGTCGTCACCGGCGCGAACAGCGGCATCGGCCGCGCCACCGCCATCCACCTCGCCGCCCAGGGGCACACCGTGTACGGCACGGTACGCAGCCTCAGCAAGGCGACAAAGTTGTTGGCGATGGCCGCCGATGCCGGTGTGCAGGTGCACCTCGTCGAGCTCGACGTGGCCTCCGACGAGTCGGTGAAGGCCGGCTTCGCGGAGATCCTCGCGGCCACCGACGGCGTGGTCGACGTACTCGTCAACAACGCCGGCATCGGCGGCAACGCCACCGCCGAGGAATGCCCGTCGAGCGTGCACCTCGACGTGATGAACGTGAACCTCTGCGGCGCGGTGCGCTGCCTGCAGGAGGTGCTGCCCGGCATGCGCGCCCGCGGTCGCGGCACCATCGTCAACGTCACGTCGGTCGTCGGGCGCATCGCCGCGCTGGCGCAGAGCCCGTACGTCACCTCGAAGTGGGCGCTGGAGGGGCTCAGCGAAGAGCTGGCGCAGGAGGTCGCACCGTTCGGCGTGCGCGTGGCCATCGTCGAGCCGGGCGTCACCAAGAGCGCCATCTTCGCCAAGAACCTCGAGATGCCGAACCTCACCGGCGCGTACGACGCTGCGTACCGGCGCATGTTCCAGATGTACGCGGCGGGCATGGCACACGCCACCGATCCGTTCGAGGTGGGCAAGGTCATCCACCACGCCATCACCACCGATCAGCCGAAGCTTCGCTACGCGGTCAGCTGGGCGGCCAACGAGCTCATCGACGGTCGCGCCGCCATCACCGACGAGCAGTGGGTGGCGCTGGGCGACGTGGCAGCCGACGACGACGATGCGTACTACGACGGCTTCCTCGCCGCGTTCGGTCTCGACCTGCGCGACGCCGGCTGACGCGCCCTACAGGGCCGGCCGGTGCAGCACCGCGTCGGTCGGGGTCAACACCACCTCGTCGTTCACGACCGCGGCCGCTCCGTCGACGATGAGGCTGTAGCCACCCGGCTGGGGGTGCGGGAACACCATCGTCACGTTGGGTCGCGCGGCGATGTTCGCGCGCGACGACCGACCTGCACTCGCGTGCAGCGCGCCCGCTCGCCAGTCGGTGGGCACGGCCAGCGTGTGCGCCCGCAGGTCGTCGCTCACCGTCACCAGGTAGCCCCACGGGTAGTCGCCCAGGGCGTTCGGCAGATCGTCGATCGTCACCACCACGCTCATCACGTCACCGTCCTCGTCGCTCGCGGCCCTCAATCTCCCACCTCACCCCATCCGAGTGCCAGCCGACCATCCGAGTGGCACCGTCCCGTGCGAGTGCCACCTGCCCGACGGGGTGCGCGCTGCCACTCGCATGGTCGCGTGTCACTCGCATGGCGCGCTGGCACTCGGACCACCGGGTCAGTAGACGCGGCAGGTGGGGGGAACGGTGAGCAGCGGCAGCGGGTTGACGGCGCCGCCGCCGTTGGGGTGGATCTCGAAGTGCAGGTGGTAGTTGCCGGGCCCGGCGTTGCCGGTGTCGCCCACCCAGCCGATCACCTGACCGGCGAACACCGTGCTGCCCACGGAGAGGCCGGGCGCGAACGCATCGAGGTGCGCGTACACGTAGTACGTGCCGCCGGTGGCGGCATCGAGTCGCCACAGGTTGCCCGACAGCGACGCACCTCCGGACCCTCCGGCGAACGCCTGGTACGTCAACGTGCCGTCGGCCATCGCGTAGACCTCCTGCCCGCGCGTGGCCAGGATGTCGGTGCCGGCGTGCGTGCGGCCGCCGCTGCGCGGGTCGCCGAAGTTGTCGAGGATGTCGCAGCGCGGCGTGGTCTGCATCGGAAAGTTGGCCGTCCACGGTGGCCGCAGTCGTTCCGCCGGCGCGACGGCGGAGGCAGCGCCGTCGACGGCCTCGACCGCACTCGGCGCAGCACCCACCGAGCCGGAGCCGGTGAACCCGGTGGCGACGGTGAACAGTACGGCGGCGACAGCCACCCCCACGGCCAGCGACCTGCGCGCGGACTTGGCGGACACACGACTCATCAGCAAGACAACAACACTCCAGGATCGGGGACAACGTCGGCGATCCGCCCGGCGGACAGGCTACCGGCGGCAACTCCCGTGAACCGATCGGGCGCCACGTCCCGATAGAGACGACATGAGCACCTCAACCCTCCCAGCGCTCGAGTGGGCCCCACCGGATCCCACCACCCGCCATCGAGCGCCGCGCACCCGGCGCACCGCGATCCTCGTCGCGCTAGGAACCGCGGCCGCCGTGGCCAGCACGTTCGCCGGCAACGACACCGTGCTGGCGATCGGCTTCCTGTTCGTGATCTCCTGGCCGCTCGAGCGCGTCTTCCGCCGTCACCCCGTGCCCGTGCGGCGCCTCGCGTTGCGCACCGATCTCGCCTACGGCGTGTCGCAGCCAGCACTGCAGTTCGTGGGGCTGGTCGTCGCGATCGTGTTCGGCCTGCTGTCGTTCGCCTGGCTGCCGGGCCTCCTCGTGCGGCCACTCGTCGGGCAGCTGCCACCGCTCGCACAGGTGCTCGGTGGCTTCCTCGCGTTCGACTTCCTCGTGTACTGGGCCCACCGCTGGGGCCACACCGTTCCGCTCTTCTGGAGGTTCCACTCGGTGCACCACAGCACCACCCACCTCGACTGGATCTCCGGCGTTCGCGCGCACCCGTTCGACGGCATCTTCATCGCACCGGCGATCGTGTTCCTGGTCGCCGCGGGAGTCGACAACGCCGTCACCGGCGTGCTGGCCGTCGTGCAGTTCTTCGTCGGGCTCGGTGCGCATCTCAACATCCGGTTCCGGTTGCGACCGCTGTGGAAAGTGGTGATGACCCCCGAGTTCCACCACTGGCACCACGAGCGCGCCCGTGAAGCCCATCACACCAACTACTCCACGTTCCTCCCGCTGTGGGACATCATGTTCGGCACGTATCGGATGCCTCGCGACGAGCGCCCGCAGCGCTACGGCCTGGAGCAGCCGCTGCCCGACGGCATCGTCGCGCAGCTGTGGCATCCGTTCCGCGGCCTGCGCACCGACTGGCGTTCGTGGCGGCGGACACGGCGCGCCCGCAGAGCCGTCCGACGCACTGCCGCTGCTCGAGCGTGAGAGCTGGCACGCTGTTGGCCGTGACCGCGCCCGAGCGCACCGACCCCGAGCTGCTCGCCGCAATCGCGGCGGGCGACCGGGCCGCGCTCGAGGCGCTCTACCACCGACACGCACGCTGGTTGCTCGTCCGCCTCCACCATCGCTGCAGTGACGCCGACCTCGTCGACTCCGCACTGCAGGACACGTTCGTGTCGGTGTGGCGCGGCGCACGCAACTACCGGCCCGACGCGGGCGAGGTGGGCGCCTGGGTGTGGTCGATCGCGGTGCGGCGCCTCGTCGACCACCTGCGCCGGCGGCCACACCCCACGCCGGTGTCCGCAGTGCCCGAGCCCGAGCCGCTCCCACCGCCGGGCACGCCCACCTACGACCTGCTCTCACGCTTGCCGGCCGAGCTGCACTCGGTGGTGCAGGCCGTCTACGTCGACGGCCTCACCACGGCGGAAGCGGGCGTGCTGCTCGGCATCCCACAGGGCTCCGTCAAGAGCCGACTCTCACGCGCGAAACCGCTGCTCCAGGAGGTGCTGCGATGAACATCGATCGCATCGACCAACGACTCGTCGCCAACCTCGACGCCATCATGGGCGAGATCAGCGCCCCAGCGCGCAGCCACTTCGAGCGTGCCCTGCTCTCGGTTCGGGTTCCGGAGCCCACCGCTCGTCTCGTGGCCGCCACCCCGGTGCTGCGTTGGGCCTGGTTCGCGGCTGTGGGTGTGGTGCTGCTGTTCGCCGCCTCGGCCGGCGCCGAGCAGTGGCAACCCGGCGATCAGCTGGCCGTGTTCCTCGCGCTCGCACCACTCGTGCCGGTGCTGGGCGTGGCGCTGGCGTACGGCCCGCACGCCGATCGCTCCTACGAGGTCGCGGTCGCGGCGCCGCTGTCCGGGCTGCGGCTGGTGCTGCTGCGCACCATCTCCGTCGTGGTGGCGGCAGCAGCGGTGTCGTTGCTCACCGTCGTGGCGGCGCCGACCGAAGGTTGGCTGCGGCTCGCCTGGCTGCTGCCCTCGCTGGCCACGACGACAACGGCACTCGCGCTCGCCACCCGGCTCGGTGTCCGCCGCGCCGCGACGAGTGTCGGCATCGGATGGCTCGTCGTGGTGGTCGCCGTGTCGCAGGTTCGCGACGACGCCACCGCGCCATTCGGTGCGGCCGGCCAGCTGGTGGCGCTGGCCGTCGCGCTCGTCGCTGGCGCAATACTGGCCGGTGGACGACGCCGGCTGGATCGTTGGAGCGACGCATGACCGCGCCGGTGATGCACTTGCACGACGTGACCCACCGCGCCTCGGAACGGTTCACGTTGCACGTGCCGGCGCTGACGATCGGCCCGGGAGTCACCACCGTGCTCGGGTCGAACGGCAGCGGCAAGACCACGCTGCTGCGGTTGCTGGCGACGGTGCTCGCCCCGACCACCGGCCTGATGACGGTGGCCGGTCAGCCGGCCTCCGACGCCTCATTGCCGATGGTGCGCCGCCAGCTCGGCTACCTCCCGCAGGACGACAGCGTGCCGCGCCGGCTCACCGTGTTCGACCACGTCGATCTCGTCGCCGTGATGCGCGAACTGCACACCGACACCCGCCGACGACGCGCCGCCGTGCATCGCGCGCTGCGCGAAGTGGGGATGGCCGATCTGTGCGGCGAACGGTGCGGTCGTCTGTCCGGAGGCCAGCGTCGACGGGTGGCGCTCGCCGCTGCGCTGGCCGGCGACGCCACGCTGCTGGTGCTCGACGAGCCCGATGCCCACCTCGACGCGGAGCACCTGCAGCTGCTCACCGAGTCGCTGCGCGCGCGGGCGCCGCAGACCACCGTGGTGGTCGCAACGCACGACGAGCAATGGGCCGCGACCGTTGCCGATCGCACCGTTCGCCTCGTCGACGGCCACCTCGCCGACGGCCGCGGCTGACCCCCATCCCGGCCTTCGTGTCGCGGCGCCACCTGCATCGATCCAGGTGGATCCGCGACACGTGCGCTCGTGGACGTGGTCAGACCGTGACGGGGGCGTCGGCGAAGTCGGCGTCGAGGATGGCCTTGTCCTCCGGGTCGGCGATGGCGACGGCGAGCGCGGCGGCCCACTCGGCGAGACCTTCCGCCTCGCGCCCGGCCGCGCGCAGGGCTCGGGCCCGCACCTCGCGGGCGTACGCGAGGTCGAAGTCGACCAGCCCGTGCTCGATGCAGCCGGCCAGGCATGCGTCGGCGTAGTGCAACGAACGCGCGGCCTGGCCGGCGAGCAGCAGCGCTTTCGCCAGCATGTACACGGCACGCACCTCATTGACCGGGCCGGCACCCTTGGCCCGCTGCCAGTGGTACGCCGCCGCATACGCGCGGCGCAGCATCTCCTCGTCGTTGGCAGGTGTGCGCTCGGCTTCGATCATCTCCCACACGCTGTTGTTGCACTCGATCGCCTGTGCGCGGTGCCACTGCCCGTTCACGTCGTCCTTGTCGCGGTCGGCGACGGCGAGCGTCTCGTCGGGCAGCACGTCGCCGGTCTCGAGCAACGTCTTCAGGTTGTCGAGGATCCACACCCAGCCGTGCTGCACATGGCCCCACGTGATCGGGCTGCGGGCGAGATCGCTGTGCACCACGTCGACGCGCGTGAGACCTTCGCCCGCAGCGGTGAGCACCCACTCGACGCGCGACGGCGGCTCCTCCGCCATCGCCGCGTCGTACATGAATCTCCACGTGGTGACCAGACGGTTCGGTGCGTCGGCCACTTCGATGACCCCTTCGACGGCGTCGTCGCCACCGGCCATCACGTAGCGCATCTGGCTGCCCGGTTCGAGCGACGACTGGAACGCGGTGCCGTGGAAGTAGCGGCTGGTGAACTCGGGGTCGGTGATGCCCTGCCAGACCTGCTGTTGGCTGGCCCTGATGTAGATGCGGTAGCGGTGCGGGGTCATGCTGTCTCCTGACTGGTGTCGCCCTCGAGCTGCTGCTGCAAGCCGGTGAGCGCGCGGGTGAACGGCCGTGCGTACTTGCCGATCCAACGATCGGCGAGCTGTTGGATGGGGACCGGGTTGAGGAAGTGCAACTTGCTGCGACCGTCGCGGTGAGCGATGACGAGGTTGGCCTCTTCGAGGATGGCGAGGTGCTTCATCACCCCGAACCTGGTCATCTCCGGCACCTGCGCGCAGAGCGCCTGCACGGACTGGCCGTCGCGTTCGAACAACGCGTCGAGCAGCGCGCGACGGGTGGGATCCGCGAGCGCCCGGAACACCGGGTCGTCGGTCGAGTCACGTGCCGTCACGGGTCCGAGGATACGTGACCATATGGTCACATGTCAAGCGGATCATTCTCGACTGGAATAGTCGGGTATCGCGGTACTGTTGGAGACAGCACAACCCGTCCTCAAGGAGCACACCATGCCTGTTCGTCTCGGCGACACCGCCCCCGACTTCACCGCCCCCACCACCCAGGGCGAGATCAACTTCCACGAGTGGTTGGGCGACTCGTGGGGTGTCCTGTTCAGTCACCCGAAGGACTTCACGCCGGTCTGCACCACCGAGCTCGGCTACGTGGCCAAGATCAAGCCCGAGTTCGACAAGCGCAACGTGAAGGTCATCGGCCTCAGCGTCGACAGTGTCGAGAGCCACGTGCAGTGGGAGGGCGACATCGGCGAGACCCAGGGCACGCCGGTGAACTTCCCGATGATCGGCGACCCCGACCGCACGGTGGCCGACCTCTACGACATGATCCACCCCAACGCCAGCGACACGCTCACCGTGCGCTCCGTGTTCGTCATCGGGCCCGACAAGAAGGTGAAGCTCACGCTCACCTACCCGGCGAGCACCGGCCGCAACTTCGACGAGATCCTGCGCGTCATCGACAGCCTGCAGCTCACCGCCAACTACAAGGTGGCCACTCCGGCCAACTGGAAGGACGGCGACGACGTCATCATCGGCGGCGCCGTCAGCGACGAAGACGCCAAGCAGCTGTTCCCGCAGGGCTGGACCACCGTCAAGCCCTACCTGCGCGTGCTCCCCCAGCCCAACAAGTAGTCGGGCCAACTCGCTACGGCGCAGGCGCCACCACGGACACGCCGTGCGTGGCGCACGCCTCGGCGAACCGGCTGTCGTAGGTGACCACTCCGTCGAGCGCGTCGCCCAGTTGCATCGCCGCAGACAGATGCAGCGCATCCAGCGATCTCAACAGCGCGGGGTCGAGCAGTGCCGCGCGTTCGCACACCGCAGTGGTGAGCGCCAACAGCGCCACGCTGTCGAGCACCTGTCGCGCCCGAACCATCGCCCGCGGTGCCGCTCGACGGACCGCCCGCAGCAGTTCGGTGCGCGTCAGGTCGCTCGACACCACCGCCGCGTGGCTCTGCAGCCACTTCTCGAGCGCTCGCGTCTCGGGCTCGGCCCGCACCAGCCTCACGAGCGCCGAGGTGTCGAGGTACCAGGCCACGTGAACGACCGTCAGCGATCGTCGGCGTCGCGCATGGCGGCCAACTCGGCCGACAGCGACGCCTCGCCGGCCTTTCGACGACGCGTCGGCGACAGCGAGGACAACGCAGTGCGAGCGGGCCGCATCTCGCCGGACTCGGCCAGCTGCGCCAGCGGGTCGTCGAGCAGCGGCACCAGCCGAGCCACCGGTCGACCACGGTCGGTGACGACCAACGACTCGCCCGCAGCCGCCTTGCTCACCATCTGCGATGCATTCTGCTTGAGTTCGCGAACGCCGATCGAGGCCATGTGCTACACGGTAGCACCTGGGCAAAGCTGCCGGTCAGCGCTTCCAGGGCGGGCGGTTCTCCTTGCGGAGCACGAACCGCAGGCCGCTCCACGTGTTGTCGATGGCGCACACCTTGTTGTCGACCCAGCCGGTCTTCAGCAGGGTGGCGCGCAGCGCGTCTTCGGTGATGTCGGTGGCGACGCCACTGGTCTTCTTCGGCCACGCCACCCACACCGCGCCCGCGGGCTGGGCGGCATCGGTGAGCGTGGGCCACTCGTCGCGCAGCGCAGACCGTTCGGTGTAGAACGCGATGATCACATCGATGGGAGCGATCAGGTTGCGCTGCCAGATCGACTCGCCGTGGTCGCCGAGCGTCTCCTTGAAACCCGGTGGCGCGTGCAGCACCGTGAACACCACATCGCCGACGACACCCAGCTTCTTGGGCAGCGGAGTGCCCGAGTAGCCGGCGCTCATCTCAACCCGCTGTTGCACATCACTCGGTCGACCTCGATCTGGATGACGACTCGATCGTCGCGTTCCTTCGGTTGACGGTAGCGCTGCGCGTAGGCGGCCACTGCGCTCGCCACCGTGTCGGGGTCGTCGAGCACTCGCACCGACCCCTCGAACGTGACCCACCGCCCACCGTCGACCTGGGTGACGCTGGCCCTGCCGCCGCGCCGCGCGTTCGCGGCCTTCACCGACGGGGCGAACGTGATCACGCGCACCGCGGAGTCGGTGAGCGTGAAGCCGACGGGCACCGCGTGCGGCGAACCGTCGGCGCGCTGGGTGACCAGCACGGCCATGTGCCGTTCGGCGACGAATGCGGCGAGCGCCGGCGAGAGCTGCATCAGCCGTCGGCCGCGATGGCGCGCAGGATGCCCAGGCGAGTCGCGCGCCATGCCGGCACGACCGCGGCGACCACGCCGGCGACGAACGCGAGCAACATGATCCACGCGATGTTGGCAACAGGGATGGTGTACTTGTCGAAGCCCTGATCGCGCAGCGCCACGATGACCACGTAGCCGAGCACCAGCCCCATCAGCACACCCACGGCAGCACCATAGAGCGAGGTGATCACGCTCTCCCACCGCACCGTGGTGCGCACCTGTGCACGAGTCATGCCGACCGCTCGCAACAACCCGGTCTCGCGACGGCGCTCGTACACGGCGAGCAGCAGCGTGATC
>JAUXQB010000085.1 GCA_030685215.1 Actinomycetota bacterium
GCCCAGGTGCGGGTGCTGGTGCGGGTGGCGGCGCGACGCCCGGCAACGCGATGGGCGGCGGCGCAACGGCCGGTGGCGCCACCGGCGCGGCGGCCTCGGGAGTTGCCTCGTCCGGCGCGGCGTCGTCGGGCGCCGCGGCGAGCGCGAGATTGATGCGCAGCACCGCATCGATGCCGCGGCTGCGCAGCAGTTCGACTCGGTCGTGCACGACCTGCGAGCCTTCGTCCTCGTGCCGGAACTCGACGGTGTCGAGGCCCTCGCTCAGCTCCGCTTCGCCGAGGTCACGGGCCACCCACATCGCCCAGTGGCCGACGGCGGTGGCGGCCAGCGCGAGCGGGTCGCCGGCGACGAGCGCCGCCGGGCTCGCCGCGACCACCGCCGCGTCGAGCGGCACGTCGTGCGAGAGCTCGCGGAACGTCGGCACCCACCAGCTCATGTCGTCGACCGGCATCACGATCGTGATCGCAGGATCGAACCGCTCGAGCAGGGTCATCATCGTGTGGTCGTGGAACTCGGTCGATCGCGCGGCCTCACCAACAGCGACCACGCTTCCTGCCGAGCGGACCACCCGGTCGAAGGCGTGATCACCGGCGAGCGGTTCGCCCGGCTCGGGCAACGTGGCAGTGTCGAGCACGACGAGCTCGAACTGCGCATCGCTGTCGGCGGGCACCATCGTCGCGTGGTACTGCTCGCCGTGGAAGCGGCTCGACTGCAGCGCGTCGAGCCAGTCGCCGGCGCGGGGTCCGGGCAGCAGACCCACTCGCAGCGGCCACCGCCACTCGACCTTGTGCGCGTAGGTGCGGAACACTCCCACCAGCTGCCTCGACGACACGAGTCCGATCTGCTGCAGCGCACGTGCGTCGGCGAGCGAACCCACCTCCAGGCGCAGGAAGTTCGAGGGTGCCTCGTGCGGCGGGCCGAGCGCCTCCTCCCATGCTGCTGCCAGTCGAGCATCGTCGTCCGCCGAGCGGGTCGTCGATGGGGCGACCCAGCGAGTGAGCCAGTCGCCGTTGGTGGGCTCCAGCTCGCGCGGTCGGGCAGCCCCGATGCGTTGCCAGTCGCTGGCCGGCGTGAGTTCGTCGCGCAGCGCGGCGACGAGCGCGGTGTGATCGGCACCTGCGAGCGCCTGCCACCGCCAGTCGAGCACGCCCGCTGCGAGCACTGCTGCCGGCGTGGTCATGTCAGCCAGCTCCGTGCCGTCTCGAGGGTGGGAACCGGGCGCAACGGATATCCGAGCAGCACGTGCGTCTCGGCCATCGTGAGCACGTACGCATGGCGCAGCAGGTGCGCCGCGCGTTCGGCGGGAATCTTCGACAGCGTGGTCCCGACCGCGGCGTTGGCGGCGGCGATGCCGTCCCACTCCTTCTCCGTGTCGCCGAGCGCTTCGATCACGTCGCGAGCGCGCGTCGAGGTGGGGCTGCTCCCCCGCCGGTACGCGCCGGCGGTGTCGAACGGCGACCGGCCGATCTGCACGATGGCGCACGGCAGCCCGTCGCGCGCCATCTGTGGCGCCTTGGCAGCCACCTTCGAGCGCAGGTAGAGCAGCCGGCGACGCACCGCGGTGGTCTGGTCGTAGAGCACGTCCTTCACCGCCAGCAGCGTGACGAGCTCGCCGATCAGCGGCACCCGCACGAGCGTGCGCTTCACCACGCCTTTGCTCGCCGACGAGTTCACCACGACGGCCTCGTCGATCGTGTTCGGCGGCCGCACCGGGCGGTTGTCGTCGGCCCTGAACCCGCTCGTCACCCGCAGCAGCCACTCGGTGCCCATGTTGTCGTACACGCCGCCGTCGCTGAGGAGGAAGTGGGTGAGCGCACCCGGCTTGCGGAAGCCGTGCTTCGCCGCGTTCATCGACACCGGTGGGAACGCGCCGGGCAGCGCCGCGGAGGCCTGGGCCGCGTCGGCGACGTGGAGGCCGGCTGTGTCGCCGAACCCGTTGCGGTACGAGTACACGAAGCGGCTGGAGAAGTACACGGCTTCGCTCGTCTGCAGGTCGGTGGCGCACAGCAGGTGGTCGATGGTGGAGTGCATCGCGTCGAGTTGTTCGCCGTGGAAGAGCGTCTGCTCGAAGCCGCGCCGCGCCACCCAGCTGCGTCGCTGGGCGACGACCGCGGCGACCGCGATGGCGATCGGCCATGCCACGTACGCGGCCGGCGTGCCCCACGCCACCGACACCCACACGGCCACGATGACGGGTGCGGCGATGGCGAGCAGCAGCAGGTACGTGAGCTTCGACGCCCACAGCGTGCCCTTGCGGGCGATGCGTGTGGCGAGCGTCGACGCCAGCTCGGTGAACTCGTCCGGCCGCACGGTGGTGATGTCGGTCTGCAGTGCGACCCAGCCGTTGGTGAGCGATCCGCCCGACACCGACGACACGGCCGCGATGTCGGGCCCCTTGTCGGCATCGATCAGGTACATCAGCGCGCCGAGGCCGAACAGCGACGCGCGATGCCCTCCCCCGCTGAGGCACACTCCGATGTGCTGCTGGTCTGACGCGGGCATGACGCCTCCGTATCGGCGCCGTCGAGCCCTCGTGGCACCGTGCGCTGCAAGAGTAGATGCCCCCCGCCACCCCCAGATACAAGAATCCTCCGACGTCGTGAGCGCTCCGTCCCGCTGGGCGAGTCACAGCGCACACGAAGTCCGGGCGGCAAAGGCTTGTCACACCCTGATGCGACAGTGACCCGATGCCGGCCATCGAACCCAAGTCCACCTTCCAGATCGACGCCATCCTGCGCTCCATCGCTCGTCACCAACTGGGACTGGTCACGGTCACTCAGGCCATCGATATGGGGGTCGACCGGCGCGCGCTCGATCGACGTCGAGACAGCGGTGCGCTCGTCACCGTGTTCGCCGGGGTGCTGCGGCTCAGCGGCATCGACGCGTCGCCGCACCAGTGCGTGTTGGCCGCCGGCCTGGCGGTTCCTCGCTCCGTGATCTCCGCGAGCTGCGCCGGTGTCGTCCATCAGATGCCCGTCGGCAGCGGCGCGATCACACCGATCGTGGCGGTCGATCCGGACCGGTCGGCTCGCACGGCAGGCATCACCGTCATCCGACAATCGATCGCGCTGCCGAGCCGGCCGTGGCACACGACTCGTGTCGCAACACCGGCGGCGACGCTGCTACTGCTCCCTCGATTCCTCGACGACGCGGTGGTGGAGCGGTGCCTCGACCACTGCTTGGTCAACCGTCTGATCACCGTGCCCGCGATGCAGCGCCTGATCGATCAGCTGCCACCGCGAGCGCTCGTGGGGCGACGACTGCTGATCGAGCTGCTGGCCCAGCGATCGGCGGGCATGGGACATCGCAGCAGACTCGAGCAGCGGGTGGCGCGATGGCTGCGCGCGGGTGGCCTGGACGGATGGGAGCGGAACTTCGACGCGCCGGTCGGCGGTGGGCGCACCGTCGAGGTCGACTTCGCCTGGCCGGTGCAGAAGGTGGTGCTGGAGGTCAGCCCGTTCTATACGCACGGGTCGCGCGCAGCTCAGGAACGCGACGTGCAGCGCAGGCGCTCGTTGGTCAAGGCCGGCTGGATCGTCGTCGAAGCGACCGACCCCGACCTCGTCGACCAGCACGCGTTTCGCCCCACACTCGACATCCTTCGACTTCATGTGCGCTGTGTCCCGCTGGGCGAGTCACAGCGCACGCGACGTCTAGAAGAGGGTGGACTGGGGGTCGCCGTAGGTGGCGGGTGAGGGGGTGGGGTCGAAGGGGCCGGCGCTGGCGGCGACGGCGAGGCGGTCGACGAGGTCGTTCATCGCGTCGCCGCTGTGGCCCTTCACCCAGCGGAAGGTGGGTTGCCGCTGCTGCACCAGCTCGACCAGCGGCATCCAGATGTCGGTGTTGGCCACCGGCTGCTTCTGCGAGTTCTTCCAGCCGTTGGCCTTCCACTTCACCCACCACTTGTCGCGGAAGCAGTGCACCACGTAGGTGCTGTCGCTCACGATGGTGAGCCGGCCGGGCAGTGCGCGCAGCGCTTCCAGCACGGCCTGCAGCTCCATCCGCTGGTTGGTGGTGTGCGCCGCGCCACCCGACCCGTTGGGCTCGCCGTCGGGCGCAACCGCCCACGCCCAGCCACCGCGGCCGGGGTTGCCCGCGCAGGCGCCGTCGGTGAAGACGACGGTGGTCGGCTCCTCGGCGGCGCTCACGTGAGTGCTGCTTGCACGAGCAGCGGCCCGAGGAAGTCGGAGGCGATGATGAGCGAGGCGTCGCTGGTCCAGTGCACCCCGTCGGTGCGCGCTTCGCGACTGTCGGCGAGCGGTCCGCCGATGAGCCACTCCGACAGCTCGGCCACGCGCACCGCCGGTCGGGTGGTGGCGACTTCGCTGATCACCCGGTGGAGCACTTCGTGGCGTTGCGGCTGCGCTTGCTGGTCCTCGCCGCCGGCGAGCGACGGCAGCGGCGACGGCGACTGCACCCACACCACTCGCGGCACTCCCAGCGCGAGCAGGTGATCGGTGAACTCGCCGAGCGACTGCAGCATCAGCGCCTCCACGGCGGGGTCGGTGGGCGCCAGCGGCGGACCGTCGACGACCAGCTGGCGATCGAGCACGTCCCACACGGTGGTCATCACCATCACCACGTCGGGTTGCAGCGTGGTGACCTTCTCGGCGATGCCGTCGACCACGTACGGGCCGCACTCGGCGGTGACGTCGCGCACGCGGTCGGTGAGCGGGATGTAGCCGCCGAGCACCAGGCCGCAACCGGGGCCGGTGGCCAGGCTGACCTGCGCGTACTGCGGGTTCGCCGCGGCCCAGGCGACGACGCCGGCACCGGTGGCCTCGGCGGTGGAGTCGCCGACCACCAGGATGCGCACCGGCCGCGACGGCACCGGCGTCTGGGTGAGCGTGAAGACCACCTTCTCGGTGGTGGTGGTGACCACCGACGTCTCGACCGGCAGAGAGTCGGGCACGACCTCCGGCTCGGTGGTGGGAGCGACGGTGGCCGAGGTGAGCGGCACCAGCGAGTCGACCGGCCCGGTGGGGATGGCCACCTGCTCGGCTGCCGCTTCGTCGACGCCGTAGTACTTGTCGGTGGCGGGGATGACCACGATGGCCAGCATCGCCGCCAGCGCGGTGCCGGCGAACGCACCGACGAGCGTGCGGCGCGGCGGCAGCCACTGGGCGGTGCGGATGGGCCGCTCGATGGCGTAGTACGAGACCAGTGAGATGGCCAGTGTGATGCTGACCTTCAGCAGCAGCGTCGCGCCGACCGGCCAGGTGAGGTTCTCGCGGTCGATGAGCACGAACACGGGCCAGTGGTAGAGGTAGACGCCGTAGCTGATCTTGCCGAGGAACACGAGTGGCGCCACGCTGAGCGCGCTGCGGACGGGTCCCGCGGTCTGCAGGCCGACGATGAGCGCAGCGCTGAGCGCCGCCACCAGCGGCAGCGCCCCTTCGTACGCGGGCCCGCTGCCCTCGGGGAACAGCACGCAGGTGGCGGTGAGCACGACGAGCGCCACCGGTGCCAGCACTGCCAGGCGAGCCGCGCCCGCACCCCACCGAGCCGCGGCGCCCGAGGCCGAGCGCCCGTACAGCCAGCAGGCGACGAGGGCGCCGGCGAGGATCTCGCAGATGCGTGCGGGAGTGGCCCAGTACGCGGCGTCGGGGCCCCACACCGTGGCAATGACCGGCGCGGCGACGGCCGACAGTGCGGTGAGCACGCCGACGATGACCACCGGGCGCACACCGAACCGGCGCCCCAGCGCGAGCAGCCCGACGAACGCGAGCGGCCACACCCAGTAGAACTGCTCCTCGATGGCCAGCGACCAGTAGTGGTCGAGCGGGTTCTTCAGGCCGGCAGCGGCGGTGGTGAGGTCGGCGTAGCTCTCGCCCGAACCCAGCTTCACCCAGTTGAACACCTGGAAGAGGGCGCCGAGCACGTCGCGGCGCAGGTTGGCGACACCGTCGAACCAGCCGAGACCGGCGAGCACGACGATGCCCACCAGGCAGACCACGCTGGCGGGCAGCAGCCGTCGGGCCCGGCGTGTGTAGAAGGTACGGGCGTCGACGCGCCCGGTGGCGCCCTGCTCGGCGAGCAACAGCGAGGTGATGAGGTAGCCGGAGAGCGTGAAGAACACCGACACACCCACGTATCCGCCGCTCATCCAGCTGATGCCGCCGTGGAAGAGCAGCACGGCGGTGACCGCCAGTGCCCGAGTGCCGTCGAGCGCAGGTTGGTAAGCGATCGTCTGGCGGCTCATCGGGTGCGAATCGTAGAGGCTCGGCGCCCGTTCCCACAGGTTCGGCACCGACTGGCGGGCGAGCGTGTTGCTCGATTCGCGAAGCTTTTCATCACGGATGCCGTGATGAAAAGCTTCCTGAACTGTCGAGTGGTCAACCGGCGACGACGGGCAGGCCGGCGTCGATCCAGTCCTGGATGCCACCCATGTCGTGCACCTCGGTGAATCCTGCCGCCACCATCGCCGCGGCGGCGAGTGCGCTGCGGCGACCGGACTGGCAGTAGACGATGTAGGTGGCCGCCGGGTCGAGCTCTGCGAGCGAGGCGCTGAACTGGCCGCCCTCGACGTCGAGGTTGACGGCGCCTTCCACGTGGCCGTTGGCGAACTCGGCGGGCGTGCGCACGTCGATGACGGTGACCGTGCCGTCGCGCATCATCGCCTGACCCTCCAGCGGGTCGATGAGGACGGCCTCGGTGACGGCGACGGCCGGCATCGAGCTCGCGGTGTCGGTGGGCGGGTCGGCCGTGTCGTCGCTGCAGGCACTGGCGACGAGACCGAACGCCGCCACGGCGACCACGACCGGATGGAGCACGCGAGCACGACGGGAGCGGAGGGCAGACGACATGTGCGGAAGTCTAGTACCCCCAGGGGTATGAAAACCCGCAGGTCACGGGCGGCCGATGCGGCACGCCACGCTGACGCTGCGAGACTGGCTCGATGCGTCGAATGGCCCTCCTGCTCGCCACCGCCCTGCTCGCCGGCCTGGCAGTGGTCGCCGTGCCCACCCCCGAGCCGGTCAGTGCCGCTCCCCCGCCGGCATGCCCGTTCGCGAACTCGAGCCAGCGTTACTGCAATCGGTACACCGGCGACAACACGCTGCGATCGATCGGGCTGATCGGCGACTCGGTGCTGCTCGGTTCCGCCGACGGCTTCAGCAACCCCGGCCTGCCGAAGATGCTGTCCGACCAGGGATGGGGGCCGATCAACCTCATCGCCACCTTGGGCATGCGCGTGTCGTCGAGCGACCCGAACCTCTCCGCCAACTATCAGGTCGATCGCTGGCAATCGAGCGGTTTCAACCCAGAGGTCATCGTCGTCAACCTCGGCGCCAACCTGATGGGCGCCTGGAACGCGCCGTACTGCACCCCCACCAACCCCGCGAACTGCAAGGCACAGATCGATTCGCTGCTCAACAACATCGGCCCCAACACGCTGGTGTGGTGGGCGAAGGTGAACCACGAGCCGTTCGGCCAGGGCAACGGCTACAGCCTGGGCATGCTCGGATGGAACGCGGCGCTCGACCAGGCCGCGCTGCAGCGCTCGAACCTGATGCTCTGGGACTGGCCCACCGCACTCGCCACCGCCAACCCTGCGATCCTGATGGACGCGGCGCGGATCCATCCCAACTCCGGCGTGCAGTACGTGAAGCGCAGCACGTTGATGGCGGCGCACATCACCGCGCACATGGCGCCGGCTCGCTACCTCGGCCCGAGGGCCACGCTGCCCGCGGGCGACGGGGTCGGCTCCACCTTCTCGCCGGTCGCGCCGGTCACCATCTACGCAACGCCCACCGACGGGCCGCGCTTCGCGGCCAGCGAAGTGCGCACCATCGACCTCAGCGGCGTGGCCGCGGTCGACGACGCGGCCACCGCGCTCGCGCTCACGGTCAGCTCGAGCAACCCGGCGGCCGACGGCTGGCTGACCCTCTGGCGTTGTGGCGACCCGATGCCACCCACCAGCAACGTCAACTTCACCGCCGGCGCGTTCCGAACAGCGCAGGTGGTCACCCGCATCACTGCCGCGGGCGAGCTGTGCGTGCAATCGAGCGCGGCCAGCGATGTGGTCATCTCGTTGCAGGGCAACTTCCTGCCCGTCGGCGGCACCGGCCTCAACCCGATCACCCCCGTGCGCCCGCTCGACACCCGCATCACCGGCCGCGGGCAGAACCTGGTCATCGCGGTGCCCGGCACCGGTGTGCTCGCGGCCGCCGTCACGGTCACCGCCACCGGCAACTCACCCGGAGGCACCATCGCGCTCTACGCGTGCGACGCCCCGATGAGCACCGTCGCCAACGTGAGCTTCCAGGCGAACGAGACGGTGGCCAGCGCGGCCTACGTGCCCGTCGCCGCCAACGGCACCATCTGTGCGCGGGTGGAGACCGGCAACACGCAGTACACCGACGTGATCGTCGACGTCACCGGCGTGTTCCGCACCGGCAGCGGCCTGCTGTTCGTGCCGGCCCCGGGTGCCCGCATCCTCGACACGCGCAACGCGATCGGTGGCTGGGTGTATCGCCAGCGGTTCCTGCAGACCATCGACACGGTGGCTGCCCCGGCCGGCGCGAAAGCGGTCACCGGCACCATCACCATCGTGCGACCGCAGTTCCGCGGGTTCCTCACCGCACACGCCTGCGGGCAGGCGCTGCCCCCCACCTCGTCGGTGAACGCCAACGCCGGGCTGGTGATGGCGAACTCGATCACCGTGGGTGTGGAACCGACGCAGCGGACGCTGTGCATCTACAGTTCTCGCAATACGAACACGTTGTTCGACGTGGTCGGATGGTGGGTGGAGGCAACCTGACATGAGATGGCGCGCGGCAACGGTGGCAGTGCTGGCATTCACTTCCATCGGGCTCCCGGCCGCGCACGCCGCACCTCCACAGCCGGAGGCCGCCGCGGCGAATCGCGTGTTCATGGTGAGCGACTCGGTGGGCCTCGGGGCCAAGGGCGCGATGCCGCGGGCGTTCCCCGCCGGGTGGGAGGTCACCGTCACCGGCAAGCCGGCGCTGTTCGTCGAGAACATGGTGAGCCAGTACGTGCAGTACCAGCCGCTCTCCGCCTTCGGCGACAACGCCATCGTCGCGGGTGGCTACAACTACCCGTACTGGGACCCGGGCCGCTTCGACCGGTCGATCGACCTGATGGTCGACACGCTGCTGGCGAAGGGCGTCAAGCGCGTGTTCTGGGTGACCGTCCGAGAGGTGTCCCCCGCGTTCTACAGCGGGTGGAACGGGCTGAGCAGCAACTACAAGCTGCTCTACTCCACCTACCCGCAGCTCAACAACCAGCTGCGCAACGCCACGCTGCGCCACCCGGAGCTGAGCCTCATCGACGGGGCCAGCATGGCCGACCGCACCGGCATCACGTACGACGCCATCCACCTCAACAACGAGGGCGCCGCGGCCTACTCGGCGTTGGCAGCCAGCACCGTCACCCGCGCCCCGACGCGCGAGCCCGCCGGCACCATCACCGAGTTCACCGTCGCGGGCGTCGCCGGTGTGCCCGCCGACGCCACCGCCGTCTCGCTGAACCTCACCAGCCTGCTGCCGCGCACGTCGGGCTACTTCACCGCCTATCCGTGCGGCGGCACGCTGCCGACGGTGAGCAACCTCAACTTCCGCGCGTCGCAGACCGTGGCCAGCGCGGCCATCGTGCCCATCGGCGTCGACGGCAAGGTGTGCGTGTTCCAGAGCACCGACTCGCACCTGCTGGTCGACCTCAACGGGGCCTTCGGACTCGACTCGGGGTTCATCCCGCTCACTCCCGGGCGCGCGCTCGACACGCGCAGCGCCGGCATCACCGCGGCCAACGTGGTGCGCGAGGTCGACCTCAGCCTCATCCCCGGTGCCCCCGACGGCGCGTTCACCGCGGTCGTGAACTTCACGCTGCTCGGCGGCGGCGCCTCCGGCCCCGCGTGGCTGTACACGTGCGGCGGCACGCAGCCCGGCTACCCGTCGCGCAACATCGCCGCCGGCAAGGTGCAGAACGTGATGATGGTGGTCAACACCGACGCCAACGGCAAGGTGTGCGTGAAGCTCAGCCAGTCGGCCCACTTCCTGGTCGACCTGTTCGGCGCCTTCCCACCGGAGTCCGACATCCACCCGATCACCGCCCAACGGCTCGTCGACACCCGCTACGTGGGCGGCATGATCGGCGCCGGCACCGTCCGCGGGTTGCAGGTGTCGGGCGTCGGCAACGTGCCGGCCACGCCGATGCCGCAGGGCGCGGTGCTCACGCTCACACTGATGAACTCGCAGCTCGCCGGGTGGGCCACCGTGTACGCCTGCACACCGACCCTGCCGAACACGTCGGTCATCAACGTGGAACCCAACCACGAGCAGAGCAACGCGGTGGTGATGAACCTCAACCCCACCGGCGCAGTGTGCATCTACTCGGCCACCACCACGCACGCCACGCTCGACGTGTCGGGTTGGGCGGGCACCGCGTTCCTGCCACTCACGCCGACACGCCTCGTCGACACACGATTCGGATAGGTGCCGACGGTTACCGGCCGGTAGCGGTGGCAGACTGCCACTCATGATCTTCGACGGCTACGTCAACCAGCTCCCCGACACC
Organism: Actinomycetota bacterium; assembly: GCA_030685215.1. Taxonomy (GTDB): domain Bacteria; phylum Actinomycetota; class Acidimicrobiia; order Acidimicrobiales; family Ilumatobacteraceae; genus UBA668. Next base: position 10,537 of record JAUXQB010000085.1, read on the forward strand.
GACCCGGGTGAAACCGAAGAATGGCTCGACAGCCTCGACGCCGTCATCGACGTGCACGGCAAGACCCGTGCCCGCTTCCTGTTGATGAAGCTGCTCGAGAAGGCACGCGAATCGCAGGTGAGCTTCCCAGCCACCGTCAGCACGCCCTACATCAACACCATCCCGCGCGAGGCCGAACCGTGGTTCCCCGGCGACGAGTACATCGAGCGCCGCATCCGTGCGTTCGTGCGCTGGAACGCGGCGATGATGGTGGTGCGCGCCAACAAGCACGCCGACGGCATCGGCGGCCACCTCAGCACGTTCGCCAGCTCGGCCAGCCTCTACGAGATCGGTTTCAACCACTTCTTCCGCGGCAAGGACGACGGCAACTCCGGCGACCACATCTACTTCCAGGGCCACGCCACACCCGGCGTGTACGCACGCGCGTTCCTCGAGCGCCGCCTCGAGGAATCCGACCTCGACCAGTTCCGCCGCGAGATCGGCCGCGACGGCAAGGGCCTCAGCAGCTACCCGCACCCGCGCCTGATGCCCGACTTCTGGGAGTTCCCCACCGTCTCGATGGGCCTCGGCCCCATCAGCGCGCTCTACCACGCCCGCTTCAACCGCTACCTGCAGAACCGCGAGCTCGACGACACCAGCCAGAGCCGCGTGTGGGCGTTCCTGGGCGACGGCGAGTGCGACGAGCCCGAGACCCTCGGCGCCATCTCGCTGGCCAGCCGCGAGAAGCTCGACAACCTGGTCTTCGTGGTCAACTGCAACCTGCAGCGGCTCGACGGCCCGGTGCGCGGCAACGGCAAGATCATCCAGGAGCTGGAGGCCAGCTTCCGCGGCGCCGGCTGGAACGTCATCAAGGTCATCCTCGGCAGCAAATGGGACACGCTCCTCGCCGCCGACAAGGACGGCGCGCTGCTCAACCAGCTCAACACCACCGTCGACGGCGAGTTCCAGCGGTACAGCGTGGAAGGCGGCGCGTACATCCGCGACAACTTCTTCGGTCCCGATCCGCGCCTGCGCCAGATGGTCGCCCACCTCACCGACGACGACCTGGTCAACCTGCCCCGTGGCGGCCACGACTACCGCAAGCTCTACGCGGCGTACAAGGCCGCCACCGAGAACCTCGGCTCCGGCGCACCCACCGTCATCCTGGCCAAGACCATCAAGGGCTGGACCCTCGGGCCCGGCTTCGAAGGCCGCAACTCCACGCACCAGATCAAGAAGATGACCGACGCCCAGCTGATGGCGCTGCGCGACCGGTTGCACCTGCACGACGAGATCCCCGACAGCGCGTTCGCGCACGACGGCCTGCCCTACTTCCGCCCGTCGGAAGACTCGGTGGAGTACCAGTACATGATCGAACGCCGGCGCGCGCTCGGCGGCAGCGTGCCCAAGCGCATCCTGCGCCCGCGCAAGACGCTCGAGATGCCGCTCGACACCACCTTCGCCGAGCTGCGCAGCGGCTCGGGCGAACAGGCCGTGAGCACCACCATGGGCTTCACCCGCCTGCTGCGCAACATGTGCCGCGACGCGAACATCGGGCAATGGGTGGTGCCCATCATCCCCGACGAAGGCCGCACCTTCGGCATGGACAGCCTGTTCCCCGAGCTGAAGATCTACGCCTCGCAGGGCCAGAAGTACCAGCCCGTCGACCACGACCTGCTGCTCAGCTACAGCGAGAGCGCGAAGGGCCAGATCCTGGAAGAGGGCATCACCGAAGCCGGCTCGATGGCCAGCTTCATCGCCGCCGGCACGGCCTACGCCACTCGCGGCGTGCCCACCGTGCCGTTCTACACCTTCTACTCGATGTTCGGCTTCCAGCGCGTGGGCGACCTCATCTGGCAGGCCGCCGACGCGCGCACCCGCGGGTTCCTGATGGGCGCCACGGCCGGTCGCACCACGCTGTCGGGCGAGGGCCTGCAACACCAGGACGGCCACTCGCTGGTGCTGGCAAGCACCGTGCCACCGTGTCAGGCATACGACCCCGCGTTCGCCTACGAGGTGGCCGCCATCGTGCAGGAAGGCATCCACCGCATGTACGGCAGCGACCGCCCCGCTGGCGAGGTGCGCGACGTCTTCTACTACATCACCCTCTACAACGAGAACTACCCGATGCCCGCGATGCCCGAAGGGCTCGACCCCGCGCACATCGTGCGTGGCCTGTACCAGTGGGCCTCCGCGCCGGAAGGGTGCGAGCGGCGGGCCACTGTGCTGTTCAGCGGCTCCGCGCAGGGCGCTGCTCGTGCCGCGGTCACCGAGCTCGCCGAATACGGCATCGGCGTCGAGCTGTGGTCGGCCACCTCGTACAAGGCGCTGCGCGACAACGCGTTGAGCATCGAGCGCTGGAACCGCCTGCACCCCAACGAACCCGCACAGGTGCCGCTGGTCGGCCAGTTGCTCGCCGACACGCCCGGCCCCATCGTGGCCGTCACCGACTTCATGAAGAGCGTGCCCGAGCAGGTCGCCCGATTCCTGCCCGGCCGCACGTTCGTGCCGCTCGGCACCGACGGCATGGGCCGCAGCGACACGCGCGACGCGCTGCGCCGCTACTTCGAGGTCGACGCCGGTCATGTGGTGGTCGGCGTGCTCAGCGCGCTCGCGGCCGAGGGCAAGGCCAGCGCCGAGGAAGTGCAGGCGGCCATCGCCCGCCACGGCATCGACCCCGACGCCGCCGACCCGCTGCTGGTGTAGACGAGTCGCCTGGCACATCGCCCCTGCCCTGGGTAAGGGGCTGCGACTCTGTAGCGTGCTACCCCGATGAGCGCAACAGGAAGAGGGTCGGCGGAGCTACGGATCATTTCCGCACACCGCAAGATGCGCGTGCACGTCGCGGAGATCTGGGAGTACCGAGAGCTGCTCGACGGCCTCATCCGCAAGGAGCTGAAGGTCCGCTACAAGAACTCCGTCCTCGGGTTCGTGTGGTCGATGGTGCAGCCGGTGTTCCTGCTCGGCGTGTACACCCTGGTGTTCAGCATCCTCGGTGCCGGCTTCGACGACTTCCCCATCTGGCTGCTCTGCGGCCTCATCCCTTGGACCCTCGTGAGCACCACGCTCTCCACCGCCACCACGTCGGTCGTCGCGAACCAGGGCCTGGTGTCGAAGGTGCCGTTCCCGAGAGCCGTGCTGCCACTGGCCACGTTGGGCAGCGCACTCGTGCACTTCGTGCTGCAGATGTGCGCGTTCGGCATCGTGCTGGTCATCGTCTGGCACCCCGTCGACTGGAGCTACATCTGGCTGCTCCCCATCGCGCTGCTGGTCACCGCGATGCTGCTGGCCGGCATGTCGCTGGTGCTCGCCACGCTCAACGTGTACGCCCGCGACACGCAGCACCTGCTCGAACTGGCCCTCGTCGCGATGTTCTGGGCCAACCCCATCGTGTACCAGTACGAGCGCGCCGCTGTCTGGTTCAAGGGCCAGGGCCTGCCCGGTTGGCTGCCCCTGCTCAACCCGTTCACCTCGGTCATCACCACGTTCCAGCGCACCATCTACGGCACCGCCCGGGCCGGCGAGATGCAGCTGCTGCCCGACGTCACGCAGTGGTGGTACCTGCGCAACCTCACCCTCGTCGGCGTGCTCGCCGTCTGTCTGATGCTGCTCGGCCTGTTCATCTTCGACCGGGCCGAAGGCAACTTCGCCGAGGTGCTCTGACCGCTCATGGATGCCATCGTCGTCGACAACATCTCCAAGGTCTTCAAGCTGCACGAGAACCCGGTGCACTCGGTGAAGGAGCGCATGCTCAGCATGGGCCGGTCGAAGTACCGCGAGTTCGTCGCGCTGGAACCGATGTCGCTGTCCATCAGCACCGGCACCACGCTCGGCATCCTCGGCCACAACGGCTCCGGGAAGAGCACGCTGCTGAAGGTGGTCAGTGGCATCCTCAAGCCCACCACCGGTCAGATCCGCCTGCGCGGCCGGCTCGCCTCACTGCTCGAGCTCGGCGCCGGCTTCCACCCCGAGCTCACCGGCCGCGAGAACGTGTACATCAACGCGGCGTTCCTCGGCATCAGCCGCAAGGAGATCGAGAAACGGTTCGACGACATCGTCGAGTTCAGCGAGCTCGATCAGTTCATCGACGAACCGGTGAAGCACTACAGCAGCGGCATGTACGTGCGGCTCGGCTTCGCCGTGGCCGTGAACCTCGACCCCGACGTGCTGCTCGTCGACGAAGTGCTCGCTGTCGGCGACGAGGTGTTCCAGCGCAAGTGCCTCGACCGCGTGCGCCAGTTCCAACAGGAGGGCCGCACCATCGTGGTGGTCACCCACGCCGCCGACGTCGTGCGCCAGGTGTGCCAGCGGGCCATCGTGCTCGACCACGGCAAGCTGGTCGCCGACGGGGCACCCGGCGATGCCATCCGCATTTTCCGCGAGCACCTCCACGGCACCCTCGAGGAAGCCGCGCCGCAGGACACCGACACCGGGCCGCTGAAGATCACCGACGTGCGCATCCACCACCCTCGCTCGGCGGAGCGCAAGTACCTCGAACCCGGCGAGCCGCTCACCATCGAGGTCAGCTACGCCACCGACCGCACCGTCGAGGCACCCACGCTGAGCATCTCCATCCTGTCGCTGGAAGGCCAGGCCGTGTTCGCGCTCGACCTTGACCTGCCCGCGTCGGGCATCAGCAACCTGCACGGCAGCGGCACCATCACCGTGCCGTTCACGGCGGTGCCACTGCTCGACGGCCGCTACACGCTGAGCCTGCGGCTCACCGATCGCCACGACGCCGACCTCCGGGTGGCGCGCGACGGTCGCGACGAGTTCGAGGTGCTCAACCCCGGCGCGGCCCGCGGAGTGGCGGCACTCACCCTCGGCACCGTCTCGTCCCACGCCTAGTGTCGACGACCACACACAAAGGACAACCACGATGAACGAACGACTTCGGGCCATGTTGCGCAAGGTGCCTGGGGCGACGAAGGCAGTCGACGCCGTGCGGCGTGCCGTCGCCCTTCCCGGCGACACCGCTGCGGTCGCTGCGCCGGTGAACCCCGGCACCGGCGGCAGGGCACCCAGCTTCGCCGTCACCTCCGGCGTCGACCGCGCCGAGTTCGCGACGCTCGTCGCCGCGCGCGACTGGTTCCACACGTTCGAGTTCGACAACGGCGTCGTCGGCCAGGGCAACGACCCCAGCCACGACAAGGTGCCCGTGATGGGGTACCCCGACAGCTTCGAAGGCCTCACGGTGCTCGACGTCGGCGCCTTCGACGGCTGGTTCTCGTTCGAAGCCGCACGACGAGGGGCCACCGACGTGCTGGCCACCGACGACTTCGTGTGGAACTGGCCGGGCATGACCGCGCACAGCAACCTCGAGTTCGTACGCGAACACACCGGGCTCGGCGTGCGCGACCAGATGATCAAGGTGGAGGAGCTCTCGCCCGAGGCCATCGGCGGCCAGTTCGACGTGGTGCTGTTCCTCGGCGTGCTCTACCACGCGCCCGATCCGCTCGGGTACCTCAAGCGAGTGCGCAGCGTCACCCGCAAGTACGTGCTCATCGAGACCGTGGTCGACATGCTGCACGTCAACCGCCCGGCGCTCGGCTACTACCCCGGCGAGTACCTGAACAACGACAGCAGCAACTTCTTCGGGCCCAACCTGCTCGCGCTCGAGGGGCTGTGCCTCGACGCCGGGTTCAGCCGGGTCGATCAGCTGGGTCTGTGGCGCAGCCACGAGCTCGAGCGCGTGCAGGGCAGGCCGCTGCCCGACACCGCTCCCATCAGCGGCCGAGCCACGGTCCGCGCCTGGGTGTAGCCGGCCTGCCGGTCGGCGCGCAGCGCATCCCCTACTCTGGCACCATGTCAAGCCCCGTCCCCTCGGCGACCTTCCAGTACTACGGCGACCGCTACTGGAACTCGATCAACATGGTCGAGGTCGAGCTGCGCCGGCGCGCCGCCGACCAGGTCGGTCAGTCGTGGGGGCAGAAGTTGCTCGAGTGGAACGGGCGACCGTTCCAGAAGGCCATCGCGCTGAACTGTGGCAACGGCTGGGTGGAGCGAGAGCTGGTGCGCAGTGGTGTGGTGGCCAGCGCCATCGGACTCGACATCTCCGAGCCGCTGCTCGCCACGGCGCGCGAGTCGGCTGCCGCCGAGGGACTCGACATCGAGTACCACTGCGTCGACACCAACACCGCGTCGTTCGACTTCCCGGGTGTCGACCTGGTGGTGAACTTCGCCGCGATGCATCACGTCGCGCGAGTCGACCGGGTGATGCGCGAGTTCTGTCGCCTGCTACCCCCCGACGGCGCGTTCATGTCGTGGGACTACATCGGGCCACACCGCAACCAGTACCCCGAGCACCAGTGGGCGGCCATCGAACGGCTCAACAACACGCTGCCGTCGGGCATGCGCAAGAAGCTCGCGTACCCGCACCTGGCCACGATGCTCGCCGACGACCCCACCGAGGCCATCCACAGCGAGCTGATCATGCCCACCATGCGCCGCTACTTCCACCTCGAACACGTTCGCTACCTGGGCGGCGCGCTGGCCTACGAGATCCTGTGTTTCAACGATCCGTTCTTCGACGGCAACGACCACAGCCCGCTCGTCCAACGCATCCTCGATGCCGACGCGGCACACATGGCCAACGATCCGGAAGCGAACACGCTCTTCGCCTACGTGCTCGCGCGGCCCGACAAGGCGGCGCTCGACAACACCGCGCAGCTCGATCGGTGGAGCCGCGAAGAAGACGAACGGGAAGCCGCCGCTGCGGCCAATGGCGGCCAGTACTACCCGAGCACGTCGGTGGCGCAGCGCTACTACCCGAACCCCGGCACGCCGCCCAGCACGTTCCGCCGCATCGGCGGCAAGGTGAAGCGAGCGATGCGCCGAGTCGGCCTGCCCGTCTGAGTCGGCGGATGCAGTCGCCCGCGGTCAGGTGACGGTGACGCGGTAGACGATGAAGTCGAAGTCGTACGCGATGGGGCGGTCGGGGCGACGATCCGACTGCTCTTCCCACACGGCGAGCGAGCCCGTGACGCGACGCACCTCCGCGAACTCCAGGCCGGTGTCGTCGGGCAGCGCCGAGGTCGCACTCATCACCACGAACACGGGTTGCTCCTGCGCAGCCGCCGACACTCGGCGCAGGTAGTCGGGGTACTCCACCGGGTCGACGGGCAGCGTGGCCGAGTCGACGCCGCCCAACACCCAGGTGGGCGACCCGAACAACATGTATGCGGCGCTGCAGCACGCCCCGCGCTCCCACAGGAACACACCGCGCTCGCCTTCGGCGACATCGGCCACCAGCAGCGCCACCCCGTACGAGCCAGCCTTCTCGTCGTGACCGCGCAGTTCGATCGACTGGCTGAACTGGTAGCCACAGATCGCGACGAGCACCACGGTGGCCCACGCGGCGCGACGGCGGATGGCGGGCGCCGGCTGGGCACGCCGGACGGCGAACGTGGA
>JAUXQB010000088.1 GCA_030685215.1 Actinomycetota bacterium
AGAGCGAGATGATCTCAGCCACGGCCACGCACACTCCCGACGACACAGGCCGCAGGAGGTTGAGCTTGAATTCGGTGGTCGCCACCCACGCACCCTTCGGAATCACCGGGTAGAACACAACGCCAAGACAGTGGTCGACGAACGCCGAAAGGCAGCCGCCATGGAGATTGCCGAACGGGGTCAAAAGATCATCTCGGGCGTCCATCTCCGCCACGAGCCGACCGGCGGTGAGTTCGACATGACGGAAGTCGAGATACGCCGAGATGCCTCCCGTCGCTGTGGCGGCACCGAGCATCCGCTCAGCCGTTCGCTCGTCGAACTGTTCAAACTCCATTGGCAACCTCCGCGACCTTTGGCTCGACATTGTGAATGAGACACTAGTAGAGTTCTGTTTCATCGAGCGAGTCGGACTCGCACGTCCAACAACCAGCACCGGAGCCACCCATGACCGAACGCACCGCCGGCGACGACTCCCCGCTCTCGCCCACAAAGGACTGGGGACGCGATCTCGACATTCTCGATCCCAGGTACGTCGACGACCCATTCAGCGTCTGGCACGAGCTGCGCGATGCCTGCCCGGTCGCCTTCTCCGAACGCCGTGGCCGCGCCTGGATGCCCGTCAACTACGACGACATCTCCGCGATCGCTCACGACACGGAACACTTCTCGTCGAGGCGGATCGGTGTCGTCGATCTCCCGGAGGATGCGCGAGAGGGACGCCCGCTCCTGACAGCGCCACCGATCACATCGGACCCCCCGGAACACACCTGGGCACGGCGGATCCTTCTTCCGGCGTTCGCGCCTGGGCGAATCGAGACGATGACACCGATCACGCAAGACCTGGCCCGGGAGCTGCTCGACTCGATCGCGGCGGGACGCCGGGCGGATGCGGCGAGGGACTACGCGCAACACATTCCGGTGCGGGTCATCGCTCACATGCTCGGCGTGCCTGCTGCCGACGAGGAGATGTTCACGAACTGGGCGGTTCGTATCCTCCAAGAGGGCTTCAACGACCTGCAGAAGAGTCTCGACGCGATCATCGAGACGTTGGAGTACTTCGGCGCCCGCGTTGATGAGCGCGCGGCCCTTCCCGCCGACCAACGACCCGATGATCTCATCACGCTCTTGGTGGAGACCGAGATCGACGGAGAGCCACTCGACCGACGCCATCTGCTGGGAACCTGCTTTCTCCTGCTTCTCGCGGGTATCGATACCACGTGGAGCGCGATCGGTTCCTCGTTGTGGCACCTCGCGACCCACCCGGAAGACCAGGCACGCCTGCGCGCCGAACCCGGCCTGATCGACTCGGCGGTCGAGGAGCTGCTGCGTGTGTACAGCCCGGTGACCATGGCGCGGGAGGTGATCGCCGACGTCGAGGTCGCAGGGTGCCCCATGCGATCCGGCGACAAGGTGCTGATGTCGTTCCCGGCTGGCAACAGAGACCCGGCACAGTTCGAGAACCCCGATGAGTTCATCATCGATCGCGAGCGCAATCGTCACGTCGCGTTCGGCTCGGGCATTCATCGCTGCCTCGGGTCCAACCTCGCACGGATGGAGCTGAAGGTCGCCATTCAGGAATGGCTCGACCGAATTCCGACCTTCGAGCTCGCCGATCCCGACGCGGTCACCTGGACGGGCGGTCAGGTACGGGGACCTCGCACCATTCCTGTCCGCTGGTGAGCCAACCAGCCTTGACTGCCCGCTCGCACGTCAGGTCGGGGAGATGATCGGCGGGAGCAGGAATCGGCGGAGGTAGGTGTCGAGTCCATCGCGGCTGCGACGTTTCGGCCCGCCGACCGTCAGCAGGCTGAGGATGG
>JAUXQB010000097.1 GCA_030685215.1 Actinomycetota bacterium
CGTTCTCGTACCTGCCGCAGGTGGTGCTCTTCGTCGGCAACATGCTGGTCAGCGACGAAGCGCTCGACTACTTCACCGGTCATCTCGACGTGCTGTGGAAGGTGCCGCTCGCGGTCATCGTGCTCAGCGTCTACTACGCCATGATCGGGTGCGCGCTCGCGTCGCTCACCGACCGCCGCATCGTGGCCGGCGCCTCGGTGATCGGCCTGTTCCTGCTCACCTCCATCTCGTCGGGTGTCATCACCGGCGACACGTCCATCGAGGGCGGCAGCTATGGCGCACTGCTCAACGTGCTGGCGATGCCCTTGCACCTGCGCGACATCATCTTCCTCGGCCACATCGACCCCGAGTCGCCGCTGGGTGGGGTCGCCGGTGGCGGCCTGCTCGCGACGGCCTGCTACCTGGCCGTGCTGCTGTCCGGCGCCGCGGTGCTGTGGTGGCGCTACCGGTGGGTGGAGCGATGAGCATCGACGTGCAGACCGATCCCGCGCTGGCCACCGACGCCACCGTCGAGGTGAACGCGGTGTCGGTGTGGTTCGGGCCGAAGGTCGCGCTCTCCGAACTGACCTGCTCGTTCGGGCCGGGAGTGAGCGGCCTGCTCGGGCCGAACGGCGCGGGCAAGACCACGCTGATGCGCGCCATCGCCGGACTCACCGGCGTGAACGAAGGCGCCGTCCGCGTTGCCGGGCTCGACCCTCGGCGCGACCGCTCGGTGCACAGCACGATGGCGCTCGTGCCCGAGGACGAAGCGGTACCGGGTGGCCTCACCGCGCGCCAGCTCGTCCACTACATGGCCGACCTGCGCCGCATCACCGACCGCGAGGCGCCCGATCGTGCGCTGCGCACGGTCGACCTGCTCGACGTGGCCGATCGACAGGTCGGCACGTTCAGCAAGGGCATGCGCCAGCGGGCCAAGATCGCCGCCGCGCTCGTCTGCGACCCGGGCGTGCTCGTGCTCGACGAGCCGCTCAACGGCGCCGACCCGGTGCAGCGCCTGCACCTCATCGCGCTGTTCAAGCAGCTCGGTGCCGACGGTCGCACGGTCATCGTCAGCTCGCACGTCCTCAACGAGGTCGAGCGCCTCGCCGAACGGGTGATCGTGCTCGTGCACGGCCGCCTCGCTGCGGCCGGTGGGCACCGTGCCATCCGTGACGCGATGGACGACACGCCGCGTCACATGCTCATCCGCTGCGACGACAGCCGGCGCCTGGCGGCCGCGCTCGTCGGCCTCGAGTCGGTGTCGGGCGTGACCTTCGAGTCGAAGCGCGACGAGCTGATCGTGCAGACGCTGCAGGCGCGCGAGGTGGCCATCGCGCTTCCGCAACTCGCCAAGTCGGCGTCGATCCGGTTGCTCGAGGTGCGCCCGCTCGACGACTCGTTGGAGAGCCTGTTCCGGGAGCTGGTCCGATGAGCACCGCAGCTGCCACTCGCCCCTGGCGCCCGCGGCCGCGGCTGCTGGCCATCCTCGTCTACACGTGGCAGTCGTGTTTCCCACTGAAACGGTGGGCGGCAATCCTCATGCCGTGCGCGGGCGCGCTGCTGTTCGGGTTGCTCGCTCGCGCTGTCGACGCCGGGCCGGATCGCGCGTTCGCCAACGTCGCCGCGGAAGGCATCTTCGGACTCGTCATGCCCATCGCCGCGCTCGTCATCGGCGACTCGGTGCTCGGCGCGGAAATCCGCTCCGGATCGTTCTACTTCACGTGGTTGTCGCCCGCGCCCACGTGGCAGATCGTGCTCGGCCGGTGGGTCGGCGGCTCCACGGTCGCGCTCGTCACCATCGCGCCGGCGGCGGCGCTCGCGGCGGTCATCGCCGGCAGCCCGTCCAGCGCCGGCGCCGCGTTCGTGGCGGCGGCGGTCGGCAGCATCGCCTACGTCGCCGTGTTCATCGCGATCGGCTGCCTCACCCGGCGCACCGCGGTCTGGTCGCTCGCGTTCGTGTTCCTGGTCGAGCGTCTGCTCGGCGCCGCGCTCACCGGCATCGCGCAGCTGTCACCCACGTGGGAGTCGCGTGCCATCTTCGTCGGGCTGCTCGACAACCCGCCGAACCGCCTGCGCCGCGACGGCATCCCGGAAGGCGTCGATGCGATCGTGCGCATGCTCATCGTCACCGTGGTGCTGCTGGTCATCGCCAACTGGCGGATGCGTCACCTGCGCCTCTCCGGCGCCGCCGACTGACACTCCGAAGGCGACACTGAAAGTGGCGTCGCCGCAAGAGGTCTACCCTTTCGAGATGGGGTTCTTTCGCCGAGGTGCATCAGCCCTCAATCAGGCCGACCCTGTGACGTCGGCCGCCATTGCACTGTCACCATCGATTCGTCGTGTCGACAAGCTCCTTGCCAACGGCACGACGGCCAACGGTGTGATCACCGGTGTGCGGTTCTCGCTCAACGACAGCACCGTTCGCAAGGAGTTCGCCATCTCGGTGAAGACTGCTTCGGGCTGGCAGCGCATCGGGGTGCGGACGCAACCACCGCTCGCACACCGGCTGCGATTGGGCGTTCCCGTGGTCGTCAAGCTCGATGGTGAGCGGGGCGCGCTCGACTGGCAATCGATGTCGCAGGCGTGGGGCAGCGGCGACCAATTCTTGGCGCAGGAGTCGCTGCTGCGGCCGCCCGACGACGGCGTGGTCGACACCGCCCTCGACTCACGCGTGCAGCGGCACCTCGCAAAGTGGTCGCGGACCACTGCGACCATCGTCTCGCTGTCGCGTCGCACGATGATGGGCATGCCGACGCAGAACTGGGACATCGTGCTGCAGCTCGCCGATGGCGGCGCCGCCACGTCGAAGGGCGACGATGTGCCGTCGTATGCACAGTGGTACGCAGCGCCTGGTGTGACCCTTCCGGTGGCCCTCGATCCGAAGGACCCCTCGCGCGCCGCGATCGACTGGCCTGCGTTCGCGTTGGCGCAGTTCGACACGGTCGGCTTCGACGACGATCCGCCAGCGGGCAGCATCGCTGCCGAGCTCGAAGCAGGTACCGGTTCGGGTGCCGGGGCGGCGATGTCTGCCGCTCCCGTCGCGGCGGCGCCGTCCGCAGCAGGCCCTGTCGAGCTCGACCGCACCCTGCGCGGATGGGTCGATGCGGTGCGCGGTGGACACATGGGACGTGCCGAGTTCGAGCAATCGCTCGCCGACTGGCAGGCTGCAGGCATGTGCACGGCGGCCCACGCGGCCGCAGCGCGCGACGCCGCCGACGCGAGCTGAGTTCGGCGTCGGTGTCCAGTGGATGGGAGTCCGGAGTGACAAGTGCATCGAAGGTGAAATCTCTACCGAGCTCGTTCCCGTTCGGGTCGGCAGTGCAGCTGGCGCGGGCGGTGCGCACCGGCAAGGTGAGCGCGGTCGAGTTGCTGCGCGCGTACCTGGAGCGTGTGGACCGGCTGAACCCGGCCATCAACGCGGTCGTGGTCGACGATCGTGTCGCCGCACTGAAGCAGGCGCGTGCGGCGGATCGCGCGTTGGCGAAGGGCTCGAAGGTCGGCCCGCTGCACGGTGTGCCGATCACGGTGAAGGAGAGCTTCAACCTGGTCGGGCAACCCACCACGTGGGGCTACCCGGCGTTGAAGGGCAACATCGCCTCCACCGACGCGGTGGTTGTGCAGCGGTTGCGCGCGGCCGGTGCGGTCATCTTCGGCAAGACCAACGTGCCGATCTCGCTGGCCGACTTCCAGAGCTACAACGAGGTGTACGGCACCACCAACAACCCGTGGGACCACTCCCGGGTGCCGGGCGGCTCGTCGGGTGGTTCCGCGGCCGCGGCCGCCGCCGGGCTCAGCGGGCTCGAGTACGGCAGCGACATCGGCGGCAGCATCCGCAACCCGGCGTCGTACTGCGGCGTCTACGGGCACAAGCCGACGTTCGGCATCGTGCCCAAGCGCGGGCAGACCATCGACAACAGCATCCTCACTGAAGGCGACATCTCGGTGGTCGGGCCCATCGCCCGCTCGGCCGACGACCTCGCGGTCGCGCTCGACGTGACGGCCGGCCCCGACACCTTGCTCGCTCCCGGCTGGAAGCTGCAGCTGCCGAAGGCGCCGACGTCGCTGCGTGGGTTGCGCGTGGCGGTGTGGAGCGACCAGCCCGACCTCGCGCCGGTCGACGACGAGGTGCGCGAGCGCATCGAGCTCGCCGCCGACGAGATGCGCAAGGCGGGCGCGAAGGTGAAGTACAACGTGCGCCCCGAGTTCGACCCCGCCGAGGCGCACGAGACGTACCAGCGGCTGCTGATGGCGTTGATGGCGCCTCCCGGCGACGCGTACCGAGAGATGGCGGAGAGAGCTGCATCGCTCGACCCGGCCGACCGCGGCCCGTACGCGCAGCAGCTGCACTGGTCCACCGCGT
>JAUXQB010000106.1 GCA_030685215.1 Actinomycetota bacterium
GCCACGGTCGAGGCACTGGCGTCGGCCATCACGGTGCCCTACCTGTCGCTGCACGGCATCGACCCCGGGCCGGACTACGGCGACTGGCTCACCCGTCTCGTGCCCACCGCGACGGTGGAACTGTGGCCAGACCTCGGACACTACGTGCAGCTCGTCGAGCCCGACCGGTTCCTCGCTCGCCTCGCCGAGTTCGAGGCGGCCGTTCGCTGATGGCAGATCTGCTCGTGTCGGTCGCGGGAGCGGTCGGCACCATCACGCTGCATCGCCCGAGCAAGCGCAACGCGGTCACGTTCGACATGTGGGTGGCGCTCGACGCCGCAGTGCGTTCGTTGGCCGCCGACCCCGGCGTGCGCGTCGTCGTGCTCCGTGGCGAGGGCGACCACTTCTGCGCGGGCGCCGACATCACCGAGCTGCTGGCCGAGCGCCCGGCAGGCACCGCGTCGTTCATGGACGTGAACATGGCGGCCGAGCACGCGTTGGCGACGCTGCCCAAGCCGGTCATCGCAGTGGTGCAGGGAGATTGCATCGGCGGCGGTTGCGCGCTCGCGATCGACTGCGACCTGCGCATCGCCACCGCCGACTCACGCTTCGGCATCACGCCCGCGAAGCTGGGCATCGTCTACCCGCCGGCCTCGCTCGAACGCGCGGTGCGGCTGCTCGGCCCGGCGGCCAAGCGCCTGCTGTACACCGGTGAGCTGTTCGACGCGGCGGAGGCGCAGCGCATCGGGCTGGTCGACGAGGTGCTGCCCGCCGACGAGATCGAGGCCCGCGTGGCCGAGCTGTGCGCCACCCTCGCTGAGCGATCGCTGCTCACGCAGGCGGCCACGAAGCAGATGATCGCCGCGATCACCGAGCATGGTGTGGTGTCGGCCGAGCTCGCCGACACCTGGGCGCGCGAGGTCACCGTCTCCGGCGAGATGGCCGAAGGCGTGGCCGCCTTCGTCGAGCGTCGAGCGCCGCGGTTCCCTTGGCGTTCGCCACACGTCTGATCGGCTCCTCGAGCAGGCGCGGCGGGCGGTGCGGATGCATGCGTGCGGGTTCCGTCACGTGTGTTCGATTTCGATGCAACCTCGACGGCCGATTCCACCCGTTGTCGTCGGCGCCTTCCGCAACCACGGACATGACCGTGGGGGCGGCATACCTGCCGGTGCACACGAGGCGTCGCTGCGCGCGACGAACGTTGGCCGATCGGCGGCCACACGTCCGTGCGCGCGAATTCGAAATCGAACACACACGACGAAGGCCACATGCATGCATGCGTTCCGCCTGTCGTTCGTGGACCTGGTGGTCAGTCGTAGATGTCGGGGTGGTCGAGCGGGTGGTGCAGCCAGCTGATCATCTGGCGCAGCTGATGGAACGCGGCGACGCGAGCCTGGTCGTCGCCGGTGGCCTCGGCCTCGGTGCACACGGCCTGCAACCGGCGGGTCATCGTCGGGCCCAGCTCGAGCAACCCTCCGGCGCCCTCGCTCGCCCATCGCGCCAGCACGTAGCGCACGATGGCGCCTTCGGGAACGTCGACCGCCGTCGACAACCCGCGGATCGTTCGCATCGGGTCGGTTCGCGAGTAGAGCGCGATGTCGGCCTTCAGGTTCGCGTCCTTGTCGTCGTCGGGCCACGGGCCCTGCCAGCGGGTGAGATGCACCACCGGCTCGTCGTCTGATCCGTGCATGGCGGTCAACCTACGCGCTGTGCGTGGGGTGATGGCAGGCCTCGTGCTGCGTCTCGACGAGCAGCACCCGAGCCGACGCGCCGAGCGCCGAGCGGTAGCGGTGCGGCGACGCGGCGGGGTAGGAGAGGAAGTCGCCGGTGGCCATCGTGGTGCGCACGTCGCCCACCTCCACCTCGATCGGCCCGGCGATCACGTACAGCGCCTCGTACCCGTCGTGCTGCCACGGCTCCATGAACTCGGTGGCCAGGCCGACGAGCTCGATGACGTGGAACGGTGCGTCGCCGGGCAGCAGCAGTCGTCGCAGCGACTCGCCGTGGGTGTCGATGCTGGTGACCGTCGGGTCGTCGGCCGCGACCAGCGACGGCCCGGAGAGGGGCGAGGCGCCGCTGAACAGCGCCTGCGGGGTGGTCTGCAGCGCGGTGGCGATGCGGTAGAGCGACTGCATCGACGGGCGTGCGCGCCCGTTCTCCACCTGTGACAGGAACGGTTGTGACAGCTCGCTGCGCTCGGCCAGCGCCACCAGCGTGAGCGAGTTCGACAGCCGGCGGGTGCGGATGGCCTGACCCAGTGACTCCCAGCGCTCGACGGGGTCGTTCACGACACCAGCGGCATCACTTCGTTGGCGAAGCGGTCCATCTGCTCGATCGCCTTCGAGTAGGGGTCGCCGATGAGGTGCGGGAAGACGGTGAGGTTCTCGATGCCGAGCAGGTCCTTCAGCTCCTGCACCTGTGCGGCGACGCCCTCGACGGTGCCGACGAGGATGGTGCGCTGCTTCATGGACTCCTCGAGCGTGGGGATGAGGCCCGGCTGCACCGGCTTGCCGTCGTCGCCCATGTAGCCGCGGCTCCAGCCGTAGGGGCCGAGGAACTTCCAGAACTCGTCGTGCCCGTCGCGGGCGGTGCGCATCGCGTCCTCGTGCGTGTCTTCCACGCGCACGCTCACCACCAGCATCCGCTTGCCGCCACGGCTGAGGCTGCTGTGCTGGTACTGCTCGTGCAGTTCGCCGTAGCGGTCCCACATGCGCTTGATGAACGCGGGGTTCTGGTTCCAGAACACGGCGCCGTGGTCGACGGTGGGCACGTACTCGACGGTGGGCGGGCTGGTGACGGCCTGCCAGATCTCGTAGGGGAAGATGGGTCGCGGCACGAGCGTGAGGTGCTGCACGGTCTCGCCGCGGTCGGGGATGCCGGGCTGCGGCAGCTGGAAGAACTTGCCGCTGAACGAGAAGCGATCGTTGGCGAGCGCGGTGCGGATGATCTCCATCGACTCCTCGAAGTACTCGCGGTTGCGCGTGTCGTCGGCCGCCTGGTCGGGGTTGTCGTGCGACCCGATGGAGATGTGCTGCTCGTTGAGGTGGAGGATCTCGCGCGGCACCGTGCCACGACCGACACCGAGGATGCCGCGCCCGCCGCTGAGGTTGTGCATGGTGGCGAAGTCCTCCGCCAGCCGCAGCGGGTTCCACTGCGGCACCACGTTGAACATCGTGCCGAGGCGGATGCGCTCGGTGCGTGCCGCGATCCACGTGTTGAGCTGGATGCCGTTGGGGATGACCTCGTAGCCCTCGTACTGGAAGTGGTGCTCGGTGGTCCAGAAGCTGTCGTAGCCCAACCGGTCGGCAGCGACGGCCGCGTCGACGTACTTCAGCGTCGCGTCCCAGCAGGCCGCGTTGTCGTAGTACCGGTCCATCGGGTTGGGGGCACCCGCCCCCGCGTCGGTCATCTCGACACCACCGAAGAAGAACGCTCCCAGTTTCATGCACATGCTCCCTGTCCGACACGAATGTGACTGCCGGACGGACAGTACCAGAGTATTGATGTAGTCAATATCACCGGCGTGAACGCTGTGTGAACGCGCCGATCGCGGCGAGCACGGGCACCACCAGGATCGCCCAGCGCAGGCCGACCGCGTCGGCGACCACACCGAGCACGAGCGGGCCGACCGTGACCGCGACACCAGACGCGAGTGCGCAGTACGCGCCGAGCGACACCGCGTCGAGCTGGTGGCCGGCGCGTCGGTAGAAGCGATCGACGGTGAGCGGGTACAGCGGCGCACCGCCGAAGCCGACCAACACGAGACCGAGCACCTTGAGCGGCAGTCCAGGGGCGAAGCACATCACCGCACCGCCGACGCCGATGACGACGAAGCTCCACGCGACGGTGGCGTCGCCCCACAGGCGCAGCAGCATCGGCAGCGCGAGGCGTGTGCCGAACATCATCACGCCGAACACGCTGGCGAGGATGGGTGCCAGACCCGACGAGGCGCCACCGACCTCGCGCAGGTAGGTGACGGCCCAGATGCCGACGGAGAACTCGGCGAGCACCCCGTTGACCATGTGTGCCCACGGGACGAGCACCGAGCGGTCGCGAAAGTGCCGGAGTGAGAACGAGCCGGTGCGCTCGCCGTCGGGGATCGGTACGGGCCACGCGACCACGACGAGTGCGATGGTGAAGACGGTGGTGAGCAACAGGTACGGCGGACGCCACGACCAGCCGAGGGTGAGCGCACCGCCCACCAGCAGGCTGAAGGCCACGCCCGACACGCCGGGCGCGCCGTTGACCGCGGCGAACGCTTCGGCGCGGTGGGGGCCGTGGTGGTCGCTGATCAGACCGGGCATCACCATCACCAGCAGGGCACCGCCGGCGCCCGAGAACGCCGTTCCGAGCAGCGTGACCGGCCAACTGGGACCGAGGCAGAACAGCACCACGCCACCGAACAAGCCCATCGCCGCCAACTGCAGCACCGCCCGCCGGCCGATGCGGTCGACCACGCGCACGCCGAACATGCCGGCGAACAGCAGGCCGATGCCGAACGTGCTGCCGTGCAGTGCGGCGACGACGCCGCTGATGGCGAACTCGTCGCGCAGTTCGCCGAGCACGACACCAACGCTGAGGCCGGCGACCAGCAGGCAGTATCCGAGCGCGGACGAGTAGGTGAGACGATCCCACCGGAAGGTGGTGGGGTGCTCGGCCGCGACAGTCACCCGCACAGTTGTACCAACACGACGGCATCGAACTGGCGCGGATTGTCTGAAAGGATCGGGGAGGTGCCGGACATGGACCACACATGAGCCGTGGGCGAGCAGTCACCTCCGCCGTCGACCTCGACCGGCGCGCCCGTTTCGAGGCGCTGTTCCGTGAGGTCTACGAACCGTTGCAGACGTATGCGCGCCGCCGTACCGACCGCGCGTCGGCCGACGACGTGGTCGCCGAGGCGCTGCTGGTGCTCTGGCGCCGGCTGGATCAGGTGCCCCCCGAACTGGCGTTGCCGTGGAGCTACGGCGTCGCACGACGCTGCCTCGCGAACCAGCGGCGCGGCAAGCACCGCCGCGACGCACTCTCCGACCGGTTGATGGCCGAACGGCCGGATGTCGCCGGTCTCGACGCGGTGCCCGGCCTCGAACACGACGACGAGTTGGAGGCCGCGCTGGCCGACCTCGCCGCCGACGACCGCGAGATCCTTCGGCTGTGGGCGTGGGAGCAACTGCAGCCGAAGGAGATCGCGGTCGTGCTCGACATCAGCCCCAATGCCGCGGCGATCCGCGTGCACCGGTCCAAGCAGCGTCTCGGTGAGGCGATGCAACGAAAGAGTGCCGCCCGTGGTGGACACACATCGGTTGGACACGCCAAGGAGGCACCGTGAACGACGAGGAACTGCAGCAACGACTTCGCCGCATCGACCCTGCCGCCGGCGTGCCCATCGAACCCCCCACCGGCCCACGCGCCGCTGCACTGATGGAGCACATCATGAACACCCCCTTCCCGACGGTCGAGACCGTCGAACCGCACCCCGCCGAGCTGCGGCCCGCCGGCCGTCCGGCTCGCCGCTGGTCGAAGTTCCTCCTCGCCGGAGGTGCCGCACTCGCACTCGCGGGTGGCGCCGCCCTGGCCCTCGGTGGGAACGACGACGGCGGCGGTACCGCCTCCAGCGTCGAGTTCTCGCTGGGCGAGACGGCCAGCCCCTCGATGGGCATGTGCCTGCCGGTCACCGACTACGTGCCCGCGCCCGACCTGGCCGGGTTCCGGGGCGTGGTCACCTCGGTCGGCAACGGCACGGTCACCCTCGACGTCAGCTCGTGGTACGCCGGCGGCGATGCCGATCAGGTGGTGCTGTCGACGGCCGACCTCGGCCTGGTGGCGCTCGACGGCATCGAGTTCGTCCAGGGCGGCGAGTACCTCGTGGCCGTGCTCGACGGCCAGGTGCTCACCTGCGGCCTCAGCGGGCCGGCCGATCCGGTGCTCGCCGGCATCTACGACGGCTGGTTCGCCGGCTGATCCCAGCCGCAACATCAGCCACCCGGATCCTCCCCGGAAGTCGGCGGTGGAGCTGCATGCCCAGCTCCACCGCCCGGCTTGCACGTGAGGGCTGGTTCCCGCGATGGCACTTGTAACGTGGCCCGATGCTCCTCGGCATCGACACCGGTGGCACCTACACCGACGCCGTCGTCTACGACGAGGGGTCGCAGTCGGTCGTCGCCACCGCCAAGTCGCCCACCACGCACCACGATCTCGCCGTCGGCATCTGCGCCGCCATCGATGCCGTGCTCGTCGCCGCGCAGTTGCCGGCCGACCGCATCGAGCTGGTCTCGCTCTCCACCACCCTGGCCACCAATGCGCTGGTCGAAGGGAAGGGTCGGCCGGTGTGCGCCGTCATCATCGGCTTCGACGGCGACGTGCTCGAGCGGGCGGGTCTGGGTGAGGCGCTCGGCGCCGACCCGGCCATCATCCTCGCCGGCGGTCACGACCCGCACGGCAACCCGCTCGCCGCGCTCGACGCAGAGCTCTTGGCACGCGAGATCGCCGCGGTGGCCGATGGGGTGGAGGCCTTCGCGGTCACCGCGCAGTTCAGCGTGCGCAACCCGCAGCACGAGCTCACCGCGGCCGATGTGGTGCGAGCGGTCACGGGCAAGCCGGTCACGCTCAGCCACCACCTGTCGGCGCGGCTCAACGGGCCGAAGCGGGCGGTCACCGCGGTGCTCAACGCACGCCTCATCTCCATCATCGATGGTCTCGTGCGCACCACCGAGGCAGCGTTGTTCGAGCGCGGCATCCACGCACCGCTGATGGTGGTGCGTGGCGACGGGTCGCTGGTCTCTGCCGCGTTCGTGCGTGAACGACCGATCGAGACCATCCTCTCCGGACCGGCCGCGAGCCTCGTCGGCGCGGCGCACCTCACCGGCGCCACCGACGCCGTCATCGCCGACATCGGTGGCACCACCACCGACATCGCCGTGCTGCGCGACGGCGTGCCCATCGTCAGCGTCGATGGCGCGACCGTGGGGGGCCATCAGACGATGGTCTCCGCGGTTGCCATGCGCACGCACGGTCTCGGCGGCGACAGCCACGTGGTGCACGACGAGCGTGCCGTCGGTGCCGCACTGCAGCTCGGCCCGCGCAAGGTGGTGCCGGTGTGCCAGCTCGCGGTCCACGAGCGGGCGGTCGTGCACGCGATGCTCGACCTGCAGCTGACCAACCCGATGCCCGGCGAGCTCGACGGCATGCTGCTCGTGGCCGAGCACTACGAGCAGCGACTGGCAGCGCTCGAGGGCGTCGAGCGCGCCGTGCTGGCCGCGATGGGTGGCAGGGTGGCGGTGGCGGCGCAGGCACTGCACACTCGCCAGTTGCAGCGAGTGATGGAGCGCCTGGTGCAGCGCGGCGTGTTGCAGCTCGCCGCGTTCACGCCCACCGATGCCGCACACGTGGTCGGCATGCAGGCCACCTACGACGCGGGCGCAGCGGAGAAGGCAGCAACGTTGTTCGCTCGCAAGCGCGACCGGCTGGGCAAGGCCATCGCCGCCGACGGGCACGCGCTGGCGATGCTCACCATCGACACACTCGTGCGTCGCAGCGCCGAGGCCGTGCTGGCCGCCGCGTTCGTGCACGACGGGCTGTCGGCCGACTCGGTGCGCCAACCCGTGGTGCAGGCAGCACTCGATCGCCGGCTCGGCGTGGCGAGGGCAGCCATCGGCCTGCAGCTGCCCTTGATCGGCCTCGGCGCATCGGCGCCCGCGTACTACCCGATGGTGGCCGGCATCCTCGGCGCCGACGTGCGCATCCCCGACCACGCGGGTGTGGCCAATGCCGTCGGCGCGGTGGTGGGGCGAGTGCGCCTGTCGCACGAGTGCATCGTCAGCGCGCCGCAGCAGGGACAGTTCCTGGTGCACGTGGCGGGCGAGGCGCCGGCGATGTTCACCGACCTCGACGCTGCGCTGGCGGTGGCCCGCCGCCACCTGCTCGACGCGCTGACGGCCGACATGGTGGCCGCGGGTGCGCCGGTGTTCGAGACGCGTGAGACGTGGCGGGCGCAGACCGTCGACCTGGCAGGCATCGACATGTTCGTGGAAGGTTCGCTGACGCTCACCGCCAGCGGCCGCCCCGAGCTGGCTCGCTGACGAGCCGGCACACAGGTCAGTCGGTGTAGCGACGCACCGCGGGCTTCTTGCCCTTGATGGTGGTGCGCTTCAAGGCATCGATGACGCGGTCGACGCTGCGGTCGGGCACGCCGACGATGGCGAACTTCTCGGTGATCTTGATCGGGCCGATCTCGCGGCCGACGAGATCCGTCTCGTTGGCGATGGCGCCGACCAGGTCGCCGGGACGGATGCCGGCTGCACGGCCGAGCGCGATGTGGATGAAGCCGGTGGGGCCACCCTTCTCGCCGCCGGCACCGCGGTCGCCGCGGATGGGCTTGCCACCGGGGCGGGTGGCGCCACCCGAGTCGGGTCGGCGCTCCATGCGATGGCTGATGTCGGGGATGTCGAGCTCGTCGACGATGTTGCCGGCCATCTCGTGGAACAGGCGGATGGCGGCGAGCGCAATGCGCTGGGGGCTCTCGCCCGCGAGTGCGTTGAGCACCGGCCAGAAGTCGTCGAGGTCGTCGGCGGCGAGCGACTCGCGGACCGCGGCAACGGTCTGGTCGAGCTGGGCAGCGCGCAGGTCGGCGACCGACGGCACCTTCTCGATGGCGATCTTCTGCTTGATGAGGCGCTCGATGTTCGCGAGCTGGCGCTGCTCGCGCGGCTCGGCGAGCGTGATGGCGACGCCCTCGCGGCCGGCGCGGCCGACGCGACCGATGCGGTGCACGTAGCTCTCCGGTGCCGACGGCACGTCGTAGTTCACCACGTGCGTGAGCGTGTCGACGTCGAGGCCACGAGCGGCGACGTCGGTGGCGACGAGCAGCTCGGCGGTGCCGTCGCGCAGGCGGCTCATCACGCGGTCGCGCTGGGCTTGGTCCATGCCGCCGTGCAACGCCTCGGCGCGGTAGCCGCGGGCGTTCATCGTCTCGGTGAGCTGGTCGACCTCGGTGCGCGTGCGGCAGAACACGAGCGCGCCGCCGGGCGACTCGATGTCGAGGATGCGGCCGAGCGCGGCCGGCTTGTGGTTGCGCTGCACGACGTAGGCGCACTGGCGCACCTTGCCGTTGCTGGCCTTGGTGTCGCCGCGGACGACGTTGATCTTCACCGGATCGGTCTGGTAGCGCTTGGCGATGGAGTTGATGCGCGGCGGCATGGTGGCCGAGAACAACACCGTCTGGTGCGCGTGCGGGATGGCCTCGAGGATGCTCTCGATGTCGTCGGCGAAGCCCATGTCGAGCATCTCGTCGGCCTCGTCGAGCACCACCATCTTGATGGCGTCGAGCGGCAGCGAACCGCGGCCGATGTGGTCGATGATGCGGCCGGGGGTGCCGACCACGATGTGCACGCCGCGGTCGAGCGCCTGCAGCTGACGGAAGATGGGCTGGCCGCCGTAGACGGGCACCACCTTCGCGCCGAGGGTCTTGCCGTAGCGGAAGAACGCTTCGCTCACCTGCATCGCGAGCTCGCGGGTGGGCACGAGCACCATCGCGATGGCCTTGGTGGCCGCGCGGCCGTCGATGAGCTGCAGCGCGGGCAGCGCGAACGCAGCGGTCTTGCCGGTGCCGGTGGCGGCCTGACCGAGCAGGTCCTTGCCGTCCATCAGGTAGGGGATGGTCTCGCGCTGGATGGGGGTGGGCTCTTCGTAACCGAGGTCGTCGAGCGCTTGGAGCAGTTCCGGCCGCAGACCGAGCGCGGCGAACGCGTTCTCGGCGGGGATGACGGGCGCGAGCTCGCTGTGCTCGGTGGTGCCGTTGTCGTTGTCGTCGCCGTGGTCGTCGCCGTCGTGTTGCTGTTCCATGTGTCTACTCTCGTGAAGGTGCTGCTCCACGATACGGCGCACAGCGGCTGAACGGCTGTGACCCCTGTGGCGCAAGGGTCGGCGCGCCGTCGCGGCGCTCGCTACGACGACAGCGCACGGTCGAGTTCGTCGCAGAGCAGATCGGCTTCCGCGAGGGCGAGGACGAGTGGCGGTTTGATCTTGATGACGTTGTCGAACGGACCATCGGTGGAGATGAGCACACCGCGCTCTCGCAGACGATTCGCGACCTCGGCGGCCAGCGCGGTGGCGGGCTCCTTGGTGGCGCGATCGACGACCAGGTCGAGACCCAGATAGAGGCCTTCGCCGCGCACGTCGCCGATGGCCTCGTGTCGCTCGCCGAGCGCGGTGAACCGCTGCAGCAGGTGCGCGCCGACGTGGGAAGCGTGCGCCTGCAAGCCCTCGCCTTCGATGACGTCGAGCACGGCCATGCCGGCGGCGCAGCTGACCGGGTTGCCGCCGAACGTGTTGAACCACTCCATGCCGTTGGCGAACGCGGCTGCGATCGCCGGCGTGGTGACGACGGCGCCGAGCGGGTGGCCGTTGCCGATGGGCTTGCCGAGGGTCACGATGTCGGGCACGACACCCTGCAGCTCGAACGCCCACATGTGGCTGCCCACGCGACCGAAGCCCACCTGCACCTCGTCGGCGATGTAGAGCGCACCGGCGTCGCGGGCGTGCCGCGCGGCCGCCGCGAGGTATCCGGTGGGGAACACCACCTGGCCGCCGCAGCCGCTGATGCTCTCGGCGATGAAGGCAGCCGGGCCGCCACCGTTCCGGGCGCGGGCGGCCTCGGCGGCCACCGCGACCGACGCCGCGTACGCCGGCCCGTCGTCGCCGTGCGTGCCGCGATACGGGTCGGGAAGCTCGGCGAGGTGGGTGTGCGCTGGCTTGCCCGCCCCACCCTTGCGGTTGAACTTGTAGGCGCTGATCTCGACGAGGTCGTTGGTGTTGCCGTGGTAGCCCCAGTCGACAGCGACGATGTCGTGGCGACCGGTGACTGTGCGAGCGAGGCGCAGCGCGAGCTCGTTGGCCTCGCTGCCCGAGTTGGTGAAGTACACCACGCGCAACGGATCCGGGAAGGTGGCGGCCAGTCGCTCGGCGTACTCGAGGATCGTGCGGTGCAGGTAGCGGGTGTTGGTGTTGAGCTGCGCCGCCTGCCGAGCGATGGCGTCGACCACGTGCGGGTGGCAGTGGCCCACGTGCGCGACGTTGTTGACGCAGTCGAGGTGGCCGCGGCCGGTGTGGTCGTAGAGCCAGGCGCCCTCGCCGCGCACGATGGACAGGTGGCGGCGGTAGCTGGTGCTGAGCGACGGGGAGAGCGAGAGCGCGCGGCGTTGCTCGAGCAGTTGCGGCTCGTCGGCCGTGTGATCGGCGAACGTCTCCGGTGCGAGCCGGATGAGCAGGTTGGCGTCGGGCACCAACGACTTCCAGATGGCCATGCGGCTCGGTTCGCCGGCGCCCTCGAAGTTGCCGTCGAAGCCGGTGTCGGGGTCGGCCATCAGGTCGGTCATGATCTGCACGTGCACGTGCGGTGCCCAGCCGCCGTTGACGGTGTGGTCGCCGATGAAGCCCACCACGTCGCCCGCCGCGACGCGCTGGCCGGGTTGCACGTGCGTGAGCGTGGCTCGCGACAGATGGCCGTACAGCACCCAGAACGGGGTGCCGTCGCCGGTGGTGTGGCGCAGCACCACCGTGGGGCCGTAGTCGTACGCGACCGCGTTGTCGACCACGCTCTCCACGGTGCCGGGCAGCATCGCGTGCACGGGAGTGTCCTCGGCGATGAACAGGTCGATGCCGGTGTGCACGGAGCGCGGCTCGGGTGCGTCGGTGCGGAACTGTTCGCCGGCGTAGCACGAGCGGTCCTCGTCGTAGCGCCCGACGACGACCTGCGCGTTCGCCGCGTCCATCTGCGCCTGCATCCACTCCCACGACTCCTCCGGCCCGGCGAGGCGCGTGGCCGGCGCCCCGTCGGCGAGGCTGACCACCACGCGACCGGCGCGGCGCAGGTCGAGCGGCAGCACCGAGGCCGGCCGGCAGTCGGGCGACTGCAGCCAGCCGACGATGCGATCGTGCCGCGGCACGGGCGTGAGGCCAGCGGCCTCGCGTGCGGCGAAGTGCAGGAACTCGGGTCGCATGCTCATCAGCTTGCGCAACAGGCGCAGCGCGGGTGCCTGCGAGATGAGCAGGTACTCGTTGTCGGGGAACTCGTGGCTGCGGTGCGACGAGATGGCCACGCTCATCGCGAGCCGCGTGGCGGCCAGGTCGTAGACCACACGCAGCTCGTCGTCGGTGAGGGCGAACTCGCCCACGTACGCGGCGATGACGTCGCGACCCGCGGCGACCACGTCGTTCGTGTCGAGCAATGCGTACGCGAGGGTGACCGCCACCTCGTTCACCTGCCGCGCGAACACCATGTCGCCGAAGTCGATGAGCCCGCTGACGGACCCGTGGTCGACGAGCACGTTGTAGTCGTTGGCGTCGTGATGGACCACCGCGCCGCGCAGGTGGGTGAGCAGCGGCACGACCCGCTGCTGGTGCCGTCGGAACGCTGTCTCGACCACGGCGCGATCCTCTGGGTCGACGATGTCGGCCACCCACGGCCGGACGGCCTGCGCATGGTCGAGGTTCCAGAGGAAGTGCGGCCGATGCGCGGCGGGATGGCCGAACCCGCAGAGCCCCTTCGAGACCCGGCCCATGAAGCGGCCGAGCTCGGCGCGCAGTGCAGCGGTGTGCGGCACGGTGGCGTAGGGCGTGCCGGGCAGGAAACTGACCGCGCGCACGAGGTGACCGCCGTGCTCGACGATGCCGGGGGCGACGACGCGGGGGAGCGGCAGCGTGGGGTCGGTGAGCGCGAGGTGTGCGAGCGCGGCGTGGTGCAGTTCGAGCGCTGGACGGTCTTCGGCGGCGTTCGCGATCTTGACCACGTGCGCGCCGACGTGCACGTTCTGATCGCGCTCGCTGTGGAGGGTCCGCAGTGGGCCGGAGATGCCGAACGCATCGGCGGCGATGCGGGCGACCTCGTCGTCGGTGAAGGCCGGGGCGGGCGAATCGAACACGGAAGCGGCTGTCGGCTGCATGCGGCCAGCAGCCTAGGACCGCCATGGACGTGCCTCTGTGCCGCCCCGGCGATGACTTCGCGCGCACGGGCCTCCGTGTGGTCCCTACCGCGCAGTAGGGTCGTTGCCCATGTCCGATCGTGTCGTCATCACCGGGACCGGGTTGTTCACCCCGCCGTTCTCCATCTCCAACGACGAGCTGGTCGCTTCACTCACCGTCGCCGTCGAGCGCTGGAACGAGGAGCACGCGGCGAAGATCGAGGCCGGCGAGATGGTCGAGCGGCCGGTGCCGAACGCCGAGTTCATCGAACGCGCGTCGGGCATCAAGAGCCGGTACGTGATGGACAAGGTCGGCGTGCTCGACCCGCACCGGTTGCGCCCGCACCTGCCGCTGCGCGGCGAGGACGAACTGGGTCTGCAGGCGGAGATGGCGTTGCCCGCCATCCACGAGGCGTTGGCCCAGGCCGGCCGCCGCCCCGACGAGGTCGACTGCGTCATCGTCGGCTGCTCGAACCTGCAACGCGCGTACCCGGCCGTCGCCATCGAGATCCAGCACGCGCTGGGCGCCGGTGGGTGGGCCTACGACATGAACGTGGCGTGCTCGTCGGCCACGTTCTCCATGCAGGCCGGTGTCGATGCACTGCGCAACGGCTCGGCCGACTGCGTGGTGGTTGTGCACCCGGAGATCACGTCGGGCCACAACAACTTCGCCGCGCGCGACCATCACTTCATCTTCGGCGATGCCTGCACCGCGGCGGTGCTCGAGCGTGCCGACGACGCGGTGGCACCAGAGCAGTGGGAGGTGCTGCGCGGCCGCTTGGTCACCAAGTTCTCGAACAGCATCCGCAACGACTTCGGCTACCTCAACTCCAGCGAGGACGGCGAACGCGACCCGAGCGAGCTCGTCTTCCGCCAGCGCGGGCAGCAGGTGTTCAAGGAGGTCTGCCCGATGGTCGTCGGCCACATCAACGAACAGTTGGAGGCGCTGTCTCTGCAGGCCTCCGACATCCGCCGCTTCTGGCTGCACCAGGCCAACCTGAAGATGAACCAGCTCATCGCCAAGGGCGTGCTCGGCCGGGTGCCCGACGAGCTGGAGGCGCCGGTCATCCTCGACCAGTACGCGAACACGTCGTCGGCCGGCTCGGTCATTGCCTTCCACCTGTGCCGCGACGACATGCAGTCGGGCGACATCGGCGTGCTGTGCAGCTTCGGCGCCGGCTACAGCATCGGCAGCCTCGTCATCCGCAAGGTCTGACGCCGCGCCGAGCCGGGCTTCGCCGGTCGGTCCAGGTCGTTGCGGTCGCAAGGTCACTGGATCTCGTCCCGGATTGCGGGACGATTCAGCCCGAGAAGCCGCGCGGGCCGACGTGGTGTCGGGAACCTCAGATGCCGGCGCTGGCGACGTCGGTGGGTTGCGTGAGCGCGGTGCCCATGCGGGCCGCCGCGCGGGGCAGCGTGACGGCCAGCACCGGGCCGGTGCCCAGTGCGAACACGGCGGTGCCGACGCCTGCGGCGCCGCCGAGCGCGAGCCCGAGCAGCAGCAGGGTGAGCTCGATGCCCCAGCGCGCGATCCGAATGCTGATGCCGCGGTCCATGAGGGCGAGCATCACTAGCTCCAACGGCCCGGCACCCACGTCGGCGGACACGACGCCCGTGATGCCGGCCCACACGACGGCCAGGCCGAGTGCCACGAACGCGATGCGCGAAGCGATGTGATCGGGAGTGGGCAGGACGGCGAGCGCGCCGGTGATGGACAGGCCGACGACGACGCTGCCGATGACCGTGGCGACCAGCGGCCGCCGGCCCATCGACCACGACAGCGCCATCGCGACGACGCCGGTGAGCCAGGCCGCGACACCGACACCGATGCCGAGCGTGTCGGCGAGACCGGTGTTGAGCACGTCGTTGGGTGCCACACCGAGGTCGCCTTCGACCATCAGCGACACGCCGAGCCCGACACCCCAGATGGCAGCCGTGTAGACGGCGAAGCGCACCGTTCTCGATGCTCTCGGCTGCGCCGGTGCAGCGGAGGTCGGGGAGTTCACACAGCCACGGTAGCGGCGGAGGATCGAGCGCCTACATCTTGATGCGGGCGTTGGTGGGGTCGTAGAACGGCCGCAGCGACACGGTCGCGGGGTGCTCGGCACCGTTGATCTCCACCGTCCACGAACCCGCGGCCAGCCATGCCGGCGTGATGACCTCACCATGGCCCTCCACCATCGCGAGACCTACCGCACCACCGAGCGTGTGACCGTACGACGCTGCGCGGAGGTAGCCGACGCTGCGGCCGTCGCGGCGCAGCACCTCGGCGTGGTACATCAGCGGCTCCGGGTCGGCGAGCAGCACCGAGACCAGGCGTCGCTCGAGGCCGGCGTCGCGCCGGGCCAGCACCGCCTCGCGACCCACGAACCCACCGGGCTTGTCGAAGTCGAGCGCGAACCCGAAGCCGGCTTCGAGCGGGCCGTCGGTGTTGTCGATGTCGTGCCCGTAGTCGCGGTAGCCCTTCTCCATGCGCAGGCTCGCCAATGCCTTCAGGCCCGCGTGCCGCAGCTCGAACGCAGGCCCGGCAGCGGCCAGCAGGTCGTACACGTGCACG
Organism: Actinomycetota bacterium; assembly: GCA_030685215.1. Lineage (GTDB taxonomy): Bacteria > Actinomycetota > Acidimicrobiia > Acidimicrobiales > Ilumatobacteraceae > UBA668. The sequence continues at coordinate 15,493 of JAUXQB010000106.1, forward strand.
GCCTGCTCGGTGGGCACGTACAACTCGTAGCCGAGCTCGCCCAGGTAGGTGATGCGGATGCACAGCACGCGCGCGAAGCCGAGGTCGATCTCGCGTGCCGCTCGGAAAGGAAACGCCTCGTTCGACAGGGCGACCGTCGTCAAGGTCTGCAGCAGCTCGCGCGAGCGCGGCCCCTGCACGTTGATCTGCGCGTACGCGCCGGTGACGTCGGTGGCGAACGCGTGCGCCGTCGCGCATGCCCGCTGCAGTTGCGACTCGACGTGGCGGTGCGCGGTGTCGGTGGCGACCACGAAGAACGACTGCTCGTCGAGCTTGGTCACCGTGAGATCGGCCTCGAGCGTGCCGCGCTCGTCGAGCCACTGCGTGTACGTGATCTCGCCGGTGGCACCATCGACCGAGTTGCCCGACATGTGGTCGAGCACGGCCCCCGCATCGCGACCCTGCACGCGGAACTTCGACATGAAGCTCATGTCCATCACGACGACACCCTCGCGGCACGCGCGGTGCTCGGCCTCCCAGTTCGCCCACCACGACGGCCGACCCCAGGTGAGTGGCCCGGCCTCGGGTGTCGCACCCGACCCCGCGTACCAGTCGGCGCACTCCCAACCACTCACGTCGCGCAAGTACGCACCTTGCTGCACGAGCCGCGTGTGCAGTGGCGACAGCTTCGCGCCGCGTGCGGTCTGCAGCGACTTGTTGGGGTAGTGGCACTGGTACACCATGCCCAACGACTCGACCGTGCGCGTGCGGCGATACTCGGGGTTGGCCTGGTACGGCTGCAGGCGAGCGGGGTGCATGCCGGTGACGTCGGCGCCCGGGTCGCCGTCGACGATCCAGTGCGCCACCAGGCGGCCGAGGCCGCCACCGGTGAGGATGCCGATGGAGTTGAGTCCGGCAGCGACGAAGTAGTTGCGCACCTCCGGCGCGGGCCCCACGATCGGCCGCAGGTCGGGGGTGAAGCTCTCCGGCCCGCAGAAGAACGTGCGGATGCCGGTGTCGAGCGAGCGCGGTACCCGCGACATCGCGGCTTCGACGTACTGACCCATGCGGTCCCAGTCGGGTTGGATGGTGGTGAACGACGAGTCGTGAGGGATCGCGCGCACGTTCCAGGGCGCGCACTCCTTCTCGAACAGGCCGATCATCAGGCCGCCGACCTCCTCGCGGTAGTAGCCGTAGTTGGCAGGGTCTTCGATGACCGGCCACGTGGGGTCGAGGCCTTCCATGTGCTCGGTGATGAGGTAGTAGTGCTCGGCCGCCTGCAGCGGGATCGACACGCCGGAACGAGCGCCCAGTTGGCGTGCCCACATGCCGGCGGCGTTGACCACGTACTCGCACTCGATGGTGCCCTGATCGGTGACCACGCCGCACACCGCGCCGTCGCGCACCAGCACGTCGAGCACCGACACACCCTGCGCGATGCGCACACCGGTCTGGCGGGCGCCCTTGGCCATCGACATGGTGACGTCGACCGGGTTCACGCGACCGTCCTCGGCCACGTAGAAGCCGGCGAGCAGGTCGTCGGTGCGGGCGAGCGGGAACATCTCACCCACCTCGCGGGGCGACAGCTCGTGCACGTCGACGCCGCAGTGGCGGTTGAACGTGCTCACCCGGCGGTACTCCTCGAGGCGGCCCTCGTCGGCGGCCAGCTCGATGAAGCCGACCGGCTTGAAGCCGGTGGCCAGACCGGTCTCGGCCTCCAGGTCGGCGTACAACCGGCTGCTGTACGTGCGCAGCTCGGTCGACGTCTCGGAGGTGGAGCCGAAGGTGACCATCAGCCCCGCGGCGTGCCAGGTGGTACCCGACGTGAGCTGGTCGCGCTCGACGAGCACGGTGTCGGTCCAGCCGAGATGGCCCAGGTGATACGCGATGGACGTGCCGATGATGCCGCCGCCGATGATGACGACTCGGGCGCGGTCGGGAAGGGACGAAACGGGCTGGCTCACGACCAGCCATTGAAGCAGGCGCCTGCATCGACCACTGACCTGCTCGCGCGCTGCGCGCGAGTACGGGTGCGGTTCGCAGCTTTTGTTGTCAGGTGCGGCAAGATGGCGGAGTGACACACAGGCGCCGCATCTGCATCATCGGTGGTGGTCCGGCCGGCCTCTCCGCTGCACTCGCACTCACCGACCCCGCGACGCACCCCAACTGGCGCGACGAGTACGAGGTCACCGTGCTGCAGATGGGTTGGCGGGCGGGCGGCAAGGGAGCCACCGGCCGCAGCGGGGTCACCTCGTACGTCGACGGCGAGTGGCGACTGCACGGCGACGCCCGCATCGAGGAGCACGGCATCCACCTGTTCGGGAACATGTACGTCAACTCGTTGCGCACGCTCGACGGGTGTCTCGCGGAGCTGCAGCCCACCGCGGGTGAACCGGTCAGCACGATGCAGAACGAACTGATCCCGAGCAACTACATCCAGCTCGCCGACTACTTCCGCGATCGCTGGCACCTCACGCCGCAGCACCTGCCGAACAACGAGCTCGAACCGTGGGGTGCGGCCGACTACCCCTCGCCGAAGGTGCTCATCCGCGAGTTGCTGCGCCTGGGTTTGGAGCTGCTGGCGGAGGCACTCGGGTACGCCGGCGACGGCAGCGCGCACCGGCCCCACGCGGTGCAGCACCTCGAGCTGCTCCGCTCGTCGCACGCCCAGCACTCGGAGCAGCCGGCGTTGCCCGACGCGGCGCTGCACGGGCACGCGGTGCACGAGCTCGACCACGCGGTGGAAGTGGTGCATCGCCTGCTCGGCGAGAGCATCGGTGAACACGTGGCACTGCTGCGCTCGGTGTACTGCCAGCTGTCGTTGTACGCGACGGTCGCTCGTGGTGTGATCGCCGATCACATCTTCGAGCACGGCATCGACTCGGTCGACGGCGAGAACTTCATGGACTGGTGCCGCCGGCACGGCATGAGCGAGGTGGCCGTGAACAGCAGCCCGGTGCAGATGCCGGCCGAGATGTGCTTCCAGTTCCCCAGTGGCGACACCGCACGCGACCCGCAGTTCAGCGCTGCCGGCTTCCTGTGGTTCGTGCTCCGCCAGGTGCTCGCGTGCGGGCAGGCCACCTACTGGTTCCACCGCGGCACCGGCGACACCGTGGTCGCGCCGTTCTACCGAGTGGCCGAGCAGCGCGGGGTGAAGTTCCGCTTCTTCCGCAAGGTGGAGCACATCGGGCTCAGCCCCGACGGCGTCGACGTCGACTCGATCCGGGTCGCGGTGCAGGCCACCACGTTCGACGATGCTCAGTACCAGCCGCTCGCGAGACTCGACGACGGCAGCTGGGTGTGGCCCAACGCGCCCATCTACGGTCAGCTCGAGCAGGGTGCCCAGCTGCTCGAGCAGCACGTCGACCTCGAGTCGTGGTGGAGCCCGTGGGAGCCGGTCGCGCACGAGGTGCTGCGAGTCGGTACCGACTTCGACCAGGTGGTGCTGGCGGTGCCGCTGCCCTGCCTGCCCCACATCGCTCCCGAGCTGGTGGCCGCCGCTCCGTGGGCCGCCTCGGTCGACGGCCTCGGTGGCCTCGCCACGCTCGCCTCGCAGATCTGGACCAACCGCACCTCGCAGGAGCTCGGGCTGCCGGCCATGCGCGGCACCGACCGCGTGTGCGGCGGCGCCGCGGTGCCACCACTCGGCTTCGCCGACATGACCGACGTGCTCACCGCAGAGCAGTGGTCGCGCGAGGGCGACGACGCGCCGAAGGCGGTCTTCTACTTCTGCGGGCCGCTGCAGCACGAGGGCCCGTGGCCACCGTTCAGCGAGCACGCCACGCCGGCCGTGGAGAAGGAGCGGGCTCGCGCCACCGTGGTGCAGTGGTTGCGCACTGCGACGTCGGTGATGCCGGCTGCCGGCACCATGGCCGCCACACCGCAGTCGTTCGACTTCTCGGCACTCTGGTGCCCGCCGGAGTCGCCGGCGCAGGGCGAGGCGCGGTTCCACCACCAGTACTGGCGTGCGAACATCGACCCCAACGAGCGCTACGTCCCGTCGCCTCCCGGTTCGGTCGGGTTCCGGCCCAAGGCCTGGGAGAGCGGCTTCACCAACGTCGCCCTCGCCAGCGACTGGATCTTCACGGGCATCAACATCGGCTCGTTCGAGGGCGCCGTGATGTCGGGAATGCTCGCGTCGTACGCACTCACCGGCGCGCCCTCGCTCGACGAGATCTCCGGGTACTCCTTCGGACGTCCGGCGTGACGGAAGTCGTCCTTCCCGGCTACCAGCGACTCGTCACCACCGAGGTCCACGGCGAGATCGCGGTGATGCGCGGCGTGAACGACGACGGCGAGCCGGTGGTCGTGTACACGCACGCGGGCGATCTCCCCACCGAGGAGCTGCGTCTGCAGCTGGCAGCGCACGCCGACGTGATGCAGATGGTGAGTCATCCCGCCATCGCACGCTTCGTGGAGCTGATCGACCTACCGACGCGCTCGGCGCTGGTCGCAGAGGCTCCCGTGGGTCGTGCGCTGGCGGACCTGTCGATGCTGTCGTACTCGGTGGTCGATCTCCTCCAGATCGCGATCGATGTGGCGCCCGCACTCGCGGAGCTGCACGTGCACGGCGTCGGGCACGGAGCCATCAGCGCGCACACCATCTCGCTGCGCGACGGAGCGGCCATGCTCGCGGCGCCGTGGACGCTGGGCAGCCGGCGCGCTCCGGCCGACGATCTCGGCGCGATGTCGCGGCTGCTCGACGATCTGCTGCTGCAAGCAGGGCACCACGTGCCTGCGGGTCTGCGGGCGGTGCTCGACGCCGGGTACCGCACTCCTGCCGGCGACGGCTACCGCTCGGTGGTCGGTTTCGTGCACGACCTGGCCCGCTGCCGCGACGAACTGCGTGCGACGGGCCTGTGCAGCGCGTTCCCGCTCGCAGTGCACCGGTTCGCACTCACGTGGCGCGACCCTGCCCGCGCGATCGGCGTCGAGCCACAGCTCACCGCGCTCGCCGAGGCCGTGGCCGCCGCCGAGCTCAAGGGGCGGCCGTGCGTGCTGGTGATCGAGGGGCCGTCGGGCGCGGGGCGAACCACGCTGCTGACCGCGTTCGAGCAGTGGTTGGTCGAGCGACGCGTCATGCACGCTCGTGCGAAGTTCGCCACCGGTGGCAGCCGGGTGCCGCTGGCGGGGCCCCGAGACCTGGTGGCGTCTGCGGTGGCGCGGGTGCAGGCAGCGCCACACGGCACTCGCCAGCGCGTGATCGAGGCGCTGCAGCAACGCATCGGCAGCAACGTCGCGATGGCGGTGCAGCTGGCGCCGTCGCTGTCGATGCTGCTCGGCGAGCATCCTGAACCTGGCGAGGGTTCGGCGGTCGACCTGGCCGCTCGCGCCGAGGTGACGGCCAAAGCGGTGATCGGCGCGTTCGCGGTGGCCGGTCCGTTCGTCACGCTCTTCGACGACGCCGACGCGGCCGACCCTGCGTCGCTCGCGGTGTTCTCGGTGGTGGCGTCGCTCGCCGAGCCGCTGGTCGTGGTGGTGGCCCGCCGCACGGATGCCGAGACCAACTCGCTGTCGGCTCGCCTCGATCTCATCGCGAGCACCGGTGTGCCCGTGCGCCGGGTGCTGGTGCCACCGTTGAGCGGCTCGGCGATGCATCAGGTGGTGAGCGACGGGCTCGGCATCGTCGACGGCTCTGCCTCGCCGTTGGCCCATGCGCTGTGGACCCGTTCCGGTGGCAACCCCGGTCTCGCGATCGCCGACCTGCACACGCTGCTCGCGGACGCTCATCTGGTGGTCGACCCTCGTCGCGGCGAGTGGAGCTGGTCCGACACCGCCCTCGCGATGGCGCCGTCGCCGGGTGTCGCCGAGCTCACCCGCTTGCGTGTGGAGCGTGTGCTGCCCGCGCACCGTCCGGTGCTGCACGCTGCCGCGTTGGCCGGGCAGGTGGCGAACCCGACGGTGCTGGCCTTCGCGCTCGACCGATCCGTCGACACCGTCGATGCGGTGCTCAGCAGGCTGCACGCCGATCAGTTGCTGCAGTGGAGCCCGTCCGGTGCGGTGCGCTTCCACGACGACGGCCTGCGCCGGGCGGCGGCAGAGAGCATCGACGAGCCGACGCGCGGAGCGCTCCGGATGCGCATCGGTCGCGCTGCACTCGCGCTCGCCGGCCCGCACGGCGCGGGAGGCGTTCGCCCACAGCGAGCCGACGGGTCGATGTTCACCGAGGCGCAGCGGTTCGAGGTGCTGCAGTTGCTCGAAGGCCACGAGCAGGCGCTCGACGCCGCAGAGACCGCGCACTACATCGAGTGGTGCGAATCCGCGGCGCGCTCCGCACACCGCAGCGGCGGGTATGCCGCAGCGCTCGACCTCCAACTGCGAGCGCTCACCGCACTCGGCCCGATGGCGTGGGAGCACGACGGTGATCGCACCTTCGAGCTGCACCTACGCGCGGCCGAGAACGCGCTCATCGTCGGGCGGGCCACGTTGGTCGATCAGCTCCTCGACACCGCATGGGCGCACCAACCGAACGCGATGCAACGCGTCCGCGCGCTGCGGTTGCTGGGCAACCGCTGGTGGACCCGGCAGGATCAGTCCGGCGGCCTCGCCGAGATGCAGCTGATCCTGCGCGACCTCGGTGAGAAGCTTCCGGCGAAGCCCAGCGTCGCACAGGTCGCGCGTGAGTACATGGCGGTGCGCCGTGCGCTGCGGGGTCGCACGCCGGAGTCGTTCCTCGACGGGCCGCCGCTCACCGACGAGAGAGTGCGCGCATCGCTCGACACGATGCTCAGTGCCGTGCACCTCGCGTACACGACGGAGCCACTGACGCACGTCATGCTGGTGCTGCGCGGCATACGCCTGACGGCCCGCCATGGCGTCGGCGTGTCCAGCTCGTACTTCGTGGCCGGCTACGGACTGCTGCAATGCGGCCTCGGTCGCGACCTGGCCCGCGGCATCGGGTTCGGCCGCGCGGGGATGGTGCTCGCCGATCGGTCGGGTGGACCGGTGCGCACGATGGTGTGCTTCGCGTACAACGGCTTCGTGCGGCACTGGGGCGAGCCGCTGCACCTCACCATCGAGCCGCTGCTCACCGAGTACCGCGACGGCCTGGCGATCGGCCGTGGGGGCTACGCACACACCGGCGGAACCTTCGCGGTGCTGCACGCGCTGCTCAGTTGCCGGCCGCTCGCCCGCGTGGACGAGATGGTGGTGGAACTGGTCGCGGATCTCGAGCGCCTCGGCGAAGGCGCGTTCACCCAGCGGGTGAAGCTCGTCGGGCAGGCAGTCACCGATCTCCGTGAGGGCCTCGGCGATCGGAGGGTGCTCGACGGCGACCGCTTCTCGTTGCCCGCGTGGACCGGAGCGAAGTCGCGGCGCGGCGAGTTGGCGCTGATGGTGCACACGCTGGCCGCGTTCGTGGCGCTGGTGAACGATCGCATCGACGACGCGGCCCGGTCGGTGCGAGCCGCCTCACCGAACCGGCGGATGGCGCCGGGCGAGGTGATCGCCGGGCAGCACGCCTTCCAGCTGGCGGTGCTGCGTGCGCTCGGAGCCGACGTCGACCGACGCGCGGCCCGACGGGCCGAGCGACTGCTGCGCCGGGCGGCCGTGGTCAACCCGCACGACTACGCCCATCGCGTCGAGCTGCTCGATGCAATGGCATCGCACGCGACCACCGACCTGTTCGTCACCGCCGCGGCCACCGCTCGCTCGCACGATGCGTTGGCCGACCTGTGCATCATCGCCACCATCGCCGGCCGCCGGTGCCACGGACCGGCGGAGCAGCAACGATGGTCGGCCATGGCGCAGTCCGCGCTGCGGGCCTGGGGCGCGCAGCGCACCACGGTGTCCTGACGCGGAACTACGCTCGCACGCGATCACAGGAGGTCGCCATGGGGATGTTCGACAGCCAACAGCGGGCGTTCGGCGCCGTGCACGGGTACATGCAGTCGCTGTTCCCGCCGGAGGATCCGATGGTGGGAGCGTTCCTCGGCAACCAGTCGAAGACGTTCAGCAATCAGATGTACGCGGTCGCGGTGTCCACGCACCTGATGGCGATCCAACCGCTCGATCGGAAGATGCAGCCATCGGCGCCGGTGACGTGGCTGCGAGCGGTCGACATCACGGCCGCTGCAATCTGGGGCGAGGGCGGCGGCTTCCGGGAGTGGATGGCGCAGAACTCGGAGTTCGAGCTGCGCTTCACGACGGCCGCGGGGGAGAAGTACAAGATCCTCGCGCTCGGTGGGTGGACGATGTCGAAGATGATGGGCGAGCAGTACATCCTCGGGCTGCAGGCGGTGGCCGACTGGCTGGCGCGCGCCCGGCACTGAACGCGGCTGCGGCCCCGCCCCCGAGGGGACGAAGCCGCAGCCGAACGCTCATCGAGGTCGCGGGTTCACCGCTTGACGAGCACCAGGAAGGTGTTGCTGGTGGATCCGGTGATGGACTCCGCACCGGAGTACTTCGCCCGCACCAGGTGCAGCCCGACGCCGAGGTTGCTCGGGAGCTGCAGCACGGCGCGACCGTTCACCACGGCAGCCGTGCCCACCACCACACCGTCGACGGTGAAGCTCACCGTGCCGGTGGCGGTGGCGGCACTGTTCAGCAACACGTACGCGGTGGCCACCGGGCCGGGCTGGCCCTTGCGCACGACGATCTTGTTGGTGAGCAGCACAGTGACCGAGGAGGCCTTGGTCACCGTGACCGTGTCGGCCTCCGAGCGACTGCCGGCAATCGCGTTCGTGTCGGCGAACACCGCCACGTACTGGTGGGCACCGGCAGGAGTGTCGGCCGGCAGGGTGTAGGTGGCCGTGCCGTTGACCAACGACAGCGTCGCGATCACCAGGCCGTCCTGCAGGATCTGCACCGTGCCGCCGGCCATCGACTGGTCGCCGAGCGCGACCGATGCGGTGAGCGTGGCCCGCTGCGGGCCGCCGAAGCGCTGCGACGAGCGGTTCGTGCTGAGCGTGGTGGTCGACACGATCCGGTTGTCGACCACCTGCACCGGGATGTGCACTGTCGTGTTCGACGGCGAGGCCACCAGCACGAGCGTCTGGGCGCCAGTCGGCGTGCCGGGCGGCACGACCAGATCGACGGTGGCGGCGCCGTTCACCACGGCCACGCTGCCGAGCGAGACGCCACCGATCGAGGCGGCCAACGTGGTGTTGGCCGGTGAGCCGAGGCTGGTGAGGTCGAGCGACGACACCGTGAACGCCAACGGCTGCCCGATGGACGCCGAGGTGGGCAGCGGCGACACCGCGACCGTGCGGCGAGCGAAGTCCGGGGTGAGCGGGCTGTTGTCGGTGATGAACTGGATCCACGCGTCGCGGTCGATGAGACCGGAGTCGCGCACGTCGGTGCTCTGGCGGAAGATGTGGAAGTTGTCGCCACCCACCGCGAGGAACGAGAAGGTGCCGATGCGGTACTCGCCGGCCGGGTCGATGGGTGCACCGTCGACCGTGATCGACGTGATGCGCGAACCCTCGGCGAGTGCGGCGTCGAAGGTGTACGACACGTTGTCCGACACGCCGAGCTGGAGGTACGGACGCGATGGCACGTTGCCGTTGATGTCGCGTTGCCACTGCTGCTCGAGCAGCGTCTTGAACTGTGCGCCGGTGAGCGTAACGGTCCACAGGTTGTTGACGAACGGCAGGACGGCGTTCGCCTCCGCGTACGACACGATGCCGTCGGGAGCGTAGAAGAGCTCGTTGCGCAGGCCGCCGGGGTTGACGATGCCGATGGTGGCGCCGCCACGCAGCGGATCGCTGAGTGAGCTGACCAGTGAGTCGGCCACCAGGTTGCTGAGGGCGCTCTCCTTCGCGCGGTCGTCGCGGCCGCCGCCGGTGTAGACGCCGCCGACGAAGCTGCCGCCCGAGTACGCGGTGGTGATGTCACCGGTGACGCTGCCGACGGGCACGTTGCCGATGACGGCGGCCTCCGCCAGCGCTGCGTCGACGATGGTCTTCACGGCGGCGACGCGGGGATAGGTGGCCACCAGCGTGGCGTCGGCGGTGGTGGTGCGGCTGACGTTCTCGGCGGTGTAGGCAACCACGGTCTTGGTGTCCTGGTCGACGGTGAGCACCACCTTGCCGATGCGCTCGCCGTAGGAACCTGTCTGCACGATCGGGCGCGTGCGGGTGGGGTCGCCGGGCACGGGTCCGTCCCACGCGTACGCCTTGTGCGTGTGGCCGGTGAAGATGACGTCGACCTGGGCGCTGGTCTCGGTGGCGATGCGAGCGAACGCACCGCCGTGCGCGATCTCCTGTTCGAGCGTCGAACCGTCGGGGATGCCCGCACCCGCACCTTCGTGGTACTCGGCGATGATGATGTCGGCCTCGCCGTTCGTCGGGTCGCCGTCGGTGAGCTGACCGGCCACGCGGTTGACCGCCTCCACCGGCTCGCCGAAGGTGAGCCCCACGATGCCGGCGGGTGACACCAGCGAGGGCGTCTCCTCGGTGATGGCGCCGATGACACCGACCGTCTCGCCGCCGACCTCGAAGAGGGCGTACTCCGGCAGGATGGGGGTGCCGGTGCTGTCGTAGACGTTGGCGCCCAGGAACGGGAACTGCGCGTTGGTGCCGCCGGCGATGACCCGGTCGAGCAGGTCGGCGACGCCTTGATCGAACTCGTGGTTGCCGACCGCGGAGGCGTGCATGTCGAGTGCGTTGAGCACGTCGATGGTGGGCTGGTCGCCCTGGAGTGCAGAGGCGAAGAGCGAGGCGCCGATGTTGTCGCCTGCCGACAGCAGCAGCGTGGCGCCTTCGCCGCCGGCGGCGCGGAGCGCTTCGATGGTGCCGGCCACCTTCACCGTGTTGGAGTCGATGCGACCGTGGAAGTCGTTGATGTTGAGGAACGTCAGGTCGACCTCACCCGGCCCGGCGACCTGCGGCGCCGCGTTGACTGGAGTGTGGACACTGGCGAACGCGGCGGCGGCGACGATGCAGAGCGCACCCCACCGTGACGTACGGGCTGATCTCATGGAGTTCACCTTCGAGAGAGGATGGAAACTTGCAGATGACGGTGCCCGCCGCGACGTCGGCCCCGACCGTAGCCCTGCTCCGTGAACATCGACAAGAGCCGATGTGTCCGGAGGGTGTCCGAAAGGTTGCGTTCTCGCTCCGGTCTATGGTGAGGCCATGAAGGAGCTCATCTACCACCGCCTGCTACTCCCCGCCGTGACGAAGTTCGCCGACCGTCCGTGCGCCACCAACGCTGGCACGGGGGTCACCACCACGTTCGCCGAGCACTTCCAGCGCGTGCAGCGCACGATCGGTGGTCTGCAGCACCTCGGCGTCGGCCGCGGCGACCGTTTCGCGATCATGATGCTCAACTCACCCGAGTACCTCGAGCTCTACCACGCAGCGTTCCTCGGCGGCGGCGTGGTCAACCCGCTCAACTTGCGGTTCGCTCCCAAGGAGCTCGCCTACGTGCTGCGCGACTCGGGCACGAAGGTGTGCTTCGTCGACGCATGGTTCGCGGGGCTCATCGACTCGGTGAAGCAGGAAGCCGGCCTCGAGCACGTGGTGCTGGTGGGCGATGGCGATGTGCCGCACACGGTGCGCCACGCCGATCTGCTCGCCGCCGCCACACCCACTGTGCCCGACGAAGGCGAGGAGACCGACCCGGTGGTGCTGATGTACACCGGCGGCACCACCGGCCTGCCCAAGGGTGTGCTGCTCGATCAGCGCGCAGAGATCCTCAACGCGTACCACGTGATGATGCGGCTCACGTTCGACCACACCACCGTCAACCTCATCCAGACGCCCATGTTCCACGCGGCGTCCATGTTCGGTGTGCTCGGTGGGCCAGCCCAGGGCGCGCACTCCGTCATCCTGCCGCTGTTCGATCCGGCGGCCGTGGCCAAGGTGGTGCAGGCCTATCAGCCCACCACCACCGTCATGGTGCCGACGATGATCGGCATGACCATGGCCCACCCCGACTTCACGCCGGCCGGTCTGGGCAGCTTCACCGACCTCGTCTACGGCGCGTCGCCGATGCCGCAAGCGCTGCTCGAGAAGCTGCTCGCGCTGTATCCCGACATGAACATCTGGCAGGGCTACGGCATGACCGAGAGCTCGAGCGTGCTCACCTTCCTCGACCCCGAGGCGCACCGCTCGGGCGGCAAGATGCTGCGTTCCGCCGGCCGGCCGATGGTCGGCGTCGTGCTGTCCATCCAGGACGAGGAGGGCAACCTGCTGCCGCCCGGAGTGCCCGGCGAGGTGTGTGCGCGCGCCGGCAACTTCATGGTCGAGTACTGGAACAAGCCCGAGGCCACCGCCGAGGTGTTCCGCGACGGCTGGTACCACACCGGCGACGCCGGCTACCTCGATCCCGAGGGGTTCCTGTTCCTCGTCGACCGGGTGAAGGACATGATCGTCACCGGCGGCGAGAACGTGTACTCCACCGAGGTCGAGAACGCGGTCGCCTCCCACGCGTCGGTGCTGCAGGTGGCCGTCATCGGCATCCCGCACGAGAAGTGGGGCGAGGCCGTGCACGCCATCGTCGTGCTCAAGGAAGGTGCGTCGGCCACCGAGGCCGAGCTCATCGATCACTGCCGCGAGTGGATCGCCGGCTACAAGCTGCCCAAGAGCGTCGAGTTCCGCACCGAGCCGCTCCCGCTGTCGGGCGCGATGAAGGTGCTCAAGAAGGACCTCCGCGACCCGTACTGGGCCGGCCATGAGCGCAAGGTCAACTGACACTCGCGTGAGGGATTGGTTGGTCGCGGCCGACGACCGCACCGGTGCGTTCGAAGTGGCGGCCCTGTTCGCCGCAGTCGTGGGTCCGGTGATGGTGGCGACGGATGCCACGGTCGAGGGCTCGCTCGTGGTCGACCTGGGGTCGCGCGGTGTCGATGCCGACAGTGCCGCGGCGCGTGCCGGCGGCATCGACGCGACTCCCGCGCGCTGGACCGCGCACAAGATCGACTCCACCCTGCGTGGCAACTGGGCAGTGGAGTTGGAAGCGCGCCGGCTCGCCACCGGTCGGCGGGTGGTGGTGCTGGCCGGATGGCCGGAGATGGGGCGCGCCTGCCTCGGGGGAGTGGTGCACGTGCACGGCGCCCCGATCGGCAGCGTGCACGACCACCTCGCGCACGGCACGCTCGTGCCGCACGCCGCGGCGTTGCGGGAGTGGTTGCACGGCCGCGACGAGGTGGCGTTGTGCGACGTGCCCGACCATGCGGCCATGTACGCGCTGGCCGCCGTGCTCGCCGACGCCCCCGACGTGCTGGTGGCCGGGCCCGCGGGTCCATTGGGGGCGGCGTTCGCCGCGCGCGGTGCCGGCGCCCATCGTCCGCGTGCGGTGGCCACCGTTCGGTCGCCGATGCTCGTGGTCTGCGGCAGCGCGAATGCCGTGTCTCGCGAGCAGGTCGCGCGGTTGGCCGCCGTGGCGCCGCACCTCGAGATCCTCGCCGCGCCCGAGACCGAAGGATCCCTCCACCCCCACGTGGCCCGCGAGTTGGCGGCGCACGCGCGCACGCGTGCCGCCGAGTTGCAGCCGGCCACCATCGTCGTCATCGGCGGCGACACCGCCGCGGCGTTCCTCGGTGATGCCCCGCGGCTGGTGGGAGGGTCTGTGGCCCCGGGGATGCCGTGGAGTCTCGACGAGTACGGCGGCGGCCCGTTGGTCATCACCAAGGCCGGCGGCTTCGGCGACGCCGACACGCTGGTGCGGTTGCTCAGTCGGGTCGGTGGCTGAACAGCACTTCGCTGCAGATGGGCACGAAGCCGGCACCGAGGAATGCTCGCAACGACGCGGTGTTGCCGGCGGCCACCTGTGCCCACACCAATGCACCCTGCGGGAGCATCGCGAGCCCGGTGTCGATGAGCGCACGACCCGCGCCGAGGCCGTGCGGCACGCCGTCGAACAGTTCGACGGAGATCTCCCAGCGATCGACCAGGCCACGGCCGATGGTGACGAGCCCGCGGTCGTCCGCCGCCACGCGCACGTCGCGCCGGTGCAGTTCGGCGCGCCGCACTCGTGGGTGGTCGAGGTCGACAGTGGGTTGCTCGACGTTGTGGATGCGACCAGTGGCGCGGCGTACGAGCACCACGTCGAGCGAGCCGATCAGCCGGTGGCCGGCGAGCCAGCGCTGGTGGTCCGGGTGCATCGAGCCGCCGTAGGCGTCGACGCCGCGCGCCTCCACGTCCGCCTGCGTGTGGTCCGTCAGCAGCAGCGAGTGTGCGCTGAACGCCACCACCGCGTGCACATCGTTCGCAGGGGGCAGCACGGTCAGCGAGCCGTCGGGTGGCGGGAACGAACCCGATGCCGCAGCCGCGAGCATGGCGGCGAGGGGGTGCTCTGACGTTCGTGTGTCGGGTCGTGCGGCGGGCGTCATCGCCGGCGACGCTACCGTTCGAGTCATGACCTCACCGCTGGCGATCACCATGGGCGATGCCTCGGGCATCGGCCCCGAGATCGTGCTCCGTCGCCACTGCGAAGGTGGCCTCGGCGACGGCGTGGTCGTGTACGGCGACGAGGCCATCCTGCGCCACGGTGCCGCATTGCTCGGGTTGACGGTCGACTGGTCGACGCTCCCGCTGGTCGACCTCGGGCTGCTCACCGCGGCCGACCATCGGCCCGGGGTGCTCGACGCGGCCTCGGGTGCGGCCGCGCGCGCGTATGTCGAGCGCGCCACACTCGACGCGCTTGCCGGCAAGGTGGCCGGTGTCGTCACGATGCCGATGAACAAGGAGGCCACGCAGCTCACCGACCCTTCGTTCGTCGGTCACACCGAGTTCATCGCCGCGCTGTGCGGCGTGCAGAAGGTGACGATGATGCTCACGGCCGCCCTGCCCGGCGGTCAGCTGGCGGTCACTCACGTGAGCACCCACTGCTCGCTGAGCGAGGCCATCACGCGCGTGCGCCACGATCGCGTGCTCGACGTCATCCAGCTCACCGACGAGGTACTGCGGCGCTTCCTGCCCGCGCCGCGCATCGCGGTGTGCGGCCTCAACCCGCACGCCGGCGAGCACGGACTGTTCGGCACCGACGACATCGAGCACATCGTGCCCGCCATCGCCAGCGCGGTGGCCGCCGGCATCGACGCCAGCGGCCCACACCCTGCCGACACCGTCTTCCACCAGGCGGTGCATCGTGGTCGCTACGACGCCATCGTGTGCATGTACCACGACCAGGGGCACGGACCGATGAAGCTCATCGCGTTCGACACCGGGGTCAACGTGACGCTCGGCCTGCCGATCGTGCGCACGTCGGTCGACCACGGCACTGCGTTCGACATCGCCTGGACCGGCACGGCGTTCACCGACTCCGTGCGACACGCACTCGACTACGCCAGGAAGTTGGTGAACACATCGTGACCCTCGAGATCCGCCATCTCACTGCCGCCGACGTCGACGACGTGATGGGCGCCGGCCACCTGTTCGACGACGAACCCCAGCGCGAGTGGACCGAAGCGTTCTTCGCCCGCGACGGGCACCACATGCTGTTCGCCTGGTGGGGCGACGAGGCGGTCGGGTTCGTCACCGGCATCGAGAACCTGCACCCCGACAAGGGTGTGGAGATGATGCTCTACGAGCTCGGTGTCGATGCCGCGTACCGGCGCCGCGGCATCGCGCGCTCGCTGGTGGCGGCGCTCGCCGATCTCGCGATCGAACGAGGCTGCTACGGCATGTGGGTACCGATCGAGCCCGACAACGAGCCGGCGGAGGCCACCTATCGCTCGGCCGGTGCCGAGGAGCCCGAGGCCGGGTTCACGATGAACTGGACCTTCGACGACTGACTACGAACGGGTGGTGATCATCCCGTCGAGCAGTCGTGCGATCGGCCACGCGCCATCGGCGGTGTTGGAGATGACCGTGGCGACGAGCTCGGTGCTCGGTTGGTGCAGGGTGCGGAACGAGACGCCCGGGTCGTAGCCGGCGAGCTTCACGCCATCGCTGTCGGGGTGCAGCCAGAAGCCGAGACCGTAGCCGTCGTCCTCGTCGTCGGAGGTGGGTCGTGGTCGCACCATCTCGGCCGCCGTCGACGGCGACACGATGCGGCCGTCGAAGAACGCACGCCAGAACGCGTGCACGTCGGCCAGCGTGGAGTAGATGCCGCCGTCGCCGGCGCCTCGCACGGGCATGTGCAGCGTGTTGGTCTGCAGTCCCTCGGAGTGCAGGTAGCCGACGGCGGCGTCACCCGGGAGCTGGTCGGAGCGTAGGAACTCCGTGTCGTGCAGCCCGGCCGGCGCGCACACGCGGTCGCGCACGAGGTCGTAGTACGAGCTGCCGCTCGCTCGTTCGATGAGCACCGCCAGCACCACGAACGCTCCGTTGTTGTACGCCCACTGCTCGCCGGGAGCGGACTTGCTCGGGAAGCCGTCGAGCACGGGCAGGTAGGCCTCGGGCTCCGAGAGCAGGTGCACCGGGATGGGCATCGCGTAGTCGAGGATGTCGCCGTCTGCGCCTTCGTCGAGGTAGTCGCCGATGCCTGATGTGTGGGCGAGGAGGTGCTCGATGGTGACGCCCGCGTCGATGAGCGGCAGGTCGGCGCCGAGCAACGATCGGGCGGTGGTGTCGAGAGTGAGCCGGCCTTCCTCGATCAGCGACATGGCCACGAGTGCGGTGAACCCTTTCGCGCCACTGGCGAGCGCGAACTTCGTGTGTGGCGTGTTGGCGATTCCGTACGCGCGGTTCGCCATCCCGTAGGCGCGCTCGACGACCGTGGCGCCGTGCGAGTCGACGCGTACGACCCCACTGAAGTTCGTCGACGCTGCGAGCTCGTCGATGCGCAGTGCCACGCCGTCCATCGCGGCGACGCTAGTGCTGTGTCGCCGGCGCAGTGTCTCGAGTTTCGACGCGCTCTTACATCACGTCTGGCCGTCGCTCACGCGGGCCGGTACCGCATGGCGACCGCACCCGAGCGGAACTCATGGCGATCCACCAGCTCGAGCTGGATGCGCTCGCGCAGACCGGCGAGCAACGTCGGCCCGTGTCCGGCAAGGACCGGCTGCACCACGAACTCGTACTCGTCGATCAGCCCCAGATCTGCCAACGCCAGAGGGAGCGTCACGCCACCCACCCACAGACTCTCGCCCGGCTCCTGCTTGAGCCGATGGACGGCCTGCCCCAAGTCGCCTCGCACCAACTCGGCATTCCAATCGACCTCGCTCAGCGTGCTCGACACGACGTACTTCTTCGCCCGGTCGATGCCCTCGGCGAACGGGGTGTCCCACTCACCCATCCAGTCGGGCCATGTGCCCGTGGCCGGCCGCCGCCACGCCGACTCCATCATCTCGTAGGTCACCCGGCCGAAGAGCAGCGCATCGGCGCGCTCCATCTCCGCGGTCCAATAGCGCATCGACTCTTCGTCCGGTGGGAGCCCTGCCTCGTGGTGGCAGCAGCCGTCGAGGGTGACGTTGATCGAGTATCGAAGTGTTCTCATCTCATGCTCT
>JAUXQB010000110.1 GCA_030685215.1 Actinomycetota bacterium
GGTTCCGGCAAGAGCGCCACGATCGCTTGGACCATCGAGGCCACGCAGCGGCCCACGCTCATCCTGGCCCCCAACAAGTCGCTCGCCGCGCAGCTCACGCAGGAGATGCGCGAGTTCTTCCCCAACAATCGGGTCGAGTACTTCGTCAGCTACTACGACTACTACCAACCCGAGGCGTACATCGCCAGCAGCGACACCTACATCGAGAAGGACTCGTCCATCAACGACGAGATCGATCGGCTGCGTCACTCCGCCACGGCCGCGCTGCTCACCCGCCGCGACACCATCGTGGTCGCGTCGGTCAGTTGCATCTACGGCATGGGCGATCCCGCGGAGTACCGCGGGCAGTTGCTGGAACTGCACACGGGCGTCGACTACGACATGCGCAGCATCCTGCGCCGCCTGGTCGACCTGCAGTTCGACCGCAACGACATCGCGCTCGGCCGCGGCAAGTTCCGCGTGCGCGGCGACACCATCGAGGTGCACCCGTCGTACGACGAGACCGTCACGCGCATCGAGATGTTCGGCGACACGGTCGACCGCATCACCATCATCGACCCGCTCACCGGCGAGACCTTGCAAGAGCTCAGCCAGGTGATGGTGTTCCCGGCCACGCACTACGTGGCCGGCGAAGAGCGCATGCGCCGCGCGGTCATCGGCATCGAGGCCGAGCTGCAGGATCGGCTCGCGTGGTTCGAGGCCAACGGCAAGCTGCTCGAGGCGCAGCGGTTGCGCATGCGCACGCAGTACGACCTGGAGATGATGCAGGAGGTCGGCTACTGCAACGGCATCGAGAACTACAGCATGCACATCGACGGCCGCGTCGCCGGGCAGCCGCCGTTCACGCTCATCGACTACTTCCCGAAAGACTTCCTGCTCGTCATCGACGAGAGCCACGTGGCGGTGCCGCAGCTGCACGGCCAGTACCTGGGCGACCTCAGCCGTAAGGACATCCTGGTCGAGCACGGCTTCCGCCTGCCCAGCGCGCGCGACAACCGGCCGCTGCGCTTCGAGGAGACCATCGAGCGCATCAACCAGTGCGTGTTCGTGTCGGCCACGCCCGCGCCCTACGAGATCCAGCACAGCCAGCAGGTGGTCGAGCAGATCGTGCGCCCCACCGGCCTGGTCGACCCGGAGGTCATCGTCAAGCCCACCAAGGGGCAGATCGACGACCTCATCGATCAGATCAACAAGAGGATCGCCGACGACGCCCGGATCCTCGTCACCACCCTCACCAAGAAGATCGCGGAGGACCTCAGCGAGTACCTGCTGGAGCAGGGTCTCCGGGTGCGCTACCTGCACTCCAACGTCGACACGATCCAACGCATCGAGATCCTGCGTGACCTGCGGCTCGGCGAGTACGACGTGCTCGTGGGCATCAACCTGCTCC
>JAUXQB010000116.1 GCA_030685215.1 Actinomycetota bacterium
CCGCCGAGGTTTCCTCGCTCCAGGCATGACACAAACGCCGAAAAGGGGGTGGCGGCCTAGATCATCATGTTGAACTGGGTGAGCACCTTCTGCGCGTGGTCGGTGTCGCCGGTGATGGTGGGCGGATGCGTGGCGGCCACCTGCTCGGCAGTGCGGCGGCCGGCGGCGAGCATCACGAACGCCTCCGCATCGAGGCCGATGGTGACGAGCGGTGCCGAGGTGGGGGAGTCGACGAGCGCGGCTCGCCCGTTCTGCACTTCGCACACGAGGTGCCGCTGCACGCCACCGGTGATGTCGATGACGACCGACCCGCCCTCGGGCGTGCCGGCGCGCTTGCCGACCACGATCGGCACGGTGCGGATGAGCCGGTCGATGGTGTGCTCGGCCGCGGCGCTCGACATGTTGCCCGGCACGCCGACCGCGCGGCGCATGTCCTGTTCGTGCAACCAGCAGTCGAGCACCCGGATGTGCAGGAAGTCGGCAAGCGTGCCCGGCCCGGTGGGGGTCATCATCTCGCGGGCGAAGTACTCGTCGTCGCCGCCGCGCAGCTCGACGAGCCGGTCTCGGACGAGATCGTTCCACTCGACCAGCACCTCAGCGCCGGTGAGCGCACGGCGGCTGTCGACCTCGTGCTCGTTCATCTCGCCGATCGGGTTGCGCACATGGCCGGGAGCCGCGATGCGGTGCGACGTGGCCGGCAGGCCGTGCAGCGCGCGCTCGACGCCGATGAGGTGCGACAGGTTGTCCTGGACGGTCCAGCCGGGCAGATCGGTGGCGGCCTTCCACTGCGCCTCGGTGAGGGTGGCGCCCAACCCGGTGAGCGAGTGCCAGCAACCCTCGAGCGTGTCGATGGTGGTGGTGGGGATCATGTGGGGCTCCTGATCGCTGGTGGCAGTGTTGCTGCCAGATCTTCGCGCTGCGAGCGGTGCGCGAGTAGCGTCGGACGACATGGACCGCCCCTCCCGCTTCGAGCACTCCCGCTTCCTGGGCGACAAGCGCACCCAACTCGTCTACGACCTCGACTCCTGGGACGACCCGGAGATCATCGACGAGATCGTCGCCAACGACGTCGGCCTCAGCTTCGGGCCCGACACGCTGGTCGAGGCGCGCAACCGCGGGTACTCGCCGGCGCGACCCGGTCGCACGCGCCGGCATCGCAAGCCTCGGGCGTAGTCGCGCCGGTGAACGGCAGTTTCACCTCCGGCAGCCTCACCCTCGCGCGCTACCTCTCGCGCCCCGCGGGGCGAACCGGCCCGATGCCGGGCCTCATCCTGTGCCACGGCTTTCCCATCGGGCCTCTCGACGCGCGCCAGAGCGGCGGCACCTTCCCCGAGCTCATCGATCGCGTCGCCAACGAGCTCGGGTGGGTGGGCATGACGTTCAACTTCCGTGGCTGCGGCACGAGCGAGGGCGACTTCTCGCTGCAGGGTTGGGTCGACGACCTGCGCGCCGCCATCGATCACCTCATCGCCGAAACCAGCCCGTTGGGCATCTGGCTGGTGGGCACCAACACCGGCGGATCGATCGCCACCTGTGTCGCCGCCGACGATCCACGCGTGCGTGGCGCCGCGCTGCTGAGCCCCCGCGCCGACTTCGACGACTGGGCCGCACAGCCTCGTCGGTTCCTCGAGCACGCTCGCGAGATCGGCGCCATCCGAACGCCCGGCTTCCCTGCGTCGTTCGACGAGTGGGGCCGCGAGCTGCGCCGGTTCCGTCCGGTCGACGCTGCGCGCCGGTTCGCACCGCGGCCGCTGCTGGTGATGCACGGCGACGACGACGAGAGCGTGCCCACCGCCGACGCCCGCCAGCTGGCCGAGGCCCACGGCTCCGCCGAGCTGCGTCTGATCAGCGGCGCCGGCCACCGCCTGCGCCACGATCCGCGCGCGGTGGCGGTGCTGCTCGGTTGGCTCGACCGTCAGCGGCTCGGCGACATCTGACGCGACCGCCGACCCTCAGCTCGCGTAGCCGTCGAGGTTCGCGGCATGCCATTGCCACGCGCTGGTGATGATGTCGTCGAGGTCGCGGGTGGCGGTCCAGCCCAGCACCTCGTGCGCCAGCGTGGGGTCGGCGTAGGTGCTCACCGGGTCGCCGATGCGGCGCGGCGTGATCTCCACCGGCACCGGCAGGCCGCCGATGCGCTCGGTGGCGGCGATGACCTCGAGCACGCTGCTGCCCACGCCGGTGCCGAGGTTGAGCGCGGTGGTGTCGCCGCCGCCGGCCAGGTAGGTGAGCGCTGCCAGGTGCGCGGTGGCCAGGTCGTCGACGTGGATGTAATCGCGGATGCAGGTGCCGTCGGGAGTGGGGTAGTCGTTCCCGAACACCTTGATCGCCCCCGCTCGCCCGAGCGCCGCCTTCATCACCAGCGGCACCAGGTTGAGCGACTGCGACCAGTCCTCGCCGATGCGGCCGTCGGCGCTGGCACCGGCCGCGTTGAAGTAGCGCAGGCTCACCGAGCGCAGACCGGCGGTCTCGCCGTACCAGTGGAGCAGGCGTTCGGTGATGGCCTTGCTCTCGGCGTAGACGCTCTCCGGGTGCAGTGCGGCCGACTCGTCGACCGGCACCGACGCCGGGGTGCCGTACACCGAGCACGACGACGAGAACACCAGGTTGCGCACGCCGGCGGCGAGGACGGCCTCGACCAGGTGCACGGTACCCGTGACGTTGTTGAGCCAGTACTTCTCCGGGCGCTGCATCGATTCGCCGACGTTCTTGTACGCCGCGAAGTGCACCACCTGTTCGATCTGGTGGCGAGTGCACAGCTCGGTGACGAGCGGTCGGTCGGCGATGTCGCCGACGACGAGCTCGGCGTCGATCAACGCGGCGCGATGGCCGAACTCCATGCTGTCGAGCACCACCACTGTGTGGCCCTCGGCGGTGAGCAGTCGCACCGTGTGCGACCCGATGTAGCCGGCCCCGCCGGTGACCAGAACGTTCATGCGTGCCGAGCATAGGGGTGCGCGCCGGCGCGCGACGGGCAGGTGGGCGCTCAAGTCAGTAGCGTCGTCGACCGATAGCAATGTGTGAAGAACATCGCGCGGAGGGGCCCGTCATCATGAGGTGGCCGCGCGCCGGAATCGTGGTCGTACTGCTGGCAGCAGTGCTCGCGTGGCCCTCGTCGGCCACCGCTGCCACGTCGATGTCGATCCGCTGGCAGTTGCCCGCGAACGGCTTGTACGCGGTCGGCATCGACCACGTGAAGCTCGACGGCACCAGCGCCGGCGGCTACGAGCAGTTCTACGAGTACCCGTACTCGCTCTACCAGAACAACCCGATCCTGCCGAACCCGGTGGGAGTGAACTCGACGCCCACGCTGTCGCAGGTGCGGATGGAGTTCTACGACCGTCCCACCTCACCGGCCGGCAACTACAACCCGCTCAACGGCGACGGGGCGGTCGCCATCCGCATCAGCCCGTCCGCCGCGCCGAACATCGGCATGGTCACCTTCCCGGTGCCCGGTGGCCCGAACGTGGGCAAGTTCTTCGGCGACGTGCTCTCGCGCACCACGGTCACTCCTGATCGAGTGCGCATCGAGATCTTCCAGACCACCGGCCAGCCGCTCACCAGTACCGGCTACGCGATGGATGCGTTCAGCGCCAGCAACAGCGTCGGCGCCGCGTACAACACCGGTCCGTTGTGGAACGGGCAGTACATCGCGTTCATCACCGACACCGCCACCGGCCGCCAGGCCATCGGCTTCATGAACCTGTCGGGCAACACGAAGTTCGACCTCGACCTCGACATCACCTGCTTCGGCATCGACGAGTGCCAGTGGTCGGGCACGGTGGGCAACAGCCAGGGACAGTTCCACTCGCTCAACCCGACGCGGCTCGTCGACACCCGCACCGGCCTGGGCATGCCCGGATCGTTGGCCCCCGGCGACGGTCGCAACTCGGACCCGAACTCGCTGCACCGCATGCAGTCGCGCGTCGGTCACGAGTTCCAGGTCGCCGGCGTCGGCGGCGTGCCGGCTCGTGGTGTCAGTGCGGTGCTGCTCAACATCACCGTCACCGGTGGCAGCCACTCCGGCGCCGTCCGCCTGATCCCGAAGCCGCCGCGCACGGCCGTGTGGCAGGACCAGTCGTCGTACCCGGCGGGCAACTACCAGGCGCCCGGCATCTACTGGAACGCATGGGACACCAGAGCCTCGATGCAACTCGTCAAGGTGGGCGTCGGTGGCCGCGTGCGGGTCGAGTCGTACTCGCAGGGTCATGTGCACTTCCTGGTCGACGTCGTCGGTTGGGTCGACCAGGGTCAACCGAACCAGGGCGGCGACCGGCTGGTCACCGTCAACCCGCAGCGCTTGCTCGACACGCGAACGGGTGCCGGCGGTCCGCAGTTGCCGTTCGGGCTCAGCGACACACGCCAGCTCGACGTCACCGACGTGGCCGGCATCCCCTCCGGCGCGAAGGCGGTCATCGGCAACGTCACCGCCACGCAGTCCACCGGACGCGCATGGCAGCTGGTGTGGCCGGCGGGCACCGCACAGCCCAACGCCTCCGTCCTGAACACGCACACCGGCACCACACGACCGAACATGGTGCTGGCCGGCGTCGGCCAGAACGGCCAGTGGTCCATCTTCAACAACACGGCCACGACCGCCCTCATCTTCGACGCCACCGGCTACTTCACGGCCACCGGTGGCTCCACCGGCAAGATCACCGCCGTCCCGTCGGCGGTGGTGCTCGGCAACACCTCGCGTGCCGCGGGCTCCGATGTCGCGCTGCGTGTGGTCGGCACGGGTGGTGTGGCCACCTCCGGAGTTGCGGCAGTGTTCGTGCTCATCACCTCCGGCGGGCCGGGGAGCGGGTGGGTGACCGCGTACCCCAGCGGAGGCACGAGACCGAACGTCTCCAACGTGAACTGGATCCCGGGTCAGACCGCGGTGAACCTCGCACTCGTGCCGGTCGGCGCGGATGGCAACATCCGCATCTACAACAGCAGTGCGGCGAGCATCACGGTCAGCGTGGTGGGCTGGGTCAACTGATCGTGGGTCAGTCGATCTGGATGTCGGTGGGGTCAGCGCGCCGCGCGCTCGGCGGCGGCCCGCGCCTGAACGGTCTGCAGTGCGTCAGCCTTGTCGGGCCGCGTGCTGATGCGGTTCGGTGCGGACGTGGTGTAGAGGCTGGCGAGCACGGGGATGGCGTCGAGGCGGCTCTGCGCGGTGACGCGGATGAGCATGTCCCAGTCGATCAGCGCGGTGAGCGACTCGTCGAAGTGCAGTTCGCCGGTGCCGGCCCGGAACGCGGTGGCTCCGAGGTCGATGAACGGACCGAGCAGCATGTCGTCGCGGGAGAACGGGACGCGGTAGAGCAGGGTGATGTCGCCGTCGTCCTCGGGCTCGCGGATCTGCGCGCCGTACACGGCGGCGGTGGACTCGTGGGTTCGCAGATGGCCGGCCGCGGCGGCCAGCCATCCGGGCGCCATGATGTTGTCGTCGTCGGCGAAGGCGATGACCTCGCCCGTCGCACGGCCGATCGCCAGATTGCGCGCGGCGGCGGCACCGGTGCCGCCACCCTGCAGCACCACCAGACGACGGTCGTCGATGCCGGCGAGCACGGCGGCCGTGTGGTCGGTGCTGCCGTCGTCGACGACGATGAGCTCGACCTGCACGTTGGCCTGTCGCAACACGGACTGCACGGCTCGTGGCAGGAGATCGGCTCGGTTGCGAGTGGGGAGCACCACGCTGACGGTGGTGGACAGCTGCATCGGGTCGCCGGCGTTCCACAGCGTGGCCCAGATGACGGTCTGCGCGAGCGCAGCGGCTCGATGCTCGTCGCGCAGCGCGGCGATCTGCTCATGAGCGCGCTCGATCTGCTGATGCAGCGCGACGAGGTCGGCAGCGTGCTGGTCGAGGGCGGCCTGATGCGCGGCCAGAGCAGCGGCCTGAGTGGCATGGTCGGCGCGCAGCGCGTCGATTCCCAGGCGACGGGTGACCGCGCGTCGCAACGAGGGGAAGGCCATCGAGGGGAGCCTAGTGGGAGTGTGCTCAGCGAGGCTGACCTCTATGCTCCTTCCCTTGTGGGATCCTCTGTTGCGGTCATCGGTACTGGTTACGTTGGTCTCACCACCGGAGCATCGCTCGCACACTTCGGTCATCAGGTGGTGTGCGCCGATGTGAGTGAGGCTCGCGTGGCGTCACTCACCGCCGGGCAGATCCCCTTCTACGAGCCAGGTCTCGCCGAGCTGGTCCAGGAGTGCGTGCAGTCGGGCCGGTTGTCGTTCACCACCTCGAACGCCGATGCCGTGGCCCATGCCGAGTTCGTGTTCCTGTGCCTGCCCACTCCGCAGGGTGCCGACGGCGCGGCCGACCTCTCCTACGTGCAAGCCGCTGCGGCCAGCATCGGCCCGTCGCTGCAGCCCGACACCGTGGTGGTCAACAAGAGCACCGTGCCGGTGGGTGCCGCCCTCCTGGTGAGCAGCATCATCGACCGCCCCGACATCCACGTCGTGTCGAACCCGGAGTTCCTGCGCGAGGGCACGGCCGTGGGCGACTGCCTGCGGCCCGACCGTGTGGTCATCGGTGCCACCGACCTGCCGGCCGCGCACCGGCTGGCGGCGCTGTACCAGACCAACGGGGCTCCGGTGCTCATCACCGACCCCGCCTCGGCGGAGACCGTGAAGTACGCCGCCAACGCGTTCCTCGCCGCGAAGCTGTCGTTCGTGAACTCGGTGGCCACGTTGTGCGAGGCGTTCGGCGCGAACGTCACCGACGTCGTGCGGGGCATGAGTCTCGACCATCGCATCGGCACCCACTTCATGAGCCCAGGCCCCGGTTGGGGTGGGTCGTGCCTCCCGAAGGACACCGCGGCACTCGTGCACATGGCCGAGGAAGCCGGGTACGACTTCGAGCTGCTGCGCAGCGTCATCGACGCCAACGACTCGCATCGCGAGCGGTTGGTCGACAAGATCGAGCTCGCCGCCGGCGGATCGCTCAGCGGTCGCATGGTGGCAGTGTGGGGCCTTGCCTTCAAGGCCGGCACCGACGACGTCCGCGAGTCGCCGGCCGTCGCCGTGGTGCGCTCGCTGCTCGCACGCGGCGCCACGGTGCAGGCCTTCGATCCGCAGGCCACGGTCGTGCTCGACGGGCTGGTGCAGGTGCCGTCGGCCCTCGACGCGGTGCACGACGCCGACGTGCTGGTGCTGCTCACCGAGTGGCCCGAGTTCGCTCACGTGCCGCTCGAGCACGTCGGTCACGAACTGCGCGGGGCCACCGTGGTCGACGCACGCAACCTGCTCGACCGCAAGGCCGCAGCCGCGGTGGGCCTCCACGTCGTCGGCATCGGCTCATGAGAGCGTTGGTCGCCGGCGGAGCCGGGTTCATCGGGTCGCACCTGTGCGACCGCCTGCTGGCCGACGGGCACACCGTGGTGGCCATCGACAACTTCATCAGCGGTCGGCCGCAGAACGTGGCGCACCTCGCCGATCATCCGGCCTTCACGCTCGTCGATCACGACATCACCAAGCCGCTGCCGGATCACGCCGAGCTCCATCCGTCGAAGCCGTTCGACACGGTGTTCCATCTCGCCAGTCCTGCCTCGCCGTCGGACTTCCTGCGCATCCCGCTCGAGATCCTCGACGTGGGCAGCACCGGCACGCGCATCATGCTCGACCTGGCCGTGCGCGACGGTGCTCGGTTCCTGCTCGCGTCGACCAGCGAGGTCTACGGCGATCCGCTCGTGCACCCGCAACCAGAGTCGTACTGGGGCAACGTCGACAGCATCGGCCCGCGCAGCTGTTACGACGAGGCGAAGCGCTACGCCGAGGCACTCACGTTCGCGTACCGCCGGGTGCACGAAGCCGACACCACGATGGTGCGCATCTTCAACACCTACGGCCCGCGCATGCGCATCGACGACGGTCGAGTGCTGGTCAACTTCATCGTGCAGGCGCTCAGCGGCCAGCCACTCACGGTGCACGGCGACGGCATGCACACGCGCAGCTACTGCTTCGTCTCCGACCTGGTCGACGGCCTGCTGGCGGTGGCGCGGCGCGGTGGTCCGGGGCCGTACAACGTCGGCAACCCGGTGGAGTGCACCGTGCTCGATCTCGCCGAGCAGGTCATCGCCATCACCGGGTCGTCGAGCACCATCGAGCTGATGCCGCTGCCGGCCGAACGCGCGGGCGATCCGCAGCGCCGGCGACCCGATCTCCATCGCATCACCACCGATCTGCAGTGGGTGCCGAAGGTGGGGCTCGACGAGGGCATGCGACTGATGATCGCTGCCATCGCCGCCGAGCTCGATGCGGTCGACTGAACCGCGCTCCACACGCAGCAGGCGACGGAGTCGCCGCGCGGCCTCCCGGTAGCATCGTGCCGTGACGAACGCAGCGGCGGCCACGCAGAGCACGCCAATGGTTCGGGTCGTGCTCATCAACTTCGACGGTGGCGACGTCACGCTGCGATGCATCGATGCGTTGCGCGCCACCGAGTACCCACGTGATCGGCTGCAGATCGTGGTGGTCGACAACGCTTCCGTCGACGGACTGGTGTGGGTGCTGCGCGAGCAGTATCCCGATGTCACGCTCATCGAGAGCGACGTCAACGAAGGCTTCGCACGCGGCTGCAACCTCGCGCTGCGCGACCTCGACGGCATCGACTACGTCGCGCTCGTCAACAACGACGCGATCGTCTCGCCCGACTGGTTGCAGCCGCTGCTCGACGGTTTCGACGGTCCGAGGGTTGGTGCGGTGTGCCCGAAGCTGTTGCTCAACGTGACGGCGCACGCGGTGATGGTGCAGCCCGAACGACTGACCACGTTGCCCGACGGACGCGCTGTCGGGGTGCGCGTGCAGCAGCTCATCGTCGACGGCGTCGACCGCACGAGTGCCGCGCGGTTCGACGAGCGGTTCTGGTCGGACGATCGGGCACGTGAGAACGACCACGACGGCGCCTGGAGCAAGGGCCTCGCGTCGGTGTGGTGGCCGGTCGAGTCGCCCGACTCGGTCGAGCACGTCGAGCTGTTCGTGGCCACCACGGAACCCAGCACCGCCCAGGTCGGCCCAGCCGGTGCCCTGGCGCCGATGGCGCTGTCGTCCGACGCCGTGTCGGTGGAGTGCACGCTCGACCGCACGGTGCGCATCGTCAACAGCGCCGGCGGCGCCCTCTATGCCGGATGGTTCGGTGGCGACCGCGGGTTCATGGAACCAGACCTCGGGCAGTACGACCAGCCGCAGGAGGTGTTCGCCTGGTGCGGCGGCGCCGTGCTGTTGAGCACCGCCTACTTGCGCGAGGTGGGTATCTTCGACCCGTCGTACTTCCTGTACTACGAGGACTTCGACCTGTCGTGGCGCGGCCGCTCCGCGGGCTGGACGTACCGCTACGAGCCGCGGTCGGTGGTGTTCCACGAGCACGCATACTCCAGCAAGGCGGGCAGCAGCTTCTTCTCGTTCTGGGTGGACCGCAACCGCCGGCTCACGCTGGTGAAGAACGCGCCGGCGAAGGTGGCTGCCCGTGCGGCGGTGGGTGCAGCGGTGTCGCTCACGCGCGACCTTGCGTACCACGCGTACACGCAGATGCGGCGGAAGCGCCCGCCGAGCCCGCGCGTGGTGAAGCGACGCCTGCTCGACTTCTGGTCGTTCGCGAGCGCGCTGCCGGCTGCCATCCGCGAGCGCCGTCGGCTCTCGCGAGCACGAGTGGTGTCGCACCGCGACATCGCCGCCTGGACGGTGCACAAGTGAAGATCGGCATCTACAACCTGTACTGGTCCACCTTCGGTGGCGGCGAGCAGCAGGCAGGTGGCATCGCCGACGCGCTGTCGGCGGAGCACGAGGTCGAGTTGCTCGGACCGGTGGCGATCGACCTCGACCACTTCCGCGAGCGCCTCGGGCTGCGGCTGGAGGGCGTCACGTTCCGGAAGATCATCGGCGACGAGTACGCGGCATCGTTGGCGTCGGCCGACTACGAAGTGTTCGTCAACCACACGTATCGCAGCGTGGCGCCGAACCTGGCCCGCCACGGCATCTACTTCGTGATGTTCCCGCATCCGTTCGTCGAGACCCCGATGCACCGGCGCGTCCGGCACGCGGCGGGGCGCTATGCGTCGCCGGTGCGGGTGCTCAGTGGCATCGGCCGCGACTCGCGCACACGCCAGGTGGTGGTGCAGGGCCCCACCCTGATGCAGGTGGCGCCGGGAGTGCGGTCGTTGCGTCTCGAGCTGAGCACGCTGGTCGACGAAGATGTCGACGCGACGCTGGTGCACCCCGGTGCCTCGGTCGCTCGCCACCGCGTGGGCCGGTCCACCACGCTCGAGTTCGAGCTCGACGGCACCGAGGTGGGGCACGTGCTGCTCAGTCCCGTGCTGCTCGGCGAAGCCCGCGACGACCGAGCCAGGCTGCGCCTCCGGTCGGTGCATGCCGACGGCGTCGCCGTACCGGCCGGGCAACTGTCGCTGCGCGAGCGCCTCGTGGCCGCCGACCAGACGGCGTTCCTGCGCAGCTACCAGCGAGTGGTGGCGCTCAGCGACTACACCCGCGGCTGGACCCGTACGTGGTGGGGGCGCGGCGACGCGGTCGTCTCGCCGCCCGTGGTGATGCGCGAACCAGGGGAGAAGACCAACCTGATCCTGTCCGTGGGACGCTTCTTCGACGAGCGCAGCGGGCACTCGAAACGCCAGCTGGAACTGGTGCGCGCGTTCCGCACCCTCATCGACGGCGGCCTCACCGGATGGCGGCTGGTGCTCATCGGCGGCTGCAGCCCCGCGGACCGGGAATACGCGATGGCCGTTCGTCGCGAGGCGCAGGGTCTGCCCGTGGAGGTGCGGTTGAGCGCGCCCGGCGCCGTGCTCGACGCACACGTCGGGGCGGCGTCGATCTACTGGCACGCCGCCGGTTTCGGCAGCGACCTCGCGCTGCACCCCGACCGTGCGGAGCACTTCGGCATCGCGCCCATCGAGGCCATGTCGGCCGGTGCGGTCCCGGTGGTGTTCGGTGCCGGTGGTCCGGCGGAGGTGGTGCAACACGACGTGAACGGGCTGCACTTCCACACGATCGACGAACTGGTGCAGCACACGCTGCGCCTGGTGAGCGACGTCGAGCTGCGCGCCCGGCTCAGCGCTGCCGCAGTGCAACGCGCGCACGAGTACGACCGGGCACACTTCGAGATGTCGGTTCGCCAGCTGGTGGCCGACCTGTTCGCTCCCACGCCACCCACACCCTCGTCCTGATCCATCGGAGTCCGAGATGTCCACGCCGCCCGCACCCACCGGCCCCACCGGGAACCACTACGACAAGTACGCCAGCCAGAACGGCATCGAACGGCGGATGATGCAGGGGTTCCTCTCCACGCTCGACGAGATGGTCGACGGACTCTCTCCGCGCTCGGTGCTGGAGGTCGGCGTGGGTGAAGGCGAGATCCTGCAGCGCATCAGCACGCGGTTCCCCGAGGCTGCCACCATCGGCATCGACCTGCCCGACGACGACCTCGCCGCGGAGTGGGAACGCCGTGGGGTCACGGCCGAGTTCGGCGACGTCACCGCCCTGCGATTCGACGACGGCCAGTTCGACCTGGTGCTCGCGATCGAAGTGCTCGAGCACGTGCCGCAACCCGAACGCGCGTTGGCGGAGATCGCACGAGTGTGCTCCGGCACGGTGGTGCTGTCGGTGCCGTTCGAGCCGGTGTGGCGAGTCGGCAACATGGCCAGAGGGCGCTACCTGCGTCAGCTGGGCAACACGCCGGGCCACGTGAACCACTGGCACCGGTGGTCGTTCGCGAAGGCGGTGGGCCGGCACTTCGACGTGCAGCGGGTCGCCAGCCCGATGCCGTGGACCATGGTCAAGGCGACGGCTCGGCCTCGCTGACCACCCGGCCGGCGGCGGCTCGCACGGTCCACACTCGTGCCGCCACGAACCAGCCCACGTCGGCGGCCAGGAACACCATGCGGGCGGTGAGCGCGACGAGCGCGGCCGTACCGCTGCCGAGGTCGTCGCGCAGCGCGGCGGTGAGCACCGCCTCGCGAACGCCGATGCCGCCGGGAGCGGGCAGCGTGACGATGCCGACCAGCCAGGAGGCGACGCCGGCGACGACGATGGTGCCGAGGCTCACCGAGGGCGAGAACGCGCGAGCCACGAGCCAGGTGGCAAGGCCGACGAGGAACCATGCCGGCAGCGAACCGGTCACGAGGCCGAGCAGCCGGCGCACGCCGAGGCCGCTGTCGTCGACGCCGGCCTTGGCGAGCAGCAGCCGGCGCAGGTGCGGCTCGAGGATGACGGCCGTGATACCGGCGCCGAACCCGACTGCCCACCACGGTGTGTCGGTGCCGGGCAACACGGCCCCGCCGGCGACCACCACGGCTGCGGCGCTGACGAGCACCACCGTCGACAGGATGACGCTGGCGTACGCGGCCCGGCGCGGCACGCCGCCGCGAGTGGCCAGCTCGCCCTGGCCCACCAGGTGCCACACGCCGCCCGGTGCGTACTTGCCCATCTGGCCGGTCATGAACCACCGCGTCGCGTCGCCGAGCGGCACCGTGGCACCGAGCGCGTGCAGGGTCGCGTGCCACCGTTGGGCGATGCACGCGACGGCGAGAGCGGCCACGAGCAGGCTGGCGACGAGCAGCCCCCAGTTGGCGTCGCGCACTGCTCGCTGCACCTCCGGCCAGTGACGCGACAGCGTGCGGGCGAGGCCGGCGGCCGCCGCCGCGACGATGACCACCGCGAGCGCCACCGACAGGCGGCGGCGTGTGCGAGGTTGCATCATTCGTCGAGGAGTGGCAGGTGGATCGGTGTGTGGTCGCTGGCGAGCGGCCGATCGCGATCGAGCTGGGCGCGGCGTGCGAGGAGGCGGCTGTCTTCCAGGAGGCGACGAGAGGTGGCCGTGAGGTCGGCGAGGAACGCCACCATCAGCAGCTGGCCGGCGATGAGCAGCAGCGTGATGGCTGCAATGAGGCTGGGCAGGCGCGAGGTGTAGTCGTCGGCGAACAGGAAGTAGGCCAGCCAGCGCACGGCGAGCGCGACGCCGAGCACGAGCGGGATGGCGCCGATGCCGGCGAAGAACCGGAACGGTCGGTAGATGGCGTAGCTGCGCACGATGGTGGCCGCCGAACGGCGCACGTACTGGCCGCTGCTCTTCACCAGGCGCGAGGGGCGGGTCTGCGGGTTGACGCCGATGGGCACGGAGGCGACGGCGAGCCCTTCCGCGCCGGCCTGGATGAGCGTTTCCAGCGTGTACGTGTAGCGGCCGAACACGTGCAGGCGCATCGCGGCCTCGCGGTCGAAGGCGCGGAAGCCGCTCGCCGCGTCGGCGATGGTGGTGCCCGAGAACTTGCGGACGACCCAGCTGCCCAGCCGCTGCAGCCGCTTCTTCACACCGGAGAACTCGGGGACCGACTCGATGGGGCGCTCGCCGACGACGATGTCGGCTTGCCCGAGCAGCACCGGCGTGACGATGTCGGGGATGAACGACGCGTCGTACTGGTTGTCGGCGTCGGTGTTGACGATGATGTCGGCGCCGAGCTTCAGCGCCGTGTCGAGGCCGGTGAGGAACGCGGCGGCGAGGCCACGGTTGCGCCGGTGGCGCACCACGTGGTGCACACCGAGCTCGTGGGCCACCTCGGTGGTGCGATCGGAGCTGCCGTCGTCGATGACGAGCCACTCGACGATGTCGACACCGGGCACCTCCCGGGGAAGGTCGGCCACGGTCGCCGGCAGCGTGGCCTCCTCGTTGAAGCACGGGATCTGGATGATCAGCTTGGTGACTCTGCCGTCGGGTGTCATCGGCGACGAATCTACCCATGCGGGTGCGCCGCCCCGGCGATGCACCCTCCGGTGTGGTCCATCCGAGTGCCAGCGGCCCGACGGGTGTGTCCCTGCCACTCGGATGGCTCTCACACACTCCGATGGTCGTCTGGCACTCGGATGCGCGCTCGACCGGTGCGATCATCCGAGTGCCAGCGCTCCGTCCGAGTGCCAGGTGACCGTCCGAGTGGCACAGGCACCCCCGTCGGGCACGTGGCACTCGGATGGCCCGCCGAAACGGACACCGCCGCTCGGGGTGCCGTCGCGGGGCTGCTGACTAGCATCGACGATCATGTCCGACGAT
Organism: Actinomycetota bacterium; assembly: GCA_030685215.1. Taxonomy (GTDB): domain Bacteria; phylum Actinomycetota; class Acidimicrobiia; order Acidimicrobiales; family Ilumatobacteraceae; genus UBA668. The sequence goes on from JAUXQB010000116.1 coordinate 14,036, forward strand.
GCCGACCTCACTCGTGCGGACGAGGTGGGGTCGTTGCTCGCGTTCGACCCACCGGATCCACCGGCGGCCGACGGCGCCGTCGACGTGGTGGAGGCGGTGGCCCTCGGCGGTGTGGTGCTGGTGGCGGTGGTGGCGATGATCTCGCTCGCCGGTGCGCACCTGCGAGTGCACTCGCTGCCGATGGTCGGTCTCACCACGCTGGCGGTGGCCGTCGCTGCGGTGTCCGCGACACGACGGTGGAGTCCGCTGCGGATCACCCGTCCCGGGCGGTCGGCGGCGCTCATGCTGCCGGCGCTGCTGATCGGTGCGCTGCTCTTCTTCCCGGGCTTCCGCTACGCCACCGGCGACAAGGACCCGGGCATCTACGTGCTGCACGCGACCTCCATCGCCGACACCGGCGAGATCGCCATCGCCGAGCCGCTGCTGCAGCAGGCGGGCGCATTCGACGATGCCAGCGGCCGCAGCACAGCCGAGTGGGCCGGCTTCGTGTGGCACTGGTCCGACACCGAGGTGCTGCCCAGCTTCTACCACCTGTGGCCGGCGTTCATGGCGACGTGGTTCGACGCGCTCGGCTTCGGGGCGGTGTCGGTGCTCAACCCGCTCCTCGGACTGCTGTGCCTGCTGCTCGCGTTCGCGGTCGGTCGCCGACTGGCCGGGCCGCTCGTCGGCGGCGCGGCCGCGCTGCTGCTCGCCACCAACATGAGGGAGGTGTGGCAGGCGCGCTACCCGACCGCGGAGGTGCTCGCGCAGTCGCTGTTCCTGGGTGCTGGGCTCGCGCTCACGCTGGCGCTGCGCACCGCCCGCCCGCCCTACGCGGTGGCCGGCGGATTGCTGGTCGGCGCGGGCTTCCTCGCGCGCGGTGAAGGCGTCGCGCTCGTGTTGCTGGCCGCGGCCGGAGCATCGTTGGCCATCGGGCTGCAGTGCCGGCAACGGCTGGCACAGTGGTTCGTGGTGGGGCTCGCAGTGCCCTTGCCGTTCGCGCTCTACCAGGCGTACGACGTGGCCGAGGTGTACTCCACCAACAACGACGTCCCGTCGTTCCGCACGGTCGGGCTGTTGCTGCTGCTCGCGGTTGCGTTCGCAGTGCTCGGCCGCACCCTTCGGCTCGGTGCCACGGCTCGACGCATCGCCGTCACCGCGCAGGGACGGCTCACCGCGCGCGGCGTGAGCGTCGCGCGGTGGATGCGATGGGCGTGCACGGTGGTGGCGGTGAGCCTGTTCGCGGTCGCGGTGGTCCGGCCGTGGTTCGGCGACGACTACTTCCTCTACGGTGCCGACAGCATTCGCAGCTACGACGAGCGGTCGCTGCACCGGTTGGCGTGGTTCTTCTCCTGGCCCGGAATGGTGCTGGCGTTGATCGGTCTGCTGTGGGTGATCTGGGCGCGGTGGAACGCTGCCCGTGTGCTGGTGGTGGGCGCGTCACTCGTCTTCCTGGTGCTGTTCCTGTTCCATGCCAGCAACTCGCCGTACCTGATGTGGTGGGGCCGTCGATTCATCCCCGCGGCGGTACCCGGTGTGGCGCTCCTCATCGCGATGTCGTTGGCGCCGCTGTCCACGTTCGCCGTCCGGCGCGCCCGTCCGGCGCCCGTCATCCGCCGTCGCGCGGCGTGGGCCACCGTCGTGCTCGTCGCGATCTGTGCCTACCAGTTCAGTCAGTCGATCGAACTGCGCGGTCACGACGAGAAGGCCGGCTCGTACGGCGTGGCACTGCTGGTGGCCGGTGTCGCCGAGGGCGAGCGCGGTGTGTTCCTGTGGGAGCGCGGCGCGTGTTGCAGCGCCGCCTACATGCTGTTCGGGTCGCCCACCTGGGTGTTGGGCGGCGCCGACTCGGCCACGCTGCCGGTCGACCCGGTCGAGTACCCCGACTACCTGCGCCGAGTGTCGACGGCCGCCCAGGAGCAACCCGTGTTCGTGGTGATGAACGCGACCTCGGCGCTGCCCGACGACACCGGCCTGGAGTTCGCAGAGGTGCGCCGCGTCACGGGCTCGCTCGCCGTGTGGGA
>JAUXQB010000117.1 GCA_030685215.1 Actinomycetota bacterium
AGAGCAGATCGTCGACGACCCGATCACCGTCACGATCGACCGGCCGTTCACGTTCTGGCTGCGCGACACCGCGACCGATGCCGTCCTGTTCATGGGCCGGGTGAACGACCCGAGCACCACACGCGGGTGAGCTAGGCGCGCACCGGCACGTTGGCGATGAGTCGCGCGACGAACTCTTCGGTGTGCGCCGGCAGTCGGCTGCGGTGCAACGCGACCCCACCGACCACCTCCGCGCCCAGGAACGACACGGCCTTGTCGAGCTTGTCGAGCGTCTTGGCCGGGTTGAGCGCGAACGTGCAGTAGGTGGCGGCCAGCTTGCCGCGCATGGCGGGCAGGCCGTTGATGGCGCCGAGGCCCCAGGGCGCCTGGCCGACGACGAACAACCCGTGCACCCAGGTACCGATGATGACCACGTCGGCGTCCTGGATGGCAGCCATCTCCGGCTTGCGCACGGGGCACACTCCGGTGATGCCCCAGCCCTCCTGCTGGAGGTTGGCGGCGATCATCTCGCCGGCTGTGCGCGTGTTGCCCGTGAGGCTCTCGTAGAGAATGGCTGCCTTCATGACCACCATTCAAACACGTTCGCCCTCAGCGGCTCACGTCTGCGAGGCGAGCACGGCCAGTGCGGCCGCTCGCTGTGTGCGGCCCTGTTGGATCTTGCGGGTGACACCGACGACGCCGACCACGAGCGTGAGGCCGATGATGGCGACCACGATGAACACCAGCCGGCGCGGCAACGCGCGTGTCCCGAGGAAGATGTAGATGTCGGGCACGATGAACGCGGCGAGCGAGATGATGGCCCAGTACACCGCCTTCTTGTAGTGGTCGTCGATGAAGCTGATCACCATGCGCGGCGTGGTGATGGCATCGACGGTGGCCGAGACCAGGTCGAGTCCGAGATAGATCCACGGGTTCAGCCCGTAGTCACCCACCGCTGCCCACACGATGGCGGTGCGGATGAGCGACCAGCCGACCACGATGACCGCCCACGTGCGACTGAGCCGTCGGCGACGCTGCAACGTCTCGGGATCGTGATGATGCAGCTTCAACGACATTCGCGTCATTCAATCAGTTCGACCGCGACGGCAGGGGGCGCGGCCGGCGCTTCTTCACTGCTTCTTGAGGGGAGCCCAGGCGAGTGAGAGGTGCTTGGTACCGGCTTCTCGGAAGCGGATAGTGGCCTCGGCCTTGTCGCCCTGGCCGCGGATGTCGAGGATGATGCCCTCGCCGAACGCGGGGTGCTCCACGTCGTCGCCGACCCGCAAGCCCAGGTCCTGGGAGTTCGACGGCGACGCCTCATGGCGACGACCGGCCGCCAGCGCGGCGTCGACCACCCGCTCGCGGTGCCAGTCGACGTCGTCGTCGGGGTCGAAGCTGCTCACCGGCGACCGGCTGCCACCACGGCTCGAACCGCCGTCGTCGTCGGCCGCCGCTCGCCGGTAGGGCGGCGGCGATCCGTACGACGCACCGCCGCGGGCCCGGTACGACTGGCGGCCATAGGTGCTGCGACCGCCCACCGCGCCGGAATCCTCCACCAGGTCGGCGGGGATCTCGTCGAGGAAGCGCGACGGCGGGTTGTAGTTGGTGGTGCCGAACAGTTGCCGGCTCCACGCGTGGCTCACGTACAGCCGCTGCTGCGCGCGAGTGATGCCCACGTAGGCGAGGCGGCGCTCTTCCTCCATCTGTGTCGGCTCGGTGAGGGCGCGACTGTTGGGGAACAGCCCTTCCTCCATGCCGACGAGGAACACCACCGGGTACTCCAGGCCCTTCGCGCTGTGCAGGGTCATCAGCACGACCTTGTCGTCGTCGTCGAGCTCGTCGGTGTCGGCCACCAGCGCCACTTGCTCGAGGAACTCGTCGATGCGGGTGAACTCGCGAGCCGAGCCGATCATCTCGCCGATGTTCTCCAGCCGACCCGCGGCTTCGACCGACTCCTCGGCTTCAAGTTCAGAGAGGTAGCCGCTGCCGTCGAGCACCGCCTGCAGCAGGTCGCCGGGGCCGGTGGCCTCGTCGAGCGAGAGCATGTTCATCTCGTCGAGCAGTCGCACGAAGCTCTCCACGCCGCGGGCGGCCGGCCCGGTGAGACCGGCCTCGTGGCCGTGCCGCATGGCGTCGGCGAAGGTGATGCCCTCCGCCGCGGCGAACGCATCGATCTTGGCGACGCTGCCGTCGCCCACCCCGCGCTTGGGCACGTTGAGCACGCGCTTCACGCTCACCTCGTCGGCGGGGTTCACGACCGCGCGCAGGTAGGCCATCGCGTCCTTGATCTCGCGCCGGTCGTAGAAGCGCGTGCCGCCGACCACCTTGTACGGGATGCCGAGGCGCATGAACGACTCCTCGAGCACCCGGCTCTGTGCGTTGGTGCGGTAGAAGGCGGCCATCTCCTTCCACATCAGGTGCGACTCGCGTTGCAGGCTCTGGATGGTGCGCGCCACGAACATGGCCTCGTCGCCCTCGTCGTCGGCGTGATAGCGCATGATGCGATCGCCGCCGCCCTTGTCGCTCCAGAGGTGCTTCTCCTTGCGATCCGGGTTGTTGCGGATGACCGCGTTGGCCGCGTCGAGGATGGTCTGCGTGCTGCGATAGTTCTGGTCGAGCACGATCGTGGTGACGTCGTCGAACGCCTCCTCGAACTGCAGGATGTTCCGCACGTCGGCGCCGCGCCACCCGTAGACCGACTGGTCGCCGTCGCCGACGATGGTGACCTGCTGGTGCTGGGCCGACAGCGAGAGCGCGATCTCGTTCTGGGCGGTGTTGGTGTCCTGGTACTCGTCGACCAGCACGTGGCGGAACCGCTGCTGGTAGTGCGCCAGCACCTCGGGATGCTCACGGAACAGCTGCACCGTCTTCATCAGCAGGTCGTCGAAGTCCATCGCGCCGGCCTTCTGCAGCCGCGCCTGGTAGTCGCGGTACACCTCGGCGTGCTTGCGGCTGAACGGGTTGTCGGCCGCGACCAACGCCTGCTCGGGGGTCATCAGCTCGTTCTTCCAGATGCTGATCTGGCCGTGCACCGCTCGTGGCGGGAATCGCTTGGCGTCGAGCCCGAGATCGCGGATGACGTAGCCGCACAGTCGCTGTGCATCGGCCTGGTCGTAGATGCTGAACGTTCGCGGGTAGCCGAGCGCATCGCCGTGCGCGCGCAGGATGCGCACGCATGCGGAGTGGAACGTGCACACCCACATCGCCTTCACCATCGGCCCGACGAGCGCGGCCACGCGGTGCTTCATCTCGTCGGCAGCCTTGTTGGTGAACGTGATCGCGAGGATCGACGACGCCGGCGCCCCCTCCTGGATGAGGTGCGCGATGCGATGGGTGAGCACCCGCGTCTTGCCCGAACCCGCGCCCGCGACCACCAGCAGCGGACCGCCGCTGTGGACCACCGCATCGAGCTGGTCGGGGTTGAGCGAGGCCAGGTCGAGCGGGTCGGCATCGAGCCGATCGGTGTCGAACAGGGACGGGTCGCTCATGGTCGGATCATCCTACGGACGCCCGAGCCGCGGTCACGCGGCACGGCGGCGCGGCCGTCACGCGGCACGGCGACCCGGGGCGATGCTGCGCGCGCAGCCGGTGGCGCGCCCGTCACGCGGCACGGCGGCGGGGTGGGCCGGTGTTGTGGAGGCTGCCGTCGGGGCGCCGGAGGGTGAGTTCCCGGCCTGGGCCCAGGGTGAGTTCCCATCCATGGTCGTGGATCATGGTGTGGTGGTGCACGCACACCGGCAGCAGATTTTCGAGATCAGTGGTCCCACCGTGGCGCCACCAGACGACGTGGTGGATCTTGCAGCGTTCGAACCGGGTGCCGCACCCGGGGACCGCACACGTCGAGTACAACGCCCGCAACGCCCGCCGCTGCGCATGGCTCGCGAGCCGAGTCGAGCGCCCCAGGTTCAGCTCGCCCGGCGCGTGGAGCACAACCCCGTTGCGCACCACGACCACGTGCTGCTCACCGAGGGCGAACAGCTCCGCGAGCACCCGGTAGGGCACCTCGACCGGAAGCCCCCAATCCACGTTCGGACCACCACCACGGGTGGACGGGCCGTCGGGCGCCGCACCGTCGGCGGGCGGTTCAGCTGAACCGCTGCCAGGCTCGCCGCCGTCGGCTTCGATGACCACGATGAACTCGGGTCGCCCAGCGCGTTGTGCGACCCCACCGTCTTCCATGATGCGTGCGAACGCCGACGCGGCGAGGAACTCCTGCTTCGCAACCGGATCGCTCGGGCACCCCTCGGGCACCGACTCGGCGAAGAGAGCTTCGATCTCTGCGGTCAACCGAGCGTTGATGCGCACGCCGGTGAGCGGATCGAACCGACCCTGCAGGCACCACATGCCGTCGGCATCGGTCCACCGTCGCACACGAGCCGCCGACTTTTGGCGTTCGAACCGGCCCATCCCATCATCCGCCCGCAGCGACTTCGCCTCTTGCTCCAACCGGCGACGGAACTCGGCCACCGGCTCGATGGCGGCGAAACCCGCGAGACGGTTCGCTCGCGCCAGCAACTGGTCGCGCTGACCACCCTCCAGACTCTTCGCGACCTTCGTGACCGCATCGATGTGCCCGGCGGTGACCGACCCGTCGTCGAGCCCGGCGGCCAGCTCCGGCGTCGCACCCAGCGTGCCCGAGCGCTCCAACACACGGCCCGCCTCGGTCTGCGAGCCACGTCCAGCGTCAGCGATCGACTTCTCCGGAAACGACACGACCCCGGCCAACCGGCCCGCCAGATCAGCCTCCGCGGCAGCGAGCCAAGAGCGCACCACCCCGATCGACCGCAAGCCGTCCTCCAACGCCGAACGGTCCGCGCACGAGTCGGCGCGCACCGATGCGACACCTCGCACCCGCCCGCACACCGCCGTCACATCCATACGAACAACAGTACGAAAAGGGTGTCACAGAGTTACCCGACACTGGTCAGAGGTCCGGCGTCCGGCGCCGTCGGGCTGGGCGGCCCTGAGGCTCGCCACTGCGCGTCGGCAGATGCGGGTCGCTCTTGCACTGAGCGCACATACCGGGCATTGGGTTCGGGTGGCTCCGGCGACGAGGATCGATGTCTCACAGTGCTTTGGTCACGTTCTGTCTCGCACATGGAGACGAAACGTGCCCAGAGTTCAAACATGAACAAGTGTGCACCGACGCATGCTCATAGCAGTTCGGGAAGCCTTTCATCACGGCATCCGTGATGAGAAGCTTCCCGAAGACTCGAGTTGCTGGATGGGGCCCGATCTGACCTGGGGAGCGCCTATCTGCCGATCGGCGTGGTTCAGTCCCACCTGCCGTACGGGAACAGTCTGCGTCCCTGAGCGATGAGTCGACCGTTCACCTCGATCGACTTCACGTGGTCGTCGTCGCAGAGGTGAAGGTCCAGGCCGAGAACGTGTCGAAGGTTCCCCGGGCGCCACCAGTCGTCGGGAAGGCGGTCGACTATGTAGGCGGGCAACAACTTCACCCGCCCAGTCTTGCCGATGCCGCCGCTCACACATCTGCCGATGTGGGCGGACAGCGGAGGGACCTGACTTGAGGCATCCTGGTCCCATGTCCGATGGTTCTCCCGATCAGAACGCGGGTGTGCACGCGTTTGAGGCAGCCCTGAGGGGATCCGACTCTGGCGAGGGATTGGTGCCGTCGATCGCACTTCATCGGATGCACCCACCGCGGGTGAAAACCGACCGTGACCTTTCCTTTGGTTGGCGCCTGCAACGGAATCGCAATCGGCCACCGGTGGCGACGCTGATGCTGGGCCACCACTTGGTCGTGCTCGGCGGCGAACTGGTACCGCAGGAACACCCAGCGGGAGAGGAGGTTCGGCCCGTGTTCACTCCGTACTTGCTCGACCCAGTGTTACAGGTCGATGGTCAAACGCGCTACGACCCACACGGTGGGTTCTTCCGACCCGACATGGACGGGTGGGACGTCGTGGACGGTGTCCTGTGGACGAGCTTCGAGCTCCAGCACTCATCAGGTCCCTACCACATCACCGTGAGCAGGACGGGCGACTACCGCCTCTCTTGCGAAGCGTGCACCTGGCGCAGCCACGCGAAGCGATCGCCGACGGTCGCGCCGATGCGACTCGAAGGCGACGTACTGAAGCACACGTGCGGTCCCGAACTCTCTAGCGCATAGCGCCGACAGGTGCGCCGGACAACACCTCTGGTTGGGCATTCGGGGCTACCTGAGATCGGTTGCGAGGTGTATCACGTTCCGTCATACTGAGAGCATGACGAAGGCGATCTCGGTGCGGTTGGACGATGAAGCGGAGCGTGCCTTGCGACTCCTCGAAGCGACCGGCCTCAGCCTGTCCGAGGCGATCCGGTCGTCATTGCTGGCTTCGGCTGATCGGATGCGCAGACGGAGTCAGCTGGCTGCCGAGGTCGCCGCACTTGAGGTCGACGACGACGATCGCAACGAGATGCGCGTCGTCGCGTCGTTGATGGAGTCGATGCGTGCAGCGGGGTGAGGTCTATCGCTTCAAGATCCCAAAGGGTGTGGGGCATGAACAGCAGGGCGAGCGGTACGGCGTCGTCGTGCAGTCCGACGTGATGCTGCCTCGCTCGGTCGTCATCGTTGCTCCCACCTCACGAAGCGCCAAGCCGGCGTCGTTTCGGCCGGAGGTCGAGGTCGCCGGCGATCTCACACGAGTGTTGGTCGAGCAGCTCGGCGCAGTCGATGTTCAGCGGCTTGGTCGTCGGGTCGGCAGACTGACGGCCGAGGAGATGTGGTCTATCGACGAGGCCCTCGTCGTTGTCCTCGGTCTCGACTGACCCGCGCCTTATCTGCGGCTAGGGGCTATCAGAGCGTTGTGTCCGACTGGCTGCCCGGGTGTGACGTGGAGTCACGGTGGAGGAATGTGGCATCAAATGGGGGGAAGTGGTTGACTCTGGGGGTCGCTGGGGGCCAGAATGGGGGCTTGTGGGGATCACGGGCTCGCGCCGCCGTGGTCAGCGTTTCCCACGAGGCAGGTGCTCAGGCAGTGGAAGGTGGTGACGCGACGTGTTGTTCGTCGGGGCGTATGAACGCCAGCTCGACGACAAAGGCCGGCTGGCCCTGCCGGCCACGTTCCGCGACCGCATCGGTGAGCACTGCTACCTGGCCAAGGGCCTCGACAAGTGCGTCACCGTCGTGCCCGCCGCCACCTTCGAGGCCGAAGCCGAACTGCTCGCCGCTCGCGTGCGCAACGGCGAGGTGAGCCGCAACCAGCTGCGCGCTCTCGCCTCCTCGGCCATCCTCGCCTCGCTCGACAAACAGGGCCGCGTGATCGTCGACGAGCAGCTGCGGGCGTACGCCGACCTGCACCCGGGCGCACCCGTCACCGTCGCCGGAAGCTTCGACCGCCTCGAGCTGTGGGCGCCCGAACGCTTCCAGACCGTCAACGTCGAGGGCACCGGCGACCTGGCCGGCGTCACGTGAGCCACTCGACCCGAACGACACATCCCGACACCACCGATCCGAGCACCGCGAAGGAGGCTGAGGCAGCACCACTGCACCGCAGCAACACACCGCCATCACCCGAGACACCACCCGACACATCACGTCACACGATCTTCCGCCCATCTGCAGCCTTCCGGCCAGCACGATGGACAGCCCTCACTCCGCCCGCTGCCGTTTCGCACGACCGGGGAGACATCCCGGCGGCACTCGCGATCAGGGGGGCTGCAGATGGACGGACGATCGCAGCAGCCGCCCGATGAGCGCAGCACCGTTCCACCACCTGCCGGTGATGGCCCACGAGATCGTGGGACTGTTCGAGCAGGTGCCACCGGGATTCGTGCTCGACGCCACGCTGGGGGGAGGAGGCCACGCCGAGCTGCTGCTCGACCGTTGGCCAGACCTGGGAGTGCTGGGGCTCGACCGTGACGAACACGCACTTGCGGCAGCGCAGGCGCGACTGGCTCGGTTCGGTGACCGGTTGCGTGTGTATCACTGCAGGTTCGACCGCCTCGAAGACGCCATGGAAGCATTCTCGATCCACACGTTGTCCGGTGCCCTGTTCGACCTCGGCGTCAGCTCGCCGCAGCTCGACGTGGCCGAGCGTGGCTTCAGCTATCGCAACGATGCGCCGCTCGACATGCGCATGGACCAGACCCAGCTGTGGTCGGCCGCCGACGTGGTGAACGGCTACCCGGCCGACCAGCTCGCACGCGTGATCCAGCAGTACGGCGACGAGCGCTTCGCCCGCCGCATCGCCACCGCCATCGTGGCCGCGCGGCCGATCGAGTCGACCGCCACGCTCGCAGAGGTGATCGTGTCGGCCATCCCGGCTCCCGCGCGCCGCACCGGCGGGCACCCGGCGAAGCGCACGTTCCAGGCCATCCGCATCGAGGTGAACGGCGAGCTCGACGCACTGCCCGCCGCACTCGACAGCGCCATCGAGCACACCGCGCCCGGCGGCCGCATCGCAGTGCTCTCGTACCACTCCGGCGAGGACCGCATCGTCAAGGAGCGCATGCGTTCGGCTGCCACCGGCGATTGCCTGTGCCCGCCCGAACTGCCGTGCGTGTGCGACGCGGTGCAGACCGTGCGCATCGTCCGCGGCGTGCCCAAGACCCCGTCGAAGTCCGAGCAGGCCGACAACCGACGCGCGAGCAGCGCTCGTCTCCGCGTCGTCGAACGCATCGCCGACTCGCCCACCCGCGGGAGGCGATGACGATGGCGATGGCGGCTCGTAGCGAGCGAGCGATGACCGTGCGCAGCAGGGTGCACGGTGGTGGCGCGGCAGAGGCGCGCGCGATGGTGAAGCGCACCGCTCCGGTCGCGCACATCACCCCTCGGCCGACATTGGTGGTGGTGCCCCGCCGCCGTCGCGCGGCGCGGCTCATCGCCGTCGGGTGCACCGTGGTGTTCGGTCTGATGCTCGGCGCGGCCGCGTTCCAGACGCAGCTCGCCGGCCGCCAGCTCACGCTCGACTCGCTGGACCGCAACATCCGCGGCGCGCACGAGCAGTACGACGTGCTGCGTCGTGAACGCGCCGAGCTGCGTTCGCCCGGCCGCCTGGCCGCCGAAGCGATCAACCTCGGCATGGTGCCGGCGAGCCAGACCGAGTTCGTCTCGGTCGACCCCGACGTGGTGTCGGTGGTGCAGCGCGCGGGCGGCGCCGGCACCGGCGCCGGCGGCGACGCCACCGCCGACGAGGAGTTCGAGCAGTACGCCGACGTGAAGGCCCAGGCCGGAGGAGCACCATGAGCATCGACCTCCCGCCGCGCCGCAAGAGTGCCGCGCCCGGCGCGCGCGCGCCCGGCACGCGCACACACGGTCGCGCGCACACACGGTCGCACGAGCGCACTCCCTCCCGCCCGACCGGCGCCGCCGGTCGCAGCAAGGTCGCCCCGACGTCGCGCACGCCTGCGACCCGGCGGCCGACCACCCGGCCGACGACCCGGCAGCCCGCAACTCGCCATCCGCGCAGTGTCACCAGCAAGGCGCCGGCGCAACGCCCGGCGTTGAAGAAGCGCGGTCGGACCCCGAAGCGCGGCCGCTCAGCGGCGATGACCATGAACTTCCGCGCCGGCGACTCCCGTCGTCGGTTGCTGGCGGTGTTCGTGGTCAGCATGCTGCTGTTCCTGGCCGTGGTCGCCCGCGTGGCGTTCCTGCAGACCGCTGGCAGCGACTCGTTGCTCGCTGCGGGCAAGGCACAACGAGTGTCCGAAGCCGTGCTCATCGCCCCGCGCGGCACCATCTTCGCCCGCGACGGCGGCGAGCTGGTGCTCAGCGTGCCGAGCAGCACCATCTACGCGAACCCGAAGCTGATCACCGACCCCGTCGGGGTGGCGGCGGTGCTCGGCACGATGCTGCAGCTGACGCCGGCCAAGCAGCAGTCGCTGCTCGACGCGTTCACGACCAAGACGAAGAGCTTCGTGTACGTCGTCCGTCAGATCGACGACGACCTCGCCGACTCGGTGATGGCGTTGAACCTCGCGGGAGTCGACGTGGTGCGCGAGGACAAGAGGATCATGCCCAGCGGCTCGGTGGGGCGCAGCCTCCTGGGCCGTACCGACATCGACGGCATCGGCATCGCCGGCCTGGAGCTGCAGTACGACGAGATGCTCACCGGCACCGACGGCGAGCGCGTCCGTGAGCACGACGCCAAGGGTCGCTCCATCCCCGGCTCAGGCGCCACCACCACCGAACCCGTTCCCGGCGACGACCTGGTGCTGACCATCGACCGCTCGCTGCAGTTCCAGGTGGAGCAAGCACTGCTCGCCCGCGTGGAGGAGCTCGCCGCGAAGGGCGGAGCAGTGGTTGTGATGGACACCCAGACCGGCGAGATCTACGCCATCGCGAACGTGAAGCGCGGCGACGACGGCGTGGTCACCGTCACCTCGGCGAACCTCGCCGCGGTCGAGGTGTTCGAGCCCGGATCCGTGGCGAAGGTGTTCAGCCTCTCCGCGGTGGTCGACACCGCGGTCGCCACTCCTGACACCAGCATCTCCGTGCCGGGCCGGATGGTGTTCGGAGAGGACACCGAGTGGGAGCAGACCATCAACGACGCGGAGCCGCACGACACGATGCCGATGACGCTGCGCGACATCATCGTGCACTCCTCCAACATCGGCACGCTGCTGATGACCGACAAGGTCGGTACCGAGCGGTTCGGTGAGTACCTGCACCAGTTCGGGTTCGGTGAGAAGACGGCGCTCGACTTCCCCGACGAGAGCGCCGGCTACCTCAACCCGGCCGCAGAGTGGCAGGGCACCGAGAAGGTCACCACCAGCTACGGGTACGGCTACTCCGTCACCGCGTTGCAGCTGGTCGCGGCCGTCAACACGGTCGCCAACGGTGGCACCTACGTGGAGCCCAAGCTGGTGAAGGCCGTCATCGGCGCCGACGGCGAAGTGGTCGACACCCCGGCCTCCGACACGCGCCAGGTGCTGCAACCCGGGAGCGCGGCGACGATGACCGACATGCTCACCGGCGTGGTGTGCGACGGCACCGGTAAGGGCGCACAGATCGAGGGCATCTCGGTGGCCGGCAAAACAGGCACCGCGTACAAGACGCAGGCGGGCGGCGGCTACGGCGGCGACGGCAACCGTGCGTACCGCGCCTCGTTCGTCGGGTACTTCCCGGCACAGGCACCGGAGGTCACCATCCTCGTCACCATCGACGAGCCCGACCCCACCTCCAACGACCGCTTCGGTGGCAAGGCAGCGGCGCCGCTGTTCTCCACCATCGCGACCGCGGCCATTCACGAGCTGCAGATCATGCCCACGCCGGGCGACACCGGCTGCCCGGCCGGGTGACCGGATGACTCGCGTGCTCGGTGAACTCGTGGCCGATGCCGGACTGCACGACGCAGTGCTGCGCGGCGCACCGGCCGACCCGACCGGAGACCCGAGCGGTCCGCTGGTCACCGGCATCGTGTACGACTCGCGCGCGGTTGCGGCGGGTTCGCTGTACTGCTGCCTGCGCGGCGCCACTAGCGACGGCCACACGTTCGCGGCGCAGGCCGTGGCCGATGGTGCCGTCGCGCTGCTGGTCGACCACGAGCTCGACCTGCCCGTACCGCAGCTCGTCGTCGCCGACACCCGCATCGCGATGGGGTTGCTGTCGTCGGCGTTCTTCGGACATCCGTCGCGATCGCTCGTGGTGGTCGGTGTCACCGGCACCAACGGGAAGACCACCACCACCAGCCTCATCGCCGCTGTGCTCGAACACGCCGGCATGCCGTGCGGCGTCATCGGCACCCTCACCGGGAAGCACACCACACCCGAAGCGCCCGACCTGCAGGCACAGCTCGCACAGTTCGTCGCCGAGGGCCGCGACGCGGTGGTGATGGAGGTCAGCTCGCATGCACTCGCGCTGCACCGGGTGGCCGGCACCCACTTCGCGTTGGCGGTGTTCACCAACCTCGGTCGCGACCACCTCGACCTGCACGGCACGGTCGAGCGCTACTTCGCGGCGAAGGCCTCTCTGTTCACCCCTGCACTCGCGGCACGCGGCATCGCCAACGTCGACGATCCGCGCGGTCAACTGCTCGTCGACGCGGCGGGCATCCCGATGACCGGCTTCTCCGCCGTCGACATGCACGACCTCTCGGTCACTCCCACACGCCACGAGTACGACTGGCGCGGACAACACGTGACGGTGGGCATCGGCGGCGCGTTCAACGCGATGAACAGCCTGGCCGCGGCGACCGCAGCGGCCGAACTGGGTCTCGAGCCGAGCGTCATCGCCGCCGGACTGCGTTCGGCACCGTCGGTGCCGGGACGGTTCGAGCCGGTGCGTGCCGGCCAGGCCTTCGACGTGATCGTCGACTACGCGCACACGCCCGACGGGCTCAGCGAAGCGCTGCGAGCCGCACGGGCGGCCTCCGGGGCCGGACGCGTGATCGCGGTGTTCGGTTGCGGTGGCGATCGTGACCGCGAGAAGCGCCCGGAGATGGGTGCGGTGGCTGCCGAGTTGGCCGATCTGGTGGTCGTCACCTCCGACAACCCGCGCTCGGAGGACCCACTTGCGATCATCAATGCCGTGATTCAGGGGGTACCCGCCGACTACCGTGACCGTGTTGTGAGTGAGCCCGACCGTCGCCAAGCCTTCTCGGCGGCATTCCAGATGGCGCGACCCGGCGACGTGGTCGTCATCGCCGGCAAGGGTCACGAGACGACGCAGACCATCGGCACCAGCGTCGTCGACTTCGACGACCGAGCGGTGGCCACGACGCTGTTGGAGAACGCACGATGATCGCTGTCATGATCGCCGGATCGGCGGCGATGTTCGTGTCGCTCGTCGTCACCCGCTACCTCATCGTCTTCTTCCGCGAGCGTGGAGTCGGCCAGCCGATCCTCGGCAAGGAGGACAACGGCCCCGAGCACCACATGAAGAAGCAGGGCACCCCCACGATGGGTGGCCTCGCCATCGTCGTGTCGGCCCTGTTCGGCTGGCTCATCGCCCACCTCCGCCCCGGCCTCGCACTGTCGGACCAGGCGCTCATCATGTGGGTGGGCATCCTGGTGATGGCGGCGATGGGTTTCCTCGACGACTACATCAAGGTGCGCAAGCGCCACAACCGCGGCATCTTCTGGAAGAAGAAGAGCTACATCACCCTCGGCATGTCGGTGCTGCTCGCGTGGTGGCTGGTGGCCAGCACCGGAGTCAGCGAGACCATCTCGTTCACCCGTGCCACGTTCCCCGGCTGGCAGCTCGCGACGCCCATCTTCGTCGTGTTCTGCGGCGTCATCATCTGGAGCACGAGCAACGCGGTCAACGTCACCGACGGTCTCGACGGCCTGGCCGGCGGCTCGGCGATGTTCGGCTTCCTCGCGTTCACCATCATCGCCTACTGGGAGTTCCGCAACCCCGACGTCTACGGCGCGGTGGTGAACCCGCTCGACCTGGCGGTACTCGCCGCTGCGTTCGCCGGAGGCTGTGCCGGCTTCCTGTGGTTCAACGCCGCGCCCGCACGCATCATCATGGGCGACGTGGGTGCGTTGGCCATCGGCACCGCGCTCGCGTTGCTGGCCATCACCACCAACACGCAGCTGCTCATCATCCTCATCTGCGGCCTCAACGTGATGGAGGCCGGCTCGGTGGCCATCCAGATGGGTGTGTTCAAAGCGTCCGGACGCAAGAAGCGCCTGTTCCGCATGTCGCCCATCCACCACCACTTCGAGCTGGTCGGCTGGCCGGAGACCACGGTCACCATCCGCTTCTGGATCATCTCCGGCATCTGCACCGCGAGCGCGCTCGCCATCTTCATCGCCGACTTCACCCGCCTCACGGACAACCTGTGAGCAGGTCGAATGCGTAGCACCGCGCTCGTCCACGGCATCGCGCTGGCCGGCGAGGCACTCGCCGCGCAGCTGGTTCGCCGCGACTGGCGCGTGCTCGTGGCCGACGACGCGCCCACGCCGGAGAAGCGCGCGCTGGCGGCGTCGCTCGGTACCGAACTCGTCGAGTCGCCCGATGCAGCCACCATCGACGCACTGGTGGCCGAGGCCGACATGGTGTGCCCCGCGCCCGGAGTGCCCGAGACCCACGCGGTCGTCCTCGCGGCGCAGGCCGCGGGCGTGCCACTGCGCACGGAGATCGACCTCGCCTACGAGTGGGAGCAGCAGCGGGCCGCCGGCCCGCGGCCGATGCTGGCCGTCACCGGCACCGACGGGAAGACCACCACCACGCTGCTCGCCGCGCACATGCTCGAGGCCGCCGGCGTGCGCGCCGCCGCGGTCGGCAACACCGAGGTGCCACTGTCCGCCGCGCTCGACGAGCCGGTCGACGCGTTCGTCGTGGAGTGCAGCAGCTTCCGCCTCAACTGGCTGCGGTCGTTCCGCGCCGAGGCGGCGGTGTGGCTCAACTTCGCCCCCGACCACCAGAACTGGCACACGTCGATGGCCTCCTACGAAGCCGCAAAGGCACGCGTGTGGGCCAACCGGCGCGACA
The DNA here is from genome assembly GCA_030685215.1 of Actinomycetota bacterium. Taxonomy (GTDB): domain Bacteria; phylum Actinomycetota; class Acidimicrobiia; order Acidimicrobiales; family Ilumatobacteraceae; genus UBA668. The sequence continues at coordinate 14,363 of JAUXQB010000117.1, forward strand.
CCGACGTGGCCATCGGCTTCGCCGACGACGCAGTGGTCATGCGCAACCTGCGCGCAGCTGGCGGCATCACGCGAACGTTCGCCGCCACCGGTGCCGACTATCGCGTCGAGCACGGCTCGCTGGTCGGTCCCGACGGCGTCATCGCACCGGTGTCGTGCATGACCCGCGCGTTGCCGCACGACCTCACCAACGCGCTCGCAGCTGCCGCACTGGTGTTGGAGAGCGGCCTGGCCACCGCGGCCGACGTGCAACGAGCACTGGGCACGTTCCGCCACCCGCCACACCGCATCGAACCGGTCGGCGAGATCCGCGGCGTGCAGTGGTTCAACGACTCGAAGGCCACGTCGCCGCACGCGGCGCTCACCGCCATCCGCGGCTTCGAGCGCATCGTGCTGCTCGCCGGCGGGCTGAACAAGGGGCTCGACCTGGCCGAGCTCGCCGTCGAACACCGGCGCGTGAAAGCCGTCGTCGGCCTCGGCACCGCGGCGCTCGAGGTCACCACGCCGTTCGCGCCCCATTGCCCCACGCGCGTCGCCACGTCGATGGCGCAGGCCGTCGCCTTCGCCACCGAGCTGGCGGAACCGGGCGACGTGGTGCTGCTGTCGCCGGCCTGCGCCAGCTTCGACTGGTATCCGGGTGGCGGGTACCCCGCTCGCGGCGACGATTTCAAGCAGCTGGTGCGGGCCCTCGCCGAGGGCTCCGCCGACGCACCGGTGAGTGCCGAGAGGAGTGCGAGATGAGTTCGACGTCCACGCTGATCGGCGATCGTCGTCGAGCGGCGCTCGCGCGCTCGGAAGCGATGCGCCGTCACCCCACCCAACGCGACTCGCGTCCGGCCACCCCACCGCCCACCGCGTTCTACGTCATCGCGGTGGTGGTCACCGTGTTCACCATGCTCGGTCTGGTGATGGTGCTGTCGGCCACCTCCATCAGCCAGTTCCACAAGGGCAACTCGCCGTGGCGGCTGTTCAACCGGCAGCTGCTGTGGGCCGTGCTCGGGGTCGTCGGCCTGTGGTTCGCGATGCGTGTGCCCACCCGCCGGTGGCGCCGCCTCGTCACGCCCGTGCTGCTCGCGTCGCTGGGCATGATGCTGCTGCCGTTCGTTCCGGGCATCGGCGACCGCGTGAACGACGCCAGCGCCTGGGTGGCCATCGGCCCGCTCAACTTCCAGCCGAGCGAGTTCCTGAAGCTGGCCGTGTTGCTCGCCTGCGCGCACCTGCTGGCCACCCGGCACGACCAGATGCACGACCCCGCGCGCACGCTGTTCCCAGTGCTCGGCATCGCGGTGGTGGGTGCGGGCCTGTGCCTGGTGCAGGGCGACCTCGGCTCGGCCATCGTGCTCGCTGCCATCGTGTTCGCGATGGCGTTCGTCGCCGGCGCGCCGATGCTGCCGATGATGGCATCGGGTGCGCTCGGCGCAGTCCTGGCCCTCGCGTTCGTCGCATCGAGTCCGCGTCGCGAAGCACGCTTCACCGCGTTCATGGACATCGCTGCCCACAAGGACCACCTCAGCTACCAGACGTACCAGGCGATGATCGCGATGGCGCAGGGCGGCATCACCGGCTCCGGAGTCGGGCGCGGCGACAACAAGCTCGGCGAGTTCCTGCCATTGGCGCACAGCGACTTCATCTTCGCCGTCATCGCCGAGGAGCTGGGCATGATCGGCGTGGTCGCGGTGCTCGGCGGGTTCATGGTGCTCGCCTACGCGGGTGTGCAGGTGGCGCTCGCCACGCACGACAGGTTCCACATGCTGCTCGCGGGCGGCATCGTCAGCTGGCTCGTCGTGCAGGCCATCATCAACGTTGGCGGCGTCACCGGCCTGATGCCGGTCACCGGGCTCACGCTGCCGTTCTTCTCCGCCGGCGGCAGTTCGCTGTTCATCACCCTCACCGCCACCGGCCTGCTGCTCAACGTCGCCCGCAACGTGCGATGACCCCACCCGCGAGCACGACCTTCGCCGTCGTCACCGGCGGCGGCACCTCCGGCCACGTGCTCCCCGCGCTCGCCATCGCCGAGGCACTGGTCGCGTCGGGCCACCCACGCGACACCATCCACTACGTGGGCACGCAGCGCGGCGTCGAAACTCGCATGCTGCCGCCCACCGGGTTTCCACACACGTTCCTCGACGTCGTCGGGTTGCAACGCAGCTTCAGCCGTCGCAACCTCGCGTTCCTCCCCAAGCTGTTCTCTGCGGTGCGTGCCGCGAAGGCGCTGCTGCGCGAGCTGCAGCCGGCCGTGGTGGTGAACGTGGGTGGCTACGGCAGCTTCCCCGCCACGTGGGCGGCGCGGCGCCTGAAGGTGCCGTACGTGGTGGTGTCGTACGACCTCCGCCCCGGCCTGGTGTCGAAGCTGATGGCGCGCCGCGCTGCCGCGTGCGCCGTCGCGTTCGAGGGTTCAGCGCTGCCCCACGCAGAGCTCACGGGTGCACCCGTGCGCGACGAACTGGTGCAGATGCACCGCACGCAGGCACGTCACGAGGCTCGCGCTGCGCTCGAGTTGCCCGACGACCGATTCGTGGTGGGCGTGGTGTGCGGTTCGCTCGGGGCATCCGCGGTCAACGCGGCGGTGGCCGGCGCCGTCGAGCAGCTGGCCGATCGTGCCGACCTGGCCGTGTACCACGTGGTGGGTGACCGGTTTCTCGGTGACGCCGCGCCCACTCGCGACGGCTCGCACGGCATCCTGTACCGCGTGATCGGCTACGAGGAACGGATGCCGCAGCTGTACGCAGCGGCCGACCTGATGGTCACGCGCGCCGGCGCGAGCACCATCGCCGAGCTCGCCACCGTCGGCGCACCGGCGTTGGTGGTGCCGTGGCCGGGCGCCGCCGAGAACCACCAGGTCGACAACGCCAAGGTGCTCTCCACGCAGGGAGCCGCGGTGCTGGTGGAGCAGCACGACCTCACGGTCGAGCGGCTGGTCGCGGAGATCCAGCGCTTCCAGTCGTCGCCCGACGAGCTCGCCACGCTGGCCGCTCGCGCCCACGCTGCCGGCGCGATGCACCGCAGCGGTCGCCTCGCGGCACTCGTCGAACGCGTGGCCGCGGCATGACCGCGCCGGCTGCACCACTCGATCTGAGCGAACCGCGGTCGTTGCACGTGGTCGGAGTCGGTGGCCCGGGTATGAGTGCCATCGCGATCGTGCTGGCGGAGATGGGGCATCGCGTCACTGGCAGCGACATGCGCGAGCGGCCCGTGCTCGAGCGCGTGCGTGCTGCCGGTGTGGAGGTGCACGTCGGTCACGACCGGGCGCTCGTGCACGGATGCGACGCCATCACGTGGAGCACCGCCATCCCGGAACGCAACATCGAACGCGAGGAGGCGCACGACGTCGGCGTGCCGTCGCTGCACCGCTCCGGGATGCTCGCCTCGATCTGTGCGCTCGCGAAGTCGCTCGCCGTCGCGGGCACGCACGGCAAGACCTCCACCACCTCGATGCTGATGCTCATCCTCGCCGAGGCGGGCCTACGGCCCAGCTTCGTGATCGGCGGCGACGTCACCGACATGGGCACCGGCGCGCAGTGGACGGGCGGGGAGTGGCTGGTCGTGGAAGCCGACGAGAGCGACGGCACGCACCTGACGCTGCCGCTCCACGGCACCATCCTCACCAACGTCGAGGTCGACCACCTCGACTTCTACGGCACCGCCGAGGCCATCTACGACGGCTTCGATCGGTACCTCGCGCAGATCGCCGGCCCGAAGGTGCTGTGCATCGACGACCCGGCGACCGCCCGCCTCGCAACCGCGCACGACGTCATCACCTACGGCACGTCGCCCGACGCCGACTTCCGCGCCACCAACGTGGAACCGGCCGGCGGAGCGTTCACGTTCGACGTGGTGCACGGCGGCACGGTGCTGGGCAGCGTCGCGCTCCCGCTGCGCGGCGTGCACAACGTGCGCAACGCCACCGGCGCGCTGGCCATGGCCGTCAGCATCGGGGTGCCGTTCGACGTGGCGGCCACCGCACTCGCCAAGTTCGGCGGCGTGGCACGTCGCTTCGACCTGCGCGGCACCGACGGCGGCGCGACGTTCGTCGACGACTACGCCCACCTCCCGGCAGAGATCGCGGCCGTGCTCGCCGCGGCACGGCAGAGCGGCGACCAGTGGCGGCGAGTGGTCGCCGTGTTCCAACCGAACCGGTTCAACCGCATGGCGCTGATGTGGCCCGACTACCTCGACGCGTTCGTCGACGCGGATCTGGTGGTGCTCACCGAGATCTATCCGTCGGGAACCACGCCCATCCCGGGGGTCACCGGCAAGCTCGTGGTCAACGCAGTGCTCGACGCGCATCCGCAGACCCGCATGGTGTGGATGCCTCGCCGAGACGATCTCGTCGAGTACCTCGCTCAGCAGCTGCGCGACGGCGACGTGTGCATCTCGATGGGGTGCGGCGACATCGCCGGCCTCCCCGACGAGGTGCAGGCCCGCCGCGCCGAGCTGCACACCGAGCAGCGGCGCCGAGTCGGATGATGACCATCGCCGGCCAGCAGCAGGCCCTCGACGCATTGTGCGACTTCGCAGTCGCCGACGAGCCGCTCGCTCCGCACACCACCTACAAGGTCGGTGGTTCGGCCGCGATCTTCGCCTCGCCGCGCACCGACGACGAGTTGCGGCGCGTCGCCGAGGTGGTGCGCGACACAGGGCTGCCCGTGCTGGTGGTCGGTCGCGGCTCGAACCTGCTGGTAGCCGACGACGGGTTCCCCGGCATCGCCGTCTCGTTGGCCGCGATGGCCGAGTGGATCCGCGTCGACGACCTCATCGTGGAGGCGGGCGCGGCGGTGGCACTGCCGGTGCTCGCGCGACGCACCGTGGCGGCCGGCCTCGCCGGCTTCGAATGGGCGGTGGGGGTACCCGGCTCCATCGGTGGCGCCGTGCGCATGAACGCCGGCGGCCACGGCAGCGACATGGCGGCGGTGCTGATCGGTGCGCACGTGCTCGACCTGCGTACGGGCCACAGCGGCTGGGTGCCGGTGGAGGGGCTCGGGCTGCACTTCCGTGGCTCGGCGCTGGCCGACCACCAGGTGGTGCTCGACGCTCGCCTGCAGCTCTCCGTCGGCGACATCGCCACCGGCGAGTCCGCGCTCACCGAGATCGTGCGGTGGCGGCGCGAGCACCAACCCGGGGGGCAGAACGCCGGATCCGTGTTCGTCAACCCGATCCCCGGCGAGCTGCCGGCGGCGGTGCTCATCGACCAGCTGCACCTGCGCGGGTTTCGCGTGGGTGGTGCGTTCGTGAGCGAGAAGCACGCCAACTTCATCCAGGCCACCGAGGGGGCCACCGCCGCCGACGTGCGCGCGGTGATGGAGCACGTGCGCGCCACCGTCCTGCGACACACCGGGGTGTCGCTGCGCAGCGAAGTTCGGTTGATCGGCTTCACCGACGTGCCCGCCGCCGAGATCGCAGGAGTCACGTGGTGACCGAGCCCGAGCGCCCGGGCTCCGACCACCCGCCCGACCACGTGCTCGAGGAGCTGCTCGAGGCGTTCGCGGAGGACTCCGCGCCGCAGTACAACTTCGACGACCCGTCGATCGACCGCCTGCTCGGCATGACCGACGAGCACGAGCAGGCGCTCGCCGATGATCGCGCCGGTACTGGTACCGACGATGACGATGACGACGATGACGATGACGACGATGACGGCGACGACGATGACGACGACGACGACGACGATGGCGATGACGACGAGATCGACGACGATGACGACGCCGTGGAGGTCGCGGCCGTCGAGCCGGCCGTGGCGTCGTCCGAGCCGCCGGCGGAGTCGTCGACGAGTTCGCCGGGACGGCGCGTCATCGTCATCGAGGAGGACGACCGTCCCGACAGCGTGTACCTCGACGCCGAGCAGGAACAGCAGTTCAAGGATCGCCGCGACGCCTCTGACGACTCGGGCGAGCGTTCCACCATCGTCATCGCCGATCTCGACGAGCACGGCATGGGCGAGCCGCCGCTCGCGCGCTCGCGCGGCGCGGGCATCGACCCGCGCATCCGGGCGAGGCGCATCTCGGTGCGCCGCGCCGAAGGGCGCCGCCGTCTGGTGTGGGTGGGCGTGGCCGCGGCCGTCGCGCTGCTGGCGGTGGCCGTCATCGCGGTCTTCGCCTCGACCATCTTCGACGTGCGCGAGGTCGAGGTGCAGGGTGCGGTGTACACCGACCCCGAGCTGCTGCAGAGCGTGATCGACGATCTGATGGGCGAGCCGGTGCTGCTCGTCGACACCCAGCGGGCCGAGGAACGGCTGGAATCGGTGCCGTGGGTGGAGAACGCACGGGTCTCCACCAGCTTCCCGCATCGAGTGGTCATCGATCTGCGCGAGCGGCGGCCGGTGGCCACCTTCCAGGGCGCCGACGGCGAGTACCGGGTCATCGACGTGCAGAGCAGGGTGCTCGAGGTCATCGTCAACCAGCCCGCCGACTACATGCTCATCACCGGCAGCCACCCCGACACCGCTCGTGGCCAGTTCGCCGGGGCGCCCTACGCGGCTGCGGCCGAGCTGGTGCTCAGCCTGCCCGACGAGATCCGCGCCATCACCAGCTCGGTGGGCGTCGACGCGGTCACCGGCACGCTGACGATGGTGCTGGCCGGGCCGGGCATCGGCGGCTCCGACGAGGCGGGCGTGGAAGTGCGACTGGGCGACGCGAACGACCTCGACGAGAAGCTGGCCCGACTGTTGCGCCAGGTGCGCAGCGGCCTCGACGGTGTCTGCGGGCTCGACGTGTCGACCGCGGTCGCCGGAGTCGTGCGGTGCTGATCTCCCACGTTCCACCGATACCCTCCAGATTCGTGCGAGACTGGTGCGCAGTGCTCACCTCGCGCCATCTCGGCCTCCAGCTTCCGGCGGATCACCTTGGCTGAGCAGCCCATTCGCTACGATCGACCACCAGCAGGTACAGCAGTGCCCACACGTACAGTTCGCCACTTCTTCTCATCTCGGAGGTTTCTCTGATGGCCGGCGCTCCGCAGAACTATCTCGCCGTCATCAAGGTCATCGGTGTCGGTGGCGGCGGTGTCAACGCTGTCAACCGGATGATCGATGCCGGGTTGAAGGGTGTTGAGTTCATCGCTGTCAACACCGATGCGCAGGCGCTCCTCATGAGCGACGCCGACGTGAAGCTCGACATCGGTCGCGACCTCACTCGCGGACTCGGCGCTGGCAGCGACCCCGACGTCGGTCGCAACGCCGCCGAGACGCACCGCGACGAGATCGAGGAGATGATCAAGGGCGCCGACATGGTGTTCATCACCGCCGGCGAGGGTGGCGGCACCGGTACCGGTGCGGCACCCATCATCGCCGAGGTGGCGCGCAGCATGAACGCGCTCACCATCGGTGTGGTCACGCGCCCGTTCAGCTTCGAGGGTCGCCGGCGTGCCGTACAGGCCGACGCCGGTGTGCAGCGCCTGAAGGAGAAGGTCGACACGCTCATCGTCATCCCGAACGACCGGTTGCTCACCGTCGCCAACGAGAAGACCAGCGTGCTCAACGCGTTCAAGATGGCCGACGAAGTGCTGCTGCAGGGCGTGTCGGGCATCACCAACCTCATCACCACACCCGGCCTCATCAACACCGACTTCGCCGACGTGAAGATGATCCTCAGCAGTGCGGGCTCGGCCCTCATGGGCATCGGTCAGGCCAGTGGCGAGAACCGTGCGGTCACCGCCGCCAAGTCGGCCATCAGCAGCCCGCTGCTCGAGGCCGCCATCGACGGTGCACGTGGCATCCTGCTCAACATCACCGGTCCGTCGAGCATGGGTCTGTTCGAGATGAACGCCGCCGCCGAGATCATCCACGGCGTCGCGCACGCCGACGCCAACATCATCTTCGGCACGGTCATCGACGACGAGATGGGCGACGAAGTGAAGGTCACGGTCATCGCCGCCGGCTTCGATCGCTGGGACGGCGGCAACACCGGCACCAGTGGCGGCCGCCCCTCCATCAAGTCGGTCCCGGACCAGAAGCCCACCTCCACGCTGAAGGACCTCTTCGCCGAGGACGGGCCCGACCCGCTCGACGGCGACGACGACTTCGACGTGCCTTCGTTCTTGAAGTGATCGCGGCGCTCGCGCCGTCCCTCACCTTCGAGGTCGGTGGCGACGTGGTGCGGGTCAGGTGCAGCACGGTCGCCGACGGCGACTTCCACATCGATGGCTCACGGCCGGCGCTGCTCCATCGCCGCGCCGCGTTCGAGCCCGGCCGCTGGACCCAGCCCGACGAAGTGCACGGCACGGTCGTGCGCAGCGTCGATCGTCCCGGCGAACACGACCTGGCCGTGGCCGACGCGGTGATCACCCGTTGTCGCGGCGCGGTGCTCGCTGCCTGGGTCGGCGACTGCGCGCCGGTGGTGTTCATCGGCGACGACGGCGCCATCGCCGCCGCCCATGCCGGCTGGAGCGGCGCGCTCCACGGCGTGCTGCAGGCAACGGTCACGGCGATGCGTGCGGCCGCACCTGCGGCGACGGTGCGGGCGGTGCTCGGCCCGTGCATCCACGCGTGCTGCTACGAGTTCGGCCCCGGACTGCTGCAGCAGTTCGAGGAGCGGTTCGGCCCGCAGGTGGTCGCCACCACTGCGTGGGGCACGCCGGCGCTGCACATGCCGGCCGTGGTCGCCGCAGCGTGCGCCGAGGTGGGCGTGCCGTTGCTCGACCGTTCGTCGTGCACCGGCTGCCACCCCGACCTGTACTTCTCCCACCGGGTCCGTGGTCAGCGCGGCCGCCAGGTGATGACCATCAGCAAGCGGGCCGCGGCGTGAGCCGGTGCACCCGATGAGCGCGCTCGACGAGCTCGTGGTCGAGCGGCTGGCCGTGGTGCGCGAGCGCATTCGGCGGGCCGGCGGCGTCGACGTCACCGTGCTCCCGGTCACCAAGACGTTCGGCGTCGAGGCGTGCTGGGCTGCCGTGCACGCGGGCTGCACCGCGGTGGGCGAGAACTACGCGCAGGAGGTCGTCGCCAAGCTCGGCGGCATCGAGCGCCCGTTCGGCGTGCACTTCATCGGACAACTGCAGACCAACAAGGTGCGCATGCTGGCTCCCATCGTGACGCTGTACGAGACGGTCGACCGTGCGAGCCTGGTGACCGAGCTGGCCAAGCGCGTGCCCGGCGCGCGGGTGCTGGTGCAGGTGGCCGCGCTCGACGAGCCGGGCAAGGGCGGCTGCGCGCTCAGCGAGGTGCCGCAGCTGGTGACCACCGCGCTCGACGCGGGGCTCGACGTGCTCGGGCTGATGACGGTGGGCCCCACCGTCGGCGGACCGGAAGCCGCGCGCGAATGTTTTCGCGCGGTGCGAGCGATGCTCGATCGACTGCAGCTGAGCGTCTGTTCGATGGGAATGACGCACGATCTGGAAGTCGCCGTACAGGAAGGTGCCACCCAGGTCAGGGTGGGAAGTGCACTGTTCGGCGAGCGTCCACCGGCGAGCGCGCTCGCGCGATAGCCTCGTCGCTTGCAGGAGGGGAATAGATGTCGATGTGGAAGAAGGCGATGGACTACTTGGGCCTCGGGCCCGATGATGCCTACGACGACTACGACGCCGCACCCGAGCCGGAGCGCCCGTCGCGCCAGGCTCGACAGCCTCGCGAGGAGCCGGCGCGTCAGCAGCGCGGGTACACCAACGAGTACGAGCCGGAGGCTCCGGTGAGAACCGTGCCCACCCGCCCCAGTTTCCCGACCAGCAGCGCCCCTGCCGACGTCACCCTGCGCCGTCCGGTGCCCGCCAACGACGACTCCAGCGTGCAGCCGCGCCCTCTCAACCCGCGCCCGGCCCCGGCGCCGCGGGCAGCACCCAGCGCACCCGGCGCGGATCCGTACACGGTTCGTCCGCGCCGCTTCGACTCGGCGCAGGAAGTCGCCGACAAGTTCAAGGAAGGCCAGTCGGTCATCATGAACCTCGAGGCAGCCGATCGCGAAGTGTCGCGTCGGCTCATCGACTTCGCCAGCGGTCTCTGCTACGGACTCAACGGCAGCATGGAGAAGGTGGCCACCGGCGTGTACCTGCTGAAGCCGCTCCCGCGCGGCAACGGGTACGACGAATCCAACTACGGCGCCTGACGCTGCCGGCCCGTCGTCTCGCCTAACATCGAGCGCATGGACATCAGCCCGCAGACCATTCGCAGCACCGGCTTCAAGACGGTCAAGAAGGGCTACGACCCCGAAGAGGTCGACTCCTTCCGCAATCGCGTGGCCGGCGCGATCGAAGCCGCGCAGAACCAGGCCACCGCGATGGAGGCTCGCGCTCGTGCCGCGGTCGCCAAGCTGCAGGAGGTCTCGCAGCAGGTGGCCACCACCCGCGACGCGGCTCCCGCGGCGGGTTCCAGCGACGATGCCGAGGTCATCAGCCGCACGCTGCTGCTCGCACAACGCACCGCCGACACCACCGTCTCCGATGCTCGCGCCGAAGCCGAGGCGGTCACGTCGCAAGCGCGCGAGGAAGCGTCGCGTGTGCTCGAGAGCGCGCGGGTCATGGCAGCCAAGACCGTCGAGGAAGGCCGCATCGAGATGCGCCGCGCGGTGGAGGACGAACGCGTGAAGGCGGAGAACGAGGTGCAGGCGCTGCTCGCTCGCCGCGACTTCCTGCTCGCCGATGTCGACCACCTCGAGCAGTACCTCCAGTCGCAGCGCGAGCGCTTGCGCGATGCAGCCGTGCAACTGCAGGAGCTCGTCGATCGCGTGCCCGGTGGTCTCGGCGAGATGCGCCGCCCGCTGCTCTCCGCGTCGGCCGAGCCGGTGGCCGACGAGGCCGTCGAGGCGGCAGCACCGACGAGCCCTGAGCCCGCGGTCGAGCCGCCGGCGCCCGAGCCGGAACCGGAGGCCACCGCCGAGCCGGTCGCAGAGGCGCCCGCCGACCCGGATCCGTCGCCGCTGTTCACGCCCGCTCCGGAGGCGCCCTCCAGCCTCACCGCGATGGCACTGTCGAACAGCGACGACGCGAAGGAGAACGTGTGGCGCCTGCTCGACGAGGAAGTCGCCAGCACGCAAGCCGCGCAAGCGTCGTTCCCGCTCGACGACGTCACCGGTGAGGTGCCCGCCGCCGCCGACCGGCACGACCCGTTCCGCATCGGTGGCGACGAGCTGCAATAGGGTTCGACAGCGCCGATGGTGGCGATACCATTGCACGCACGGCATTGACGAGGCCATCACCTCCGAGCCTCCGGAAGAACAGCGTGCCGGCCTGCGGTCGTCACGCTCAGTAGAACCGGACGGGTCCAGCCCGACATCGCTGGTGCAGTTCGAGTGGTCACGAGCATCTCCGTGTGGGAGGTGGTCGCGGCAAGCAGGGTGGTACCGCGGGTTCACGCTCGTCCCTGTGCCAGCACCACAGGAGCACCAGTGACCTATCCCGCCGTTCAACCGCAACCGTCGTTCCCCGCCGTGGAGCGCGAGGTGCTCGCGTTCTGGGACGCCGACCGCACCTTCGAAGCCTCGGTCGACGCCCGCGCCGACGCCGACGAGTACGTCTTCTACGACGGGCCTCCCTTCGCGAACGGCCTGCCGCACTACGGGCACCTGCTCACCGGCTTCGTCAAGGACGCAGTGCCGCGCTACCGCACGATGCGCGGGCAGCAGGTGCACCGCCGGTTCGGCTGGGACTGCCACGGCCTGCCCGCCGAAGTGGTGGTGGAGAAGGAGCTCGGCATCAGCGGCCACCCCGCCATCACCAAGTTCGGGGTCGACAAGTTCAACGCCGCGTGCCGCACGAGCGTGCTGCGCTTCACCGACGACTGGCACCGCTACGTCACCCGCCAGGCGCGATGGGTCGACTTCGAGAACGACTACAAGACGCTCGACACCTCCTACATGGAGAGCGTGATGTGGGCGTTCAAGACGCTGTGGGACAAGGGTCTGGTGTACGAAGGCTTCCGGGTGCTGGCGTACTGCTGGCGCTGCGAGACGCCGCTCAGCAACACCGAGACCCGCATGGACGACGTGTACCGCGACCGTCAGGACCCCGCACTCACCGTGCAGTTCCAGCTCGACAGCGGCGAGAAGATCCTCGCCTGGACCACCACGCCGTGGACGCTGCCGGCGAACCTCGCGCTCGCGGTCGGCCCTCAGATCGAGTACGCGGTGATGGAGGACGCCGATGGGCAGCGCTACATCCTCGCCGAGTCGCGCCTGGGCGCCTACGAGAAGGAGTTCGCCGACACCACTCGCGTCGGCACGCTGAGCGGCGCCGATCTGGTCGGCCGTGGCTACACGCCGCTGTTCCCGTACTTCGCCGATACGCCCAACGCGTTCCGCGTGCTCGCTGCCGATTACGTGAGCACCGAGGACGGCACCGGTGTGGTGCACATGGCGCCTGGGTTCGGTGAGGAGGACCAGAACATCTGCAACGCGGTGGGCATTCCCACCATCTGCCCGATGGACGAACACGGCCGCTACACCACCGAGGTGCCGCCGTGGGCCCACGTGCACGTGTTCGACGCCAACCCGCTGGTGGTCAAGGAGCTGAAGGCGATGGGCGTGGTCGTGCGCCACGACACCTACAACCACAGCTACCCGCACTGCTGGCGCTGTGCCGAACCGCTTGTCTATCGCGCCATCAGCTCGTGGTTCGTGCAGGTCACCGCCTTCCGCGATCGCATGGTCGAGCTCAACCAGCAGATCCGCTGGGTGCCGGAACACATCAAGGACGGCAGCTTCGGCAAGTGGCTCGCCAACGCCCGCGACTGGAGCATCAGCCGCAACCGCTTCTGGGGTTCACCGATCCCCGTGTGGCGCAGCGACAACCCGGAGTACCCGCGCCTCGACGTGTACGGCAGCATCGAGCAGCTGCAGGCCGACTTCGGTGTCGAGGTGACCGACCTGCACCGGCCGTTCGTCGACGACCTCGTGCGACCGAACCCCGACGACCCCACCGGCCAGTCGATGATGCGGCGCGTGCCGGAAGTGCTCGACTGCTGGTTCGAGAGCGGCAGCATGCCGTTCGCGCAGGTGCACTACCCGTTCGAGAACGCGGAGTGGTTCGAGAGCCACTACCCGGGCGACTTCATCGTCGAGTACATCGGCCAGACCCGCGGCTGGTTCTACACGCTGCACGTGCTGGCCACCGCGCTGTTCGACCGGCCCAGCTTCAAGACGTGCGTCAGCCACGGCATCGTGCTCGGCGACGACGGCCAGAAGATGTCGAAGAGCCTCAACAACTACCCCGACCCGATGATGGTGTTCGACCAGTACGGCAGCGATGCCATGCGCTGGTACCTGCTCAGCTCGCCCATCCTGCGTGGCACCGACCTGATGGTCACCGAGGACGGCATCCGCGACACGGTGCGCCAGGTCATCCTGCCCATCTGGAACAGCTGGTACTTCCTCTCGCTGTACGCGAACGCGGCCGGCACGCAGGGCACGTTCCGCACCGACAGCACCGACGTGCTCGATCGCTACATCCTGGCCAAGACGCACGACCTGCTCGACACGCTCACCGTCACGCTCGACGACTACGACCTGTTCGCCGCCTGCGGCGCGGTGCGCAGCTTCCTCGATGCGCTCACCAACTGGTACGTGCGGCGCAGCCGCGACCGCTTCTGGGCGGGCGACCAGGCGGCCATCGACACGCTGCACACGGTGCTGTCGCTGCTGAGCCGTGCGCTCGCGCCACTGCTGCCACTCACCACCGAAGCCGTGTACCGCGCGCTCACCGGTGAGCGCAGTGTGCACCTCACCGACTGGCCCGATGCCGGCTCGGTGCCGGCCGACTCGGAACTGGTCGATTCGATGGACCTCGCTCGCGAGGTGTGCAGCAGCACGCTGCGGTTGCGCAAGGCCAACCAGTGCCGCGTGCGTCAGCCGCTCGCGTCGCTGCTGGTCGCCGTCACCGGCGCCGATCGTCTCGCGCCGTTCGCCGAGCTGATCGCCGACGAGGTGAACGTGAAGTCGGTGCAGTTCACCGACGACGTCGCGTCGGTGGCCAGCTACGACCTGCAGGTGGTGCCCGCCGCGCTCGGACCGCGCCTGGGCAGCCAGGTGCAGCAGGTCATCAAGGCCGTCAAGACCGGCGATTGGCAGCAGACGGAGGGACCCGACGGTGGCCAGGTGGTGGTCGCCGGGGGAGTGGAGCTGCTCGACGGCGAGTACGCGCTGAAGATGGTGGTGCAGGGCGACGGAGCCAGCACCCCGCTGTCGAACGGTGCCGGCGTCGTGGTGCTCGACACCACGCTCACTCCCGAGTTGGAGGCCGAGGGCGTCACGCGCGACCTGGTGCGGTTGGTGCAGCAGGCGCGGCGCGACGCCGGCCTGCAGGTGAGCGATCGCATCGCGCTCACACTCGGGGTGCCCGAGTCGGTCCGCCGGCAGGTGGTGGCCTTCCAGCACCTGCTCACCGATGCCACGTTGGCCACGTCGCTCTCCTGGGCGGCGGGCGAACCGAACGCCGACCTCGACGGCGAACCCGTGCACATCTCCGTGGCGGTCGAGCCGCGGTCGGCAGGTTGAGCGAACTCGTTCGGCCACACGCGCGCGGGGCGGTGCTGGCCGTCCGCGCGGTGCCGGGAGCGAGCGCGGCGAAGATGGTCGGGCTCCACGGTCACGAGTTGCGCGTACGGGTGTGCAGCCCTCCGATCGACGGGAGAGCCAACGCGGAGATCGAGCGGGTGGTGGCGCACGCGCTCGGTCTGCGTGCTCGCGAGGTGGGGGTGCTCGCCGGCCACACGGCGCGTTCCAAGCAGCTGTTGGTGCACCTCGAGCCCGCCGAGTTGATGCGTCGGCTCCAGCCGTGGATCGGCCCGGACTCGGCCGGGGACCGATAGCATCCCGGCCTGACGACCGCACCAACGGAGGTTCAACGCGATGGCGACTGCCAAGAAGGCACCCGCGAAGAAGGCCGCAGCACCCTCGAAGAAGGCAGCTGCGACCGCTCCGGCCCGTTCGAAGCCGGCGCCTGCCGCGAAGAAGGCCGCCCCGGCGAAGAAGGCTGCTGTTGCCGCGAAGAAGGCTCCTCCGGCGAAGAAGGCTGCGCCGGCTCCGGTGAAGAAGGCCGCAGCTCCTGCCAAGAAGGCTGCGCCGGCTCCGGTGAAGAAGGCCGCAGCTCCTGCCAAGAAGGCTGCGCCGGCTCCGGTGAAGAAGGCCGCTGCTCCGGCCAAGAAGGCTGCGCCGGCTCCGGTGAAGAAGGCGGCCGCTCCGGCCGCACCCAAGAAGGCTGCCGCGTCAGCCGCTCCGCCCACGAAGAAAGCCGCACCTGCTCCTGTGACTGCCCCCGCCCCCACGCCCGCCCCTGCCGCCAAGAAGGCGGCGGCCAAGAAGCCGGGCCCGGTGACGATCGAGAAGGCTGCGGTCAGGGGAGTCACCAAGGACGGCATCTCGTACACGAAGGACTTCGATGCGAAGTTCCTCACCTCCATCCGCGCGCTGTTGCTGGAGGAGAAGGCCTCGCTGCTCGGTCAGGCCGTGCGGCTGGAGGACGAAGCACTCTCTCTCATCGAGGAGTCCGAGATGGGCGACGTGCAGTTCGACGACGAGGGCGGCGAGGGCGACACGATGGTCGTCGAGCGCGAACGCGACCTCGCACTCAGCGCCCAGGCGCGCCAGACCATCGCCGACATCGAAGCCGCCCTCGAGCGGCTCGTCATCGGCACCTATGGCTACTCCGTCGAGTCCGGCCGGCCCATCCCACGCGAGCGCCTCGAGGCCATCCCGTGGGCCACCGTGCTGGTGGAGGAGAAGGTCGGCGGGATCGGTCGTCGATGACCTCTGACGCCGGGCCGACCAGTCGGCTCCGGCTCACCCTCGCCATCGCGTGTGCGGTCATCGTCATCGATCAGATCACCAAGCACTGGGCGGTCAACACGCTCACTGGCGTGCCGCCGAAACCCGTGTTCTGGACGCTGCAGTGGAACCTCACGTTCAACAGCGGCATGGCCTTCTCCAAGGGCGAGGGCATGGGCGCCATCATCGGGGTCATCGCGCTCGTCGTGGTCGTGGTCATCCTGTCCGGCATGCGCAAGAACACGAACCGCGTGGTCGCGGTGGCCGCCGGCTTCGTGGTCGGCGGCGCCATCGGCAACCTCGTCGACCGACTGTTCCGCGACGACGGCTGGCTGCAGGGGTCGGTGGTCGACTTCATCGACTTCCAGTGGTTCCCCATCTTCAACGTGGCCGACATGGGCGTGAACATCGGCGGTGTGCTGTTCGTGCTGTGGTCCTTGTTCTCGTCGCACGAGCACCCCGACGATCATCCGGCCGATGAGGCCGGCGACGAGGCCGTCAGCCCCAGCGACAGCGACAGTGCCGCCGGCAACGTCGCGGGCGAGGTCTCGTCGTGATGATCGAGGAGGAGATCCCGGCCGCGCTCGCCGGCGAGCGGCTCGACCGCATCGTGTCGCTCATCACCGACTGCAGCCGCAGCGACGCGGCCGTGCTCGTGGCCGCGGGTGGAGCATCGATCGACGGTGAAGTGCACATGGTGGGAAAGCTGCGCGTGCGCGAAGGGCAGATCGTTGCCGTCGATCCGGCGCTGCTGCCGGTCACCGCACCGCCCGCCGCCGATCCGTCGGTGGTGTTCACCGTCGTGCACGTCGACGAGCACCTCATCGTCATCGACAAGCCTGCCGGCCTGGTGGTGCACCCGGGCGCCGGACACCTCGACGGCACGCTCGTCAACGGTCTGCTCGCACGGTTCCCCGAGATCGCCACGGTCGGCGAGCCGCACCGACCAGGCATCGTCCACCGTCTCGACGTGGGCACGTCGGGCCTGTTGGCGGTGGCGCACACGCAGCGCGCCTACCACTCGCTGGTCGACGCACTCGCTGCGCGCGACGTCGGCCGCGTGTACCGCACGCTGGTCTGGGGTCACCTGGCCAACCCGGTCGGCGTGGTCGACGCGCCCATCGGTCGCGACCACCGCGACGCGATGCGCATGGCCGTGGTGGTCGACGGCAAGCCCGCCCGCACTCGCTACCGCGTGTTGCGCGAGTACCGCACACCCACCGAGGCGTCAGCGCTCGAGTGCCGTCTCGAAACCGGTCGCACGCACCAGATCCGCGTGCACCTCGCCGCCATCGGCCACCCGGTGGTCGGCGACGGCGCGTACGGGGGAGTGCGCACCGGCATCACGCCGCCGCGTCCGTTCCTGCACGCGGCCGCGCTCGAACTGGTGCACCCGGTCACCGGGGAGGCGCTGGAGTTCTCGTCGCCGCTGCCCGACGACCTGGCCGCGGTGGAAGCGGCGCTCGGCACCTGACGGCACCGCCGTCAGCTTCGCAGCGGCTCGACCAGCGGCGGGGTGACCAGCGTGTCGGGCCACGGCGAGGTGCCGCGGGCGGCATCGGCCACGGACTGCAACGTGAAGCCTTCCAGCAGCTGACGCATGTGCTCGCCGGCAGTCTTCCAGATGGCGAGCAACACGCACTGGCCCTCGTGGTTGCACGCGCCGTCCTGGTGCGGTTCTCCGAAGTCGCCGAGGCTGATGGGCCCGTCGACCGCGCTGAGGATCTCGCTGATGCGGATCTCTGCCGGCGTGCGGGCGAGCACGTAGCCACCGCCCACGCCACGCTTCGAACGGACCAGGCCTGCACCCTTCAGCGCGAGCAGGATCTGCTCGAGGTACGGCTGCGGAATGGCGGTGCGTTCGGCGATGTCGCGCACCGACGTGGGCCCCGCGGCGTCGTCGTGCAGCGCGAGGGAGAGCAACGCCCGACACGCATAATCGCCTTTGCTGGATACACGCACAGCATCATCGTACGCCGCGCGACCGGCCAGCGGCGACTGCCTGAATGGCGCGCGTGCACGGTGAGGTGATGGACTGACGTTCGAGTGACCCCCACGCCCACCCTCCCGAACTACTCCGGCGCCAACGTGCGCGGCATCGTGCCCGCGCTCCTGGCGCCGCGAGGCGCCACCAAGCCTGCGTGGATGCCGGCACTCGTGGCGGCGGCGCGGCAGGTGGTGCTGTTGGTGCTCGACGGGCTCGGATGGGAGCAGTTGCAGGAACGCCGCCACCTCGCACCCACGCTCGCGTCGATGGTCGGCGGACCCATCACCACCGTCGCGCCGTCCACCACCGGCACTGCGCTCACCTCCATCACCACCGGCCTCACGCCCGGCGAGCACGGCGTGGTCGGGTACCGAATGGAGATCGGCGGCGAGGTGCTCAACGTCCTGCGCTGGTCGGCCGGGCACGGCGACTCCCGCCGGCAGATCGAACCGGCAGGGACGCAGCCGTTCGTGCCGTTCATGGGCGAACGAGTGGCGGTGGTCAGCAAGGCCGAGCTCGAGCAGTCGGCCTTCACCGAGGCACACCTGCGCGGCGGCGAGCCCGCCGGCTACCGAGCGCCGTCCAGCATGCCGGTGATCGTCGGCGAACTGCTGGCCCGCGGCGACCGCATGGTCTACGCGTACTACGACGGCATCGACAAGATCGCGCACGAGCGCGGCTTCGGCCCGTTCTACGACGCCGAGCTGGTGGCGGCCGATCGACTGGTCGCCGACCTGCGGGCCGCGCTGCCGTCCGGTGCGGTGTTGGTGGTCACGGCCGACCACGGTCAGGTCGACGTGGGCCCGCGCCTCGTCACGCCGCACGACGACGTGCTGAAGCTGTGCCGGCTGCAGAGCGGCGAGGGTCGCTTCCGCTGGCTGCACGCCCGCGCGGGCGCGCAGGCCGACCTGCTGGCCGCGGCCACCGAGCACTACGGCCACCAGGCATGGGTGCACAGTCGCAGCGAGCTCATCGATGCCGGCTGGTTCGGCCCGGTGGTCAGCCCGCCCGTCGCCGCGCGCTACGGCGACGTCGCGCTGGTCGCGCACGCGCCGATCAGCTTCCACGAACCCGCCGACACCGGGCCCTACCCGCTGGTGTGTCGACACGGGTCGCTCACGTCTGCTGAGATGCTGGTGCCACTGTTGGCCGCAGCTGCCGAAATGGAGTCATGAATGTCCGATGAGAACCCGCAAGTCGACGGCGCTCGAGTGATCGAGATCGCACCGCCGCAACCCGAGGCCGCGCCCGAGCCGGTCGCGGAGGCGCCGAGCGAGACCGTCACCGAACCGGCGAAGGTGATGCGCATCGGTTCGATGGTGAAGCAGCTGCTCGAGGAAGTGCGCACCAGCCCACTCGACGAGGCCAGCCGCGAACGGCTCGCCGAGATCTACCAGCGCTCCATCGTCGAGCTCAGCGATGCGCTGTCGCCCGACCTGCAGCACGAGCTGCACATGCTGGCGCTGCCCTTCGACGACGGCGTGGTGCCCTCCGAGGGCGAGCTGAGGGTGGCCAAGGCCCAGCTCGTCGGCTGGCTGGAGGGGCTGTTCCACGGCATCCAGGCCACGCTCTTCGCGCAGCAGATCGCCGCGCGTCAGCAGCTCGAGCAGATGCGCCAACTTCCCCCCGGGGGCGGCGGCCAGCCCGGCTACGGCCAGGTGGTCGAAACTGGCGAGCGGCCGGGCACGTATCTCTGATCGCCCGGTTTTGCTCGGCTGCGATCGCGGCTAGGGTCGCACCGAATCACAGTCGTGTAGTTCCTGCGCCGACTGTTCCCCGACCCACTTGACACGAGGAGGTGTGCGCCCGTGGGCGACTCGTTCACCCACCTGCACGTCCACACCGAGTTCTCGATGCTCGACGGTGCGGCGCGCCTCGACGAGTTGGTGGCCAAGGCGGTCACCGACGGCCAGCCCGGCCTCGGCATCACCGATCACGGCAACATGTACGGCGTCCTCGAGTTCTTCAAGGAGTGCCGCAAACAGGGTGTGAAGCCCATCATCGGCACCGAGGCCTACATGGCCTACGACTCGCGCCACGAGCGGCCGGCCCGGCGCGGGCGGGTCGACGACTCGGGCGGCGACACCGAGGGCGGCAAGAAGCTCTACTACCACCTCACGCTGCTGGCCGAGACCAACCAGGGGTACCGCAACCTCATCCAGCTGGCCAGCCTCGCGTTCCTCGAGGGCTACTACTACAAGCCTCGCATGGACTGGGAGCTGCTCGAGAAGTACCACCACGGGCTCATCGCCACCACCGGCTGCCTGGGCGGGCACGTGCTGCAGGCGCTGCTGCAGGGCGACGAGAAGGGCGCGATGCAGCACGCCGGGCGGCTGCAGGAGATCTTCGGGCGCGACAACCTGTTCGTCGAACTGCAGGACCACGGCCTGCAGGCACAGCGCGACACCAATCCGCAGCTCATCGACATCGCGAAGCGAATCGGTGCGCCCATCATCGCCACCAACGACTCGCACTACGTGCACCGTGAAGACCACGAGGCGCACGGTGCGCTGCTGTGCGTGCAGACCGGCGCCCTGCTCAGCGATCCGAAGCGGTTCAAGTTCGAGGGCAACGAGCACTACCTGAAGACCGCGGCCGAGATGCGCCACCTGTTCCGCGACTTCCCGGAGGCGTGCGACAACACGCTGTGGGTGGCCGAGCGCGCCGACGTCGAGATCGAGTTCGGCAAGCCGCTGCTGCCCAACTTCCCCATCCCGGAAGGCTTCCTCGACGACGCCGGCTACCTCGATCACCTCACGTGGAAGGGCGCGCAGGATCGGTGGGCGGGCGGCAGCGACACCCCGTTGCCCGCCAGCGTGGTCGAGCGCATCGCGTACGAGTTGCAGGTCATCAAGAACATGGGGTTCGCCTCCTACTTCCTCATCGTGTGGGACCTCATCAAGCACGCGAAGGACTCCGGCATCCGGGTCGGCCCCGGCCGTGGCTCGGCAGCCGGCTGCGCGGTGGCCTATTGCCTGCGCATCACCGACCTCGACCCCATCAAGTACGACCTGCTGTTCGAGCGCTTCCTCAACCCGAGCCGCATCTCGATGCCCGACATCGACATGGACTTCGACTCCCGATACCGCGACGAGATGATCCGCTACGCGGCCGAGAAGTACGGCCGCGACCACGTCGCACAGATCATCACGTTCGGCACCATCAAGGCGCGCAACGCGGTGCGCGACGCGGCGCGTGTGCTCGGCTACCCGTACGGCATGGGCGACAAGGTCGCCAAGTTGATGCCGCCACTGGTGATGGGTCGCGACACGCCGCTCAAGTACTGCTTCGAGGAGAACCCGAAGTACGCCGACGGTTACAAGGCGGCGGCCGAGCTGCGCGCGATGGTCGAGGCCGACCCCGACGTGAAGCGTGTGGTCACCGTCGCCAAAGGCCTCGAAGGCCTGAAACGCAGCGACGGCATCCACGCTGCGGCGGTGGTCATCACCAAGGAGAAGCTCACCGACTACCTGCCGGTGCAACGCAAGCCGGTCGCCGGCGGCAACCCCGCCGATGCGCCCATCGTCACGCAGTACGAGATGCACGGCGTGGAAGACCTCGGCCTGCTGAAGATGGACTTCCTCGGTCTGCGCAACCTCGACGTCATCACCGACACGGTGAAGATGGTGCGCGTCACGAAGGATCCCGAGTTCGACATCGACACGGTCGCGCTCGACGACCAACCGGTGTTCGACCTGATGGCACGCGGCGACACGATGGGCGTGTTCCAGCTCGAGTCGCCCCCCATGCGAGCACTGCTGCGTTCGCTGGCACCCACCTCGTTCGAAGACGTCTCGGCGGTGCTCGCGCTCTACCGGCCGGGCCCGATGAGCGTCAACATGCACTACGACTACGCCGACCGCAAGAACAACCGGCAACCGGTCGAGTACTTCCACCCCGACGCGGAGGAGGTGCTCGGCGACACCTACGGCCTGATGATCTATCAGGAGAGCGTGATGCGCGTGGCGCAGAAGTTCGCCGGCTACTCGCTCGCCGAGGCCGACAGCTTGCGCAAGGCGATGGGCAAGAAGAGCCGCGAGGTCATGGCCAAGGAGCGCAGCAGCTTCGAGGCCGGTTGCGAGCGGATGAACTACGGCCGCGCCCTGGGCGAGAAGCTGTTCGACGTCATCGCCAAGTTCGCCGACTACGCGTTCAACAAGAGCCACACGTTCGGCTACGGGCTGGTCACCTACCAGACCGCGTTCCTGAAGGCGCACTACCCGGTCGAGTACATGGCCTGCTTGCTCACCAGTGTGAAGAGCAACCTCGACAAGGCCGCGGTGTACCTCAGCGACGCGCGAGCCATGGCCGTGAAGGTGCTCACGCCCGACATCAACCGCTCCATCACCGACTTCGCGGCGCTGGCGCCCACCGAGGTGCCCATCGACGTCGAGTTGCCGCTGGGCAGCCCCGGCGCCATCACGTTCGGCCTGTCGGCCATCCGCAACGTCGGCGAGGGCCTCGTCGAGCTGATGCTGCGCGAGCGCGACGAGAACGGGCCCTACGACTCGTTCCACGAGTTCGCCGAGCGCGTGCCGGAACCCGTGCTCAACAAGCGCACGGTCGAGTCGCTCATCAAGGCCGGCGCGTTCGACTCGCTCGGACACCCGCGCAAGGGGCTGCTGCTCGTGTTCGAGCAGATCATCGACGCCACCCTCGTGCGCCGCCGCGAACGCGACCAGGGCGTGATGAGCCTGTTCGGCGACCTCGGCGACGACGCCGCGGCGTCGGGGTTCGACGAGCGCACCGCCATCCCCACCATCGAGTTCGACAAGAGCGATCGCCTCAAGTTCGAGAAGGAGATGCTCGGTCTCTACATCAGCGACCACCCGTTGCTCGGCGTGGAGGCCGCACTGCGCCGCAAGGTCGACTGCAGCGTGGCGGAGGCCACCGAGAAGGACGACGGCGCGATGATCACGCTCGGCGGGGTCATCACCAACCTGTCGCGCAAGTTCACCAAGAAGGGCGACCAGATGGCGGTGTTCGTGCTGGAAGACCTCGACGCGGCCATCGAGGTCACCGTGTTCCCGCGGGTGCTCACCGAGCAGGGCCACAAGCTCATCGACGACGCCATCGTCACCGTCAAGGGCCGCATCGACAAGCGCGACGAGACCCGCGTCGGGTTCATGGCCCAGGACGTGCAGATCCTGGAGGGCCTCGACAGCGGCACCGCCGCGCCGCTGCGGCTGCGGGTGCCCGCCACCTCGTTGAACGAGCTGAAGATCCACCAGATCCGCAAGATCCTGCGCGATCACCCCGGCGATTCCCCGGTCTACCTGCACATCGGGCAGGGCAAGGTGCTGCGCCTCGCCGACGACTTCTGCGTCGATCTCGACCGTGTGGTGGGCGAACTGCGCATGGCTCTCGGTCACGACGCCGTCGTCCTCTGAGCACGCCGACGGACCTCCGCCCACGAGACCCGACCATCCGAGTGCCAGCGAACCATCCGAGTGCCAGCGAACCATCGGAGTGCCAGCAGCACCCCCGTCGGGACGCTCCCACTCGAATGGTCAGCGCCCGTCGGCCGACTCGTTGAACGAGGTCGCCGACGCGACGACCGAGCAGCGTCCGGAGCGTGGTTCTGGGCCCGTCGCGCCTCGGGCGCAGGAATCCAGAGATTTTGGTGGCAGAATAGGGGACTCAGGTCACACCTCGGTTGTCGTCAGGCAGCACGGGTTCGAGTTCGACAGGAGCGTCACAGCAATGCCAATCCAGGTGGAAACCAGGGACTGCGCGGCACTGGACGACGCTGACCTCGACGAGATGGCGTCGATGGGTGGCGCGTTCGACATCGGTGTCATGTCAAAGGCCAAGGAAGACTGGGTGCTCAGCACCACCGCGCGCATCGACGGCAAGCTGCACGGTTTCACCCTGTCCACGCTCGAGCGCATCGGCGGCACACCGTGCGTGCTGCTCGGGCTGCTCAGTGTGAAGCGCACCTCCAAGCGCGACCAGGTGCTCAAGGGCCTGATGAACGAGTCGTTCCACCGCGCACTGATGGCGTTCCCCGACGAAGACGTCGTGGTCGGCTCGCGTTTCGCACTGCCCGACGGCCTCGAGGCGTTCAAGCAGGTCGACGAGCTCATCCCGCGGCCCGCGCATCGCGCCGTCGGCGAAGAGCGGGCATGGGGCCGCCGCCTGGCCAAGCGCTTCGGCGTGGAGAGCCAGTACGACGAGCAGAGCTTCGTGGTCAAGGCCAACGGTCAGGGCTTCCTCGACCACGAGTCGCTGAAGCCGGAGAAGATCAAGCCCGAGCTCGCCGCGATGTTCGCCAACGTCAACGGCAAAGCCGGTGGCTCGCTGGTGGTGCACGGCTGGGTGATGGCCGAAGACCTCGTCAAGCTGGGCGCACGCTGACCGATCCGTCGCACGCGCCGCTCGCCGCCGTCATCCGGCGGCGCCGGATGACCCGCACCTTCGAGCCCACCGCGCTCGATCCGTCGCTCGTCGACGAGATGGTCGACCTCGCCCGCCGAGCCCCCTCGGCGGGGTACAGCCAGGGGGTGCACTTCCTGGTGCTCTCGGGCCCGACGGTGGCCGACTTCTGGCGCATCACCGGGGCCGACGACTGGTTCGACGACGGGGTGATGGCCGCGCCGGTGCTGGTGCTGCCGCTCGCCGACCCGGTGGCCTACACCTCGCGCTACGCGGAGGGCGACAAGGCGGGCCACGGACTGGAGGTGGCCGCGAACTGGGAGGTGCCGTTCTGGCTCACCGACGCCGCGATGGCCACGCAGAACCTGCTGTTACTGGCGGAGGACCACGGACTGGGAGCGCTCTACTTCGGCATCTTCCGCAACGCACGGGCATTGCTCGACCACCTCGGTGTGCCCGAGCACGTGCTGCAGGTGGGCGTCGTCGCGCTCGGCCATCGCGCGGCCGGCGACGTGCCCTCGGGTTCGCCGCGCAGTCGTCCGCGGCGGGCGGCCGCCGACGTGGTCCACCACCAGCACTGGTGAGTCGCAGCGGTCCGCTTCGGCCGCAAGCAGGTGCCGGTGGCTAGCGTGCGGGGCATGGCAAACCAGATCCCCCTCGTCGACTACCTGGTGCTCGGCGACGCCCCGCACCTCACCGCTCGTGAGTGCACCGCCTGCGGTGCCCGCTTCTTCGATCGACGCAACGCGTGTGCCAGCTGCAGCGGCACCGAGTTCCACACCGTCGCCGTCGGCACCGACGGCGAGGTGAAGGCGTTCACCATCGTCACGTTCGCCGCCCCCGGTGTGCCGGTGCCGTTCGTGTCGGCCATCGTCGACTGCGGCGGCACCAGCGTGCGCGGCAACATCATCAACGTCGAGCCCACCCCCGAGCACGTCTCGCTGGGCATGAAAGTGCGCCTGGCCACCTACCTCATCGGCACCGACGACAACGGCACCGAAGCCATCGGCTTCGGCTTCGAACCCAACTGACCGTCACCCTGAACGACGCGTCACTCTGAACGACTCCCTCTTCTCCCACTCGAAAGGCACCACCGTGAGCGACCCCATCTGGATTCTCGGCATTCACATGACCAAGTTCGGCAAGTACCCCGACCTCGACACGGTCGACCTCGCGTCGCAGGCGGCCCTCGCCGCGCTGAAGGACGGCGGCGTCTCCATGAAGGACATGGGTGTGCTCGCTGCCGGCTGCCTGATGGCCAGCAACGCAGGCATCGGCCAGCAGCTGCAGAAGCAGATCGGCCAGACCGGCATCCCGGTCTACAACGTGGCCAACGCGTGTGCCACCGGCGCCACCGCGCTGCGCACCGCCATCATGGCGGTCAAGTCGGGCGAGGTCGACATGGGCCTGGCCGTGGGGGTGGAGAAGCTGGCCGGCGCAGGCCTGCTCGGTGCCGGCGGTCGCCCGAAGAGCGACAAGAACGAGTGGAACCCGAGCGGTCGTTACGGCGCGGTCACCAGCACCGACGGCCGCATCGGCACCGACAGCATGCCCGGCGTGTTCGCACAGGTGGGCATGGAGTACGGGCACAAGTACGGCGGCACCAGCTTCGAACTGTTCGCCAAGATCAGCGAGAAGAACCACGCGCACAGCACGCTCAACCCGCTGGCCGCGTACACCAAGCGGATGACCCTCGAAGAGATCATGAACGACGTCATGATCGCCTACCCGAACACTCGCCCGATGTGCAGCGCCAACTGCGACGGCGCCGCCGCCGCGGTGGTGGTGAGCGACGCCAAGCTGAAGACGCTGTCGCTCGAGCAGCAGCGCCGGGCCATCAAGGTGTCGGCGTCGGTGCTCACCAGCGATCCGTACGAAGAGGGCTGCCAGGTGCTGCCCAACGTGAACACGCTCACCCGCAACGCGGTGAAGCTCGCCTACGAGCAGGCCGGCATCGGGCCGTCGGATCTCGATCTCGTCGAGCTGCACGACTGCTTCGCCACCGCCGAACTGGTGCACTACGACAACCTGATGCTGTGCGAGGAGGGTGGCGCGGTCGACTTCTTCAACTCGGGCGCCACCTGGCGCGACGGCGGCACCCCGGTCAACGTGTCGGGCGGCCTGGAGAGCAAGGGCCACCCGATCGCTGCCACCGGCATCGCCAACATCTGGGAGGTCTGCCACCACCTGCGCGGCGAGGCCGGCGACCGTCAGATCGAAGGCGCCAAGGTGGGCCTCGCCCACGTCATCGGTCTCGGTTCGGCCTGCGGCGTGCACATCCTCGAGCGTTCAGGTCTCTGACCTGCGCTCCGCCCGTCCGCAGGGTCAACCCTGCGGGCAGGTGGCGTCGAAGTAGGCGTTGAGACGGTCGCTCGCGGCCGACACCTCGGGCGTCGACATGTCCTGGATGGCCTGCGCCACCTCCGGGCTGCTCATGTCGCCACCGCTCGACTGCATGATCTCGGCCAGCTCGCGCAGTGCTGCCGACAGCACCTCCACGTCGCCCTGCAGTTCGTCGGGCACGTTGGCCGAGACCTGGTTGAACACCTGGTCGAGGTCGACCTCGCTGCCGGGTGCGAATGCGGCCGTCATGGCCGAGATGAGCTGGGCGTAGACCGCACCGCACTCGCCGGTGAGCACGTTGGGCACACTGATGTCGCTGCCGTCGGGCAGCGTGACATCGACACCGTCGGGCAGCGTGATGTCGCCTGCGTCGGGCAGCGTGATCTCGGACAGATCGTCGAGCTGGTCGATGGAGTCCTTGTCGTCGCTGCTGCAGGCGACCATCGTGATGGCCGCGACGGCGGCAAGGGCGAGAGGTGCGATTCGCTTCATGGTTCGACTCCAGTCGTGATGGTGCGATGTGCGCGTGAGATGACCACGACTCTATGACGTCTGCGGGGCCGGGTCAGGTGGGCAACGGTCAAGAGATCGTCAGCGTGGCGCGGCGGCAGCGAGCTGTTGCACCAGTTCCTGCACCGTGGCGGCGGGGAGCTGGCAGACGTGGTCGCGGCAGACGAAGGCCAGCCCGTCGGGCCGTTGCTCCCAGAGCGGGCTGTCGTACGGTTCGCCCCAAGCCAGCACCGCCGTCGGGCGCCACTGCGAGCGGAGCTCGGCCACCAGGTCGGGTCGATCGCCGGTGATCACCACTTCCGTGATGCCGGCGTGGCGCATCGCCACCGCTGCCAGCGCGTGCGCGAACGACGCGGGTGACTGCGGGATGGCGCGCGCCAGCAGCTTCAGGATCTGGTCGGCATGGTTGAGGTAGCGCGCTTCACCGGTGAGCGCACCCAACCGGTAGAGCGCGTGCGCCGCGGTGGAGTTCGCTGACGGTGTGGCGTTGTCGAACAGCTCCTTCTGGCGCGCCACGAGTTGCTCGCCGTCGTCGGGCGTGGTGAACAGTCCGCCGCGGTCGACGTCCCAGAAGTGGTCGAGCATCACGTCGACCGTGTCGCGGGCGTGCTGCACCCATCGCGCCTGGCCGGTGAGCTCGGCGAGTCGGGTGAACGCGTCGATGACGGTGGCGTGGTCGGCGGCCAACGCGTGGTGGCGCGCCGGGGGAGTGCCGTCGGCGTGCCACGACCGGTGCCAGCGACCGTCTGCGCTCCGCAGCTCGCGCAGCAGGAACTCGCCGTTCTGCGCGGCGGCCAGCGCCCAGTCGGCCCGGTCGAAGGCGGCTGCCGCCTCGCACAGCGCGGCCAGCATCAGACCGTTCCACTCGGTGAGCACCTTGTCGTCGAGGCCGGGGTGCAGCCGGCGCTCGCGAGCCTCGTACAGGCGGGCGCGTGCGTGCTCGATGTGTGCGGGACGCTCGAGCTGGCCGCGGTGGTGCAGACGAGCGGGGATGGTGCGTCCTTCGAAGTTGCCCTCGTCGGTGAACTCGTACCACTCGAGGGCGGCGTCGGCGTCGGGGCCGAGCACGGCGCGCACCTCGTCGATGGTCCATGTGTGGAACAGACCTTCGTGCCCGTGACCGTGTTCGTCGGGCGAGTCGGCGTCCTGCGCCGAGTAGAAGCCGCCGTCGGGGTGGCGCAGTTCGCGCAGCACGTACTCGACGGTCTCTTCCACCACCTGGCGGTAGCGCGGCTCGCCGGTGAGCATCGCGGCGTGGGTGTACACGCGCACCAGCAACGCCTGGTCGTAGAGCATCTTCTCGAAGTGCGGCACCAGCCACTGCGCGTCGACCGAGTAGCGAGCGAAGCCGCCACCGATGTGGTCGTACATGCCGCCGCTCGCCATCGCGTCGAGCGTGGTGGTGAGCACGGTGGCGGCGCCGTCGGTGCCGGTGCGCTGCAACGCCTGGGCCACGAGGTCGAGGCTCATCGTGGACGGGAACTTCGGTGCAGCGCCGAAGCCGCCCCACTCGGCATCGAACTGCTGGGCCAACTGCTGGAGCGCGCCTTCCACGAGCTCGGGACCCGGCAGCTCTGCCACCGGCGACATGCTCGCAGAGCGCCGCATCGCGTCGCCGAGTGCGGTGACGTTCTGCTGGATGTCGGCGGGCCGCGTGCGCCACACGTCGTCGATCGCGTTCATGAGCTGCTGGAACTGAGGCTTGGGGAAGTAGGTGCCGCCGTAGAACGGGTTCCCGTCGGGGTCGAGGAACGCGGTCATCGGCCAGCCGCCACGACCGGTCATCGCCTGCACCGCGTCCATGTAGATGGCGTCGACGTCGGGGCGCTCCTCGCGGTCGACCTTGACGTTGACGAACTGCTGGTTCATCTGAGCCGCCACTTCCGCGTCTTCGAAGCACTCGTGCGCCATCACGTGGCACCAGTGGCAGGCCGAGTACCCGACGCTCAGCAGGATGGGCACGTTGCGCTCCTTGGCGGCGGCGAACGCCTCCGGCCCCCACGCGTACCAGTCGACCGGGTTGTACTGGTGCTGCCGCAGGTACGGGCTGGTTTCCGCGGCGAGCCGGTTCGACGTCATGACGTCACGGTATCGCCGCGCCGGTGGGCGTCAGTCGCCGAGGTCGAGCGGCGACGCGACCGACGCGGAGGCGCCGAGCAGTTGCCCGTTGCGCAGCACGGTGACCGGGCCGTCCTCGCTGACGACGACGATGGTGGCCAGCGGGTCGTCGAAGCTGTAGCGGCGCCCGGCTGTGTGTCGCATGCCGCGGAAGCCCTCGATGCTGTCCTCGGCCTCCGGGCTGGGCACCAGCCGTACGCCGATCTGGAGCAGCGTGCCCGACGAGTCGAAGATGGTGGCGCCGTCGACCTGCGCGAGCACGTGGCGCAGCGGCGCGAGGTCGGAGGGCCGGGTGATCTGCAGCGGGGGAGGGGTGGGCAGTCGCTGCTCGAACGCCGGCCAGTCGCCGTCGTCGTCGGGTCGGTAGACGAGGATGGCTCCGATGCCGCGTGCGCCGAGGTCGTGCACCGCGAACTCGAGCATCGTCTCCATCACGTCGCGGTCGCCGTGCACCGGGCACGCCTTGATCGAGTCCATCCATGCGGCGACCAGTGGTTCGTGGTGCCAACTGAGTCCGTCCCAGCGGAAGACGCCGAACTCGCCGACGATGCGCACCGCGCCGGTGGGGTGGCGTTGCACGATCCGTGCCCGCATCGCCTCCGCCAGCACCACCAGGTCGCGTTCGGAGCCGGCCGGCCGGTCGAGCACCAGCCACTCGTCGCCGCCGGTGCTGCGGCGGATCAACCAGCTCGACAGCCCGTCGGCGTAGCGGCGGGCGCTGCCGACGGGGCGGTCGCCCACGTCGCGGCGGCTGATGGAGAGCTGCGTGTCGTGCTCCCACTCGGTGGGATCGGTGAGCGGATCGATGATGGCGCCGAACGTGGGAACCCTCCGCTCGTGAACGGCGGGTCGCATGGCGTACGCCAGCTCCGCGATCGCGAGATCGTGCCACGGCTGCGTGCCGTCGAGGCCGAGCCCGGCTTCTCCCAGTTCTTCGACCAGGCGGCGGACCTGGCCGGCGGTCGGCGGTCGGTCGAGCTTCATCTGCTCAATCTACGGACCCGTGCGCGGCTTGGTCGTGGTGGGTGGATGTGTCAACCTCTGCACCCATGATCGGTCTGCGCACCCTGGCCCGTACCGCCGTCGTGGCCGTCACAGTCGTGGCCATCGGCATCGGTCTCGTCGCCTGCTCCGACTCGTCGTCGGGCGACGGCGCAGGCACCGCCTCCTCCGACAGCACCGCGACGGAGCGCTCCGACTCGGTGGCCGCCACCGACGGCACCGTCGTCGACGAGAGCTCCGTGAGCGCGACCACTTCGTCGGTGGCGAGCACCACCACGTCGCGCCCCGCGACCACCGTCGCCACCACCTCGACGGCGCCACCGCCGGAGACCAGCGACCCGTTCGCGAGCGCGCCCGAACCCGACGACACCGAACCCGACGACTTCGTCGGCCCCGCCGCGGACGACTGCGTCGATGCTGCAGCAGGCGCCCCGACGGCCGAGATCGTGCTCGACGACGACCGCATCCTGTTCGGCGGCACCGCGGCGCCATCGTGCCTGCGAGTGCACATCGGCCAGCGGATCGCCGTGCGCAACTCGGGCTCGGTACGCGCCGAGGTGCTCGTCGGTTCCGAGATCCTCACCGTCGAGCCCGGCGCATCGGCCAGCACCGAGGTGCTGAGCACGCGCTACGCCGTCGCCGACGTGTTCGACGTGTACGTCGAGACCATCGACGCCACCCTCATCGTGCAGGTGATTCCTAGTAGCAGGTGATTCCCTGGTAGTACGAGCGGCGAGCGGTGCGAGTCACGCACCGACGGCGTGGTAGCCGCCGTCGACGTGCACCACCTCGCCCGTGGTGGCGGGGAACCAGTCGCTGAGCAGGGCCACGCAGGCCTTGGCGACGGCCGACGAGTCGGTGACGTCCCAGCCCAGCGGCGCACGGTCGTCCCAGATGTCCTCGAACTTCTTGAAGCCGGGGATGCTCTTGGCCGCCATCGTCTTCACCGGGCCGGCCGCGACCAGGTTGCTGCGGATGCCGCGCGGGCCGAGGTCGCGAGCGAGGTAGCGGCTGACGCTCTCCAGCGCCGACTTGGCGACGCCCATCCAGTTGTACGCCGGCCAGGCCACCGTGTTGTCGAAGTCGAGCCCGACGAACGAGCCGCCGTTGGTCATCAGCGGCGCGAACGCCTCCGCGAGCGCCTTCAACGAGTACGCGCTCACGTGCAGAGCCACCGACACGTCTTCCCACTGCGGCGACAGGAAGTCGTCGCCCAGGCACGCTTCCGGCGCGAAGCCGATGCTGTGCAGCACACCGTCGACCCGGCCCCACTTCTCGGCCAGCGCCTCGCGGACGGCGACGAGGTGGTCGGGTTGGGTGACGTCGAGCTCGAACACGTCGACGGGCTCGGGCAGCTTGCGGCCCGTGCGTTGGGTGAGGCTGAGTGCACGACCGGCACCGGTGAGCACGATGTTGGCGCCCTCCTGCTGGGCCAGCACCGCCACCCCGTAGGCCAGCGATGCGTCGGTGAGGACGCCGGTGATCACGATGTTCTTGCCGTCGAGCAGACCCATGTCGGCGACTGTACCCGCGAGAGGCCTGTGTGCAAGGCTGACCGGATGCGTATTGGCATCCTGGGAGGTACCGGTCCTGCCGGCAGCGCGCTCGCCGCGCGGCTGGCGTCGGTCGGCTACGACGCCGTCATCGGTTCGCGTTCGAAGTATCGGGCGATGGAGGCACGCGACAGCCTGGTCGAGAAGTGGCCCGATCTGGCGCCGCGGCTCTCCTACGGCGACAACGCGGCCGCCGCCGACTGCGACATCGTCATCATCGCCACGCCCTGGGACTCCGCAGCCACCACCGCCCAGGAGAACCAGGACGCACTCGCCGGCAAGATCGTGGTCAGCATGGCCAACGCGCTCGTGCGCGTGGGGCACGAGTTCCAGCCGCTGGTGCCGCCGCGAGGCAGCGTCGCCGCGCACGTGCAAGCCGCGGTGCCGCGCTGCCGGGTGGTCGCCGCGTTCCACCACCTGCCCGCCACCGAGCTCGGCCACATCGGCCAGCCGATCGACAGCGACGTGCTCATCTGCGGCGACGACGCGGCCGCGGTGCTCACCATGAGCGAGATCGTCACGGCCATTCCCGGCTGCCGCCCGCTCGACGCGGGCGAGCTGTCCAACGCCACCGCCATCGAGGCGTTCACCGCCGTGCTGCTGCAGCTCAACGTGCGCTACAAGACCCGCGTGGCACCGAAGCTCACCGGCATCAAGGGCGATCCGCGCGCGGCGAAAGCGGCCGCGAAGGCTGCCGCGCAGGCCGCCGAGAAGACGACCGAAGCAGTAGCGTCTCCCGCGTGACGATGCGTCTCTACGACACGGCTCGCCAGGCCGTGGTGCCGTTCGAGCCCGGCCCGCAGGTACTGATGTACACCTGCGGCATCACGCCGTACGACGCCACGCACCTCGGGCATGCCGCCACCTTCATCACCTACGACGTGCTGCAGAGGCGGCTCATCGACATCGGGCACACGGTGAAGTGCGTGCGCAACGTCACCGACCTCGACGATCCGCTGTTCGCCAAGGCCCGCGAGCTGGGCGTGCACTACCTCGATCTGGCGGCCGGCGAAGAGGCACGGTTCGAGCGCGACATGGAGGCGCTGCACGCGTTGCCCATGTACAGCTCTCCCCGGGCGTCGAGCGCCATCCCCGACATCCGAGGGTTCATCGGCATGGTGCTCGACCGCGGCTTCGCGTACGAGGCGGGCGGCAGCGTGTACTTCGACGTCTCCAAGTTCCCGTCGTTCGGCTCCATCAGCCACTACAGCGAGGCCGAGATGGTGGCGTACGCGCGCCAGCGCGGCGGCAACGTCGACGACCCGCACAAGCAGCATCCGCTCGACTTCGTCCTGTGGCACCCGTCGCTGCCCGACGAGCCCAGCTGGGACACCATGTGGGGTTCCGGGCGGCCGGGCTGGCACATCGAGTGCAGCGCGCTGGCGCTGCGCGAGCTGGGCACCACCATCGACCTGCACGGCGGCGGCAGCGACCTGATCTTCCCGCACCACGAATGCGAACGTGCGCAGAGCGAGGCCGCCACCGGCGAGCCGTTCGTGAAGCACTGGATGCACGTGGCCATGGTGTTCATGGACGGTCACAAGATGTCGAAGAGCCTGGGCAATCTGGTGTTCGTCGACAAGCTGCGCACCGAATGGGACCCTCGGGCCATCCGGCTCGCCATCATCGAGCACCACTACCGCCGCGAGTGGGAGTGGGACGACACGCTGATGCCGCGCAACGCGGCGCGCATCGAGGCCTGGAGCCGCGGTGGGCATGCGGAGGGTGGCGTCATCACCGACGTGCGGGCGGCCCTCGACGACGACCTCGACACACCGGCGGCGGTGGCGGCCATCGACGCTGCGGCCGCAGCCGGGCTCGGCGTGCACGACGCAGCGGCGTTGTTGGGCATCCTGCTCTGAGCAACGCGACTATGCTCCGCGGCATGTCCTGCCCGGTGCTGCTCACGTGAAAGCTCAGGGCGCCGGCAAGGCGCAGACCCGCTTTCGCCGGGTGGTCCGCCCGCTCGCCAAGCAGCTGTGGCAGTTCAACTTGGAGGGGTTCGACCGGCTGCCTGCGGAGGGGCCCGCCATCCTGTGCCCGAACCACGTCAGCTTCCTCGACTCCGCGTTCCTGATGCTGCACGTGCCGCGCAACATCAGCTTCGTCGGCAAGGCCGAGTACATGGACTCGTGGAAGACGAAGTTCATCTTCCCGGCGATGGGAATGATCCCCATCGATCGCGCGGGCGGCGACAAGAGCCAGGCAGCGCTCGACACCGCGGAGCGCGTGCTGCGACGCGGTGAGCTGTTCGGCATCTTTCCGGAAGGCACCCGTAGTCGCGACGGGTACCTCTACAAGGGCCGTACGGGTGCCGCGCGACTGGCGTTGAAGGTCGGGTGCCCCATCTACCCGGTGGGCGTGGTCGGCACGCGAGAGATCCAGCCGCCCGATGCGAAGCTGCCCAAGATCCGCAAGGAGTGCAGCATCACCATCGGCCGCCCGATCAACGTCGCGCGCTACAAGACCCGCGGCGACGACCACATGGTGCTGCGGCAGATCACCGACGAGCTGATGTACGAGATCCGCGAGATCACCGGTCAGGAGTACCGCAACGTGTACGCCGGCAAGACGGCCGAGACGGAACCGACGCTGGTGGCGAAGGTCGCCACCGTCACCGACGCCGATGCTCGCGAGATGGCTGTCAGCGCAGCGGCCGGCGACTGACCGCGGTCGGGTTCAGAGGAACTGGAAGCTGCGGCGCATGTAGCCGAGCCGCTCGGGCTCGCGCAGGCGCCACACGCGCATGTCGACCAGGCGGTGTGCGGCCACGAACGCGGTGGTGGCGGCGGGGACGGCGTGGCGCAGCAACCCTTCGGTCGGCGCCCACACGATCAGTGCGACGTAGAGGCCTGAGGTGGCGGCGCCGACGAGCACCGTGCCGACCCACGCCCACGACCGCCGCGAGCGGCTGAGGTACGCCACCAGGAAGATGTAGTGGAAGCTGTGCACGGTGGCGATGGTGGCCGCCCCGACGATGGGGTTGGCGACGAGGGCCATCGGTGCCACGAACGCCGTTGCCCACACGAGCGCCACGGCGCGCGTGACCCAGGAACCGCCGCCCTTCGGTGGATCGCGTCGTGCCAGCACGAGCAGCCACGCGGCGGCCACGACCAGCGCAGCGAACCCCACCCGGCACCACAGCAGCAGGTCGGTGTGGCGCAGCGGAGTGGTCGACAGGTCGACGGTGCGGATGAGGCCGACGATGGTGACGAATCCGGTTGCCTGGACGAACCGGCGCTCGCGGGGGAGCAGCCGCGCGGTGGCCACCTCCCCCTTGAGCCCCATGGCGACGATGCCCACCTGCTGACCGGTGTAGTGCCAGCCCAACCACGCGGCGAACGCGATGTTCACCAAGGCCGGGGCCGGGGCGGGGAACACCGAGAGTGCGAACACCACGCCGAGCCCGATGACGATGGGAAGGGTGAAGAACAGGTGGGCGCGGTCCCGGCGGAACTCGCGCATCTCCGGGTCGAGGTAGAAGAAGCTCGTCATCCCCAGGTGCAGCGCAGCGGAGACGTAGATGAACGAGGTGTTCCACACGCCCTGGTCGGGCAGCGGCCACGTGCGCAGGACGAGCGGCACCAGCAGCAGCGGCAGGAACCCGCTGACCAGCAGTACCGCACGGAATCGCACGTACGGCGCCCAGCGCGCCGGGCGCGTGTCGGCATCGTCTGCACGATGCATCATTGTCTGTTCGCTGTCCGCCGCCGTGCCATCCACTACGTAGAGCGTACGACTCCCCGCGCACCGTGGCAACAGGTGGTTCGTCGAACGCCCAATTGCCCGGGGCCGCACCGATGACCGCCCGTAGACTCGGCGTCCTATGGCTGAGATCACGATTTCACTCCCGGATGGTTCGCAACGCTCCCTCGTCGAGGGTGCCACCGCGACCACCCTGGCGGAGTCCATCGGGTCCCGGCTGGCCAAAGCGGCCGTGGCCGCCGTCGTCAATGGCGAGGAATGGGATCTGGGCCGTGAGCTGCCCGCCGACGCCACCGTGGCCATCATCACGGCCGACTCCGACGAAGGTCGTCACGTCCTTCGCCACAGCACGGCGCACGTGCTGGCGCAGGCCGTCATCCAGCTGTTCCCCGGCGCCAAGTACTCCATCGGCCCGGCCATCAACGACGGCTTCTACTACGACTTCGAACTGCCCGACGGTCGCACGTTCAACGAAGCCGACCTGGCGTCCATCGACGCTCGCATGCGCGAGATCATGAAGGCGAACCAGCCGTTCGTGCGCGACGAGCTCCCGGCCGCCGACGCGCTGAAGGTGTTCGCCGACCAGCCCTACAAGTGCGAGATCATCGAGCGCGTCAGCACCGGCGCCGCCGACAACGACGACGCCACCGAGGTGGGCAGCGGCGAGACCATCAGCGTGTATCGCAACACGCCCGAGTTCGTCGACCTGTGCCGCGGGCCGCACGTGCCGGGCACGGGCCGCCTCGGCCACTTCAAGCTGATGAAGGTGGCCGGCGCGTACTGGCGTGGCAACGAGAAGGGCCCGATGCTGCAGCGCATCTACGGCACGGCGTGGGAGAGCAAGGCCGCGCTCGACG
Organism: Actinomycetota bacterium; assembly: GCA_030685215.1. Classification (GTDB taxonomy): domain Bacteria; phylum Actinomycetota; class Acidimicrobiia; order Acidimicrobiales; family Ilumatobacteraceae; genus UBA668. Next base: position 50,492 of record JAUXQB010000117.1, read on the forward strand.
AGCACCTGCACCGCCTGGAGGAGGCCGAGAAGCGCGACCATCGCAAGTTGGCCACCGAGCTCGACCTGCTCAGCTTCCCACAGGAGCTCGGCGGCGGGCTGGCCGTGTGGCACCCGAAGGGCGCCATCGTGCGCAAGCTGATGGAGGACTACAGCCGCGAGCGCCACACCAACGGCGGCTACCAGTTCGTGTTCACGCCGCACCTGGCCAACGCGAACCTGTTCGAGACCAGCGGCCACCTCGGTTGGTACAAGGACGGCATGTACCCGCCGATGGAGATGGACAACGGCACGTACTACATGAAGCCGATGAACTGCCCGATGCACTGCCTCATCTTCCGCAGCCGGCAGCGCAGCTACCGCGAGCTGCCGTTGCGGTTGTTCGAGCTGGGCACCGTCTACCGCTACGAGCGGGCCGGCACGTTGCACGGGCTGATGCGCATCCGCGGATTCACGCAGGACGACAGCCACATCTTCTGCATGCCCGAACAGGCCGCAGAGGAGATCAAGTCGCTGCTCGACTTCGTCATCAGCGTGCTGAAGGCGTTCGGCTTCACCGACTTCACGGCCAACCTGAGCACCAAGGACCCGGCCAAGTACGCGGGAGACGACGATGCCTGGGACGTCGCCACCGACGCGCTGCGCGCGGCGCTGGAGGACTACGGCCTCGAGTACAAGATCAAGGAGGGCGACGCCGCGTTCTACGGTCCGAAGATCGACATCGACGTCAAGGACGCCATCGGCCGCACCTGGCAGCTGAGCACCATCCAGTACGACTTCAACCTGCCCGAGCGTTTCGAGCTCGAGTTCGTCGGCGCCGACAGCGCCCGCCATCGCCCCATCATGTTGCACCGGGCGCTGTTCGGCTCCGTCGAGCGCTTCTTCGGCGTGCTGGTCGAGCACTACGCCGGCGCGTTCCCCGCGTGGATGGCCCCGCTGCAGGCGAAGGTGTTGCCGGTCGCCGCTGCGCACCAGGAGTACGCCGAGCACGTTGCGAAGCGCCTCGAGCAGGAGGGCTTCCGAGTCGACGTGGCCGATGCCAACGACCAGCTGGGCAAGCGCATCCGAGCCGCGAAGATGGAGAAGATCCCCTACGTGCTGGTGGTCGGCGACGACGACATGGCGATGAACACCGTCGGGGTGAACCCGCGTGGTGGCGAGGTCGAGCGCGGCGTCGGCCTCGACGAGTTCGTGGCCCGCCTGCACGACGAGATCGCCGGGCAGCTCGCCAACGTCTGATCTCGCCGCTGCGTGGGTAGAGCAGCGCGTGACGATCTTCGAAGACCTGCGGGCGAGCCACGAAGTACAGCGCGCCCTGGCGCGCACGATGACCCATTCGCGTACGGCGCCCGACAAGCGTCGGGCTGCGTTCCTCGCTCTCGCGCACGAGCTCGACGCCCACGCCACCTCGGAAGAGCGCCACTTCTACGTGCCGCTGCTGATGGACGACGCCGGCCTCTCGATCAGCCGTCACGCGCTCGCCGACCATCACAAGGCAGAGGAGCTCGTCGAGCAGCTCCGTGGTGTCGACCCGACCACGGACACGTTCGCCGATCTCGCCAAGCAGCTCGCGACCGAAGTGCGAGATCACCTCGACGAGGAGGAGCACGGCACGTTCCAGCTCGCCGGCAAGCTGCTGTCGAAGACGCGTCAGGCGCAGCTCGCTCGCGAGTACCGCGCCGAGTACGCGAAGCGCGGCGGGCCGTTCGTCCTCTGATTCGGCGCGACGTGGCCGCCAGATGAGTACATCGAGCCGCATCGACGCGTTCCAGCGACGGCACCGCTGGGCGAGCTTCCCCATCGCCGTCGTCTACAAGTTCGGTGAGGATCAGGGCCCGTACCTGGCGGCGCTGATCACGTACTACGGGTTCCTCGCGCTGTTCCCCCTGCTGCTGTTGTTCACCTCGATCCTCGGCTTCGTGCTGCAGGGGAACGCCGACCTGCAGCGCCGCATCCTCGACTCGACGCTCAGCCAGTTCCCGATCATCGGTGACGAGCTCGGCGATCCGCAGGGTCTGCAGGGGAGCGGTGTCGCGTTGGTCATCGGTGGCCTGGTCGCGCTCTACGGTGCGCTCGGCGTCGCGCAGGCGATCCAGCACACGATGAACGTCGCGTGGTCCGTCCCTCGCCATCGGCGACCCAATCCGATCCGTGCCCGCCTGCGCAGCCTGCTGGTCATCGTCATCGGAGGTGGCGCGGTGATGGCCACCACCGTGCTGTCCGCGCTCGGCAGCAGCGCCGGTGCCTTCGGTGCCGAGTTGGCCGGATGGGCGGCGATCCTCGTCGTCCTGGTGGCCGTGGCGGTCAACGCATCCATCTTCCTGCTCGCCTTCCGCGTCTCGACCGCACACGAGACGAGCATGCGCGACCTGCTGCCCGGTGCGATCATCGCCGCGCTCATCTGGCAGTTGCTGCAGTTGTTCGGCGCCGCGTACGTCGGCAACGTGGTGAAGGATGCAGGCCTCACCTACGGCGTGTTCGCGTTGGTGTTGGGTCTGCTCGCGTGGATCTATCTCGGCGCGGTGGGCGTGGTCGTCAGCGCCGAGATCAACGTCGTGCGCGCCAAACGCCTGTACCCGCGCTCGCTGATGACCCCGTTCACCGACAACGTGGATCTGACGCGAGCCGATCAGCAGGCGTACACCGACGCCGCGACGGCGCAGCAGGCCAAGGGGTTCGAGAACGTGGCCGTCACCTTCGACCACGATGGCCAGCACGCCACAGCCCGTCGTCGCGGCGAACTCGCCGCATCCGACGCCGACCCGTCCGACTGAAGGTCGCCCGCCGGTCAGCGCAACTGCGCTGCGGCGGGTCCATGTCATCGTCCGGCCGAGGAATCCTCGCTCCAGCCATGACACGAACGAGAATTCGTGCAGGCTCGTGGTGATCAGGCCATCGCCAGGACCAGGACGCTGAGACTGGTGTCGAGCTCGGTCACGCCGATCTGGAAGGTCTCGCCGACGAAGAACATCTCGCCGAGCGGATCGGACAGCACGCTCTCGCCGGCAGCGATCACGGCTTCGCCGTCGCCGAACTGCACGGTCGCATCGCCTTCTGCGTTGTTGGTGAATCGGAACCGGAACGACTCGGGCACTCCCATGCACGGCGGGACAACGACGCCCTCGAACAGCACGCCGTCGTCGGTGATCACCAGCTCCACCGGTTCGCTGTCGGCGCCGGGCTGCACGCACTCGGGCTCCGGGTTGGGCGCGAGGTTCGGCGGGATCGTCGGCGGGGGAGGGGGAGCCGTGGGGGTCGGGGCGGGTTCCGTGGTCGCGGGTGCGACGGTGGTCTCCGGCGCCCCGTTCGTGGTGGTGGTCGACTCGACGGTGGAGGTGGTTGCCACGGTGCTGCTGGAGGGCAGCGTCTCGCGCTGGGTGTTGGAGCTGCAGGCGTTCAGCAGGGCGAGGCCCAGGATCGCAGCGACGGCGAATCGGTGAGATGTGCGGTGTCGTGTCATGCCGGTCCAGAACACGACCGCGCCGGCTCCTGTCACATTTCGGAACATCGAAACTATGGTGTCGCCCATGATCGGGCAATTTCTCGCGGATGCGCGTTCCTATGGCCCGGCCGTCATCCGGGCGAAGTACTCGCTGCGGCACGCCGACCAGCTCGGCACGAGAGTGCGCGTCGACGGCCGGCCGATCGTGCAGAACCGAGGCACCATGCGCATCGGCGATCGAGTGCGCATCCGCTCCACGGTCGCCACCACGGAGCTCGTCGCCGAGCGCGGCGGCACCCTCGAGATCGAGGACCGCGTGTACATCAACTTCGGCTGCAACATCGCGGCATCGTTGCTGGTGCGCATCGGCGCCGACACGCAGATCGGCCCGCACTGCATGCTGCTCGACTCCGCGTATCACCGCATCGAACCCGAGCGCCGCCTCGAACGCCCCGAGCCGGAGGCCATCGTGCTCGAACGCAACGTCTGGCTCAGTGCTCGGGTCATCGTGCTGCCGGGCGTCACCATCGGGCACGACTCGTGTGTCGCCGCCGGAAGTGTGGTCACCAAGGATGTCGCCCCGCGCACGTTCGTGGCCGGTGTCCCCGCAGTGTTCGTCCGCGACCTGTAGTTCGCCACCGCGCGTCGGCCACCGACGGCGCGTGCGCTGTGTCCCGCCCAGCGATCCACAGCGCACACGACGTGGCGAACCGGTCCGTCGTCAGGCGTGGGGGACGGTGCGCAGCAGTTCGTCGCAGAGCTCGTCGGGGTCGGCCGGCACGCCGCGCGCGACGAACCAGGAGCAGATGTTGACGCAATCGCGGTGCAGGTAGCCGAAGCCCTGCGGGTTGCCGACGAGATCCATCGCCTGCGGCAGGTCGATGAGCACCAGCCGACCGTGGTGGACGAGCACGTTGTACGCCGACAGGTCGCCGTGCGCGTAGCCCGTCTCCGCCAGCACCAGCAGCACCTCGCGGAGCTGTCGGTACAGGGCGCGCGCCTCGCTCACCGGGGGGCGCAGCTGCGCCAACCGCGGCGCTGCGGTGGCGGCACCGCCGTCGTCGCCCGGGTCGCCGATGAACTCCATCATCAGCTCCGTGCCCGACAGTTGCACCGGGTACGGCACGGCCGCGCCCATCTGCCACAGCCTCGACAGCACGGCGAACTCGGCGAAGGCCCACTGCCCGGAGATGAGGTCGCGGCCGAACTCGGTGCGCGTGGCCATCGCCCGGTTCTCGCGACTGCGGCGCATGCGGCGGCCTTCGAGGTATCCGGCGTCGCGGTGGAAGAGTCGGTGCTGCGGATCGCGGTACTGCTTCACCGCGAGCAGCGTGGTGACGCCTTCGAACTCGCGACGCAGGAGCGAGACGTCGGCTTCCTTGCCGGTCTTCATCACGCCGAGGTCGGTGTCGATGGCGCCGGGTGACGTGATCACCCAGTCGGGCAGTGGTGCCGGACCGTGCGTGGCATCGGGGTACGAGCTCCACATCGGCTCGTCGGGCGCGTCGTCGGGCTCTGGATCGGGCGCGGTGTAGGGATGGTCGGTGAACGGTGGGAAGTCGTCGTCGTCGAAGCGACGGCGGGAACGCGTGGGCACGAGAGGCTCCTCGATGAGATGGACGGTGCGGAACGGGCACCGGGACGGCCGAGGGGCCTGTGCGGTGCCTAGCGGAGAACGGAGGCGCGGAGCACGGAGTCGATGGTGAACATCTCGACCCCCTTTCCTCACGCGCCGGCGGCGAATCCGACCGAACAACAGTCAACCTACCGTGCACCTCCGGGTGGTGCCAGGTAATTTCGATGCGTGACTCAACTCGATCGCATCTGGAACGGCTGGCGTTCGCAGTACGTCAACGACGCCGGCGGGCGTCCCGCCTCCGATGGCAGCGTGTTCACGCAGATCCTCGCCAGCGGGCTCTCCGACGAAGCCGCCTACATCGTGCATCGCGGGCTGCACACCTTCGCCATCCTCAACGCGTACCCGTACACGTCCGGGCACCTGATGGTGCTGCCGTACCGAGAGGTCAGCGACCTCGAAGCACTCGACGCATCGGAGGCCGGCGAACTGTGGCCGATGGTCACCGATGCGGTGCGTGCGGTGAAGGCGGCCTACACGCCCGGCGGCGTCAACGTGGGCATCAACATGGGTCGTGCTGCCGGCGGCAGCATCAGCGAGCACCTCCACGTGCACGTGGTGCCGCGCTGGACCGGCGACGGCAACTTCATGACCGCCATCGCCGAGACACGCACGCTGCCGGAGCCGTTGTCGCTCAGCGCGCAGAAGCTGCGCGCCGCGTGGCCCGCATGACGCTGGAGGTCAGACCGCTGCGCGCCACCGACGACTCGGCGGCGGTGGGCGCGCTGGTGCAGGCGGCGTACCTCGGCTTGCCCGGCTACCCGCGCGACGAGGAGTACGACCAGATGCTGGCCGACGTGGCCGGCCGCGTCGCCGACTCTGTGGTCATCGTGGCGGAGCTCGATGGTCGCATCGTCGGTTCGCTCACCTTCCTTCCCGATCCGCTCGGCCCACACATCGAGATCGACGATGCGGAGGCTGCCGGCTTCCGCTACTTCGGGGTGGACCAGGCGGTGCAGGGCCAGGGCGTGGGCGAGGCGATGGTGCGATGGTGCATCGACGAGACCCGCCGGCTCGGCCTCCGGCGCCTGCGACTCCACACACTGGAGAGCATGCCTGCGGCGCAGCGGCTCTACGAGCGCTTGGGCTTCGTGCGCGACCCGCAGCACGACCACCACTGGGACGGCATCTTCGGGCTCTCGTACGTGCTGCATCTCTGACCACCTGCGGCCCGTCTCCGTAGTACGGTCCGCGCCCGGGGGTGGCAGTGATGGACGTCAGCTGGAATGCGCCGGGGCCCGGGCAGTGGGCGCTCGATCGATCGCACATGCCGCCGGGCTGCACCGCGCTGGTACAGGAGTTGATGAGCTCCACGGAGCCGGTGGCCATGCGCCGGGTGTTCGTCGAGCTCGGTGCACCGGTGGAGACGATGTCGGTGGCGTTCATCAACGGCTTCATCTACACCCGGCTCCGTCCGCTCATCTCGCCCGACAAGCCGAGCACTCGGCTCCCACCTTCGTGGCTGCTGAAGGTGGCCGTGCGGGTGCACCCCGAGATGCGCCGCCGCAACCGCACCGCCGCGAAGGTGATGGAGACGGCACCGTGGAACGCGGTGATCCACGACTGGCACCACGGTGGACGCGCCGGCATCGTCGCCGGCAACCTCGCCTTGCAGGACGTGGCGCTCGACGCACTCGACGATGCGGCGCTGATGGCGCACGTGCGTGACTGCTGGGACAACTGCGTCACCAACTGGACGCACCACTTCTGGTTGCACGGCTACGACCTCGGGCCGCTCGGTCTGTACCTGTTCAAGGCCGAGGGATGGGGAGTGGCGGCCGACGACCTGCTCTCGCTCCTGGAAGGCGCCTCGCCGTCCACCAGCGGCCCCGCACGTGAGGCGACCGAGATCTGTCGCATGGTCGATGCCGCCGGTGCCACACCTGCGACGCTCGACGAACTGCGCGCGGTGTCGCCCGAGATCGAGGCCGCGGTGGACCGCTACCTGCGGGAGCGCGAGTGGGTGCTGTTCTCCCGCTACGACTTCGACGGGCTCACGCTCGGTGAGCGGCCCGACATCGCGTTCGCGTCCATCATGGCCGCTGCCGACAACGACTCCGCGGCGGCCGTCGCGGCCCGCACCGATGCGGTGCGAGCCGAGGTGCCCGAACGACATCGCGCCGAGTTCGACGAACTGCTGTCGACGGCGCGCAGCGCGATGGATCTCCGCGACGACAACGGACCCGTCACCGCCGAGTGGCCCGCCGGCCTGCTCCGCCGTGCGCTGCTCGAAGTTGGCAACCGGCTGGTGGCCGCCGGCAGGGTCGAGCGTCGCGAGCTCGCGATCGAGTTGCTGCCCGACGAGCTCGCGGCCACCGATCTCGCGAACATCCCGTCAGGGTCTGTGCTGCAGCAACGTCACGACCACCGGACGGCGCAATGCACGCTCGACGCGCCGCTGCTCATCGGCCCCACCGAGCTCGCGCCACCGGTCGACGTGCTGCCGGCAGCGCTGGCGCAGATGGTCGGTTCGGTGCAGGCGGTCGTGCGTCATCTCGGCATGGACGGGGGCAGCAGCGCGTCGGGGTTGCACGGCGTGGGCATCGGCACGACGGCTGTGACGGCCCTCGCCCGGGTGGCCATCTCACCGGAGGACGCCCTCGACCGGCTGCAGCCTGGAGAGGTGCTGGTGGTGGCATGCACAACACCGGCCTACAACCTGGTGCTGTCGCTCGCCGGCGGCGTGGTCACCGCCGCGGGCGGCCCGATGAGCCATGCGGCCGTGCTGGCGCGAGAGCTGGGCATTCCTGCCGTCATCGGCGCCCATGCCGCACTCACTGCCATCTCCGACGGCGCGCTCGTCGAGGTGGATCCGGTGTCGGGCGTCGTGCATGTGCTCGCCGAGCCGCACGTGTGAGACTCGGGCATGCGCGCAGTTGTCCTCCACGCTTACGGCGGCCCGGAAGTGCTCACCATCGAGGAGGTCGCCGACCCGGTGCCCGGCCCCGATGAGGTGCTGGTGCGCATCGCCGCCACCGCGTTGAACCGCGCCGACCTGCTGCAGCGGATGGGGCTCTACCCCGACCCGCGCAAGGTGCAACCGGAGATTCCCGGTCTCGAGTTCGCGGGCACCGTGGAAGCAGTAGGAGCCCGGGCGCGCCTGTGGAACGTGGGCGATCGGGTGATGGGCATCGAGGCCGGCGGCGCCTACGCCGAGCGCATCGCCACGCACGAGCGCCAGTTGCTGGCAGTGCCCGACTCGCTCGACCTCGTCGACGCGGCGGCCATCCCGGAGGTGTTCCTCACCGCATGGGACGCGCTCGTGCTGCAGGGTGGCCTCAGCAGCGGCCGCTGGGCGCTGGTGCATGCCGGCGCATCGGGCGTCGGCACCGCGGCCATCCAGATCGCGAAGGCCGTCGGCGCGCGCATCGCCGTCACCTGCTCTGCCGGCAAGGCCGAGCTGTGCAGGTCGCTCGGCGCCGACCTCGTGCTCGACCGCTCGCCGAGCGACTGGCTCGCCGCAGCCACTGCGGCGGTGCCCGGCGGGTTCGACACCGTCCTCGACGTGATCGGCGGCGAGGAGATCGACCGCAACCTGCAGGCCGTGGCTGCTCGCGGCACCATCGTGCAGGTGGGTCTGATGGGTGGCGGCAGCACGATGGTGAACGTCGGCCTGCTGATGGCCAAGCGAGCGCACTGGGTGGGCACCACGTTGCGGGCTCGGCCGATCGAGGAGAAGGTGGCGGTGACCCGCCGCTTCGCCGCCGAGATGCTCCCGTTGTTCGACGCGTCGGCGGGCGACCGTCGGCTGCGACCGGTGGTCGATCGCCGCTACTCGTTCGAGCAGATCGGCGACGCCCACGAGTTGATGGCCGCCAACGCCAACGCCGGCAAGATCGTCATCACCCTCTGAGGGTGGGCGCTCACTCCACCTTTACGCGCACCATGTGGTAGCCGGTGGCGCCGTCGGGGGCAACCGGTGCGGTCTCCTCGGTCTGCGTCTCGCCGCTCTTGTCGGTGGCTCGAACACGCAGGAGGTGCAGGCCCGGCGTGGCGTCCCATTCGAGCAACCACTGTCGCCACGCGTCGTCGCTGACGTCGGCGCCCAGTGTGGCCAGCTGCCACTCACCCTCGTCGATGCGCACCTCCACCTTCTCGATGCCACGGAACTGAGCCCACGCCACTCCGGCAATGGCCTGCTTGCCGGCAGCGACCTTCGATGTGTACGGCACGTCGATGCGTGACTGGGTCTTGATCGGGCCGAGCGCCGACCACCCGCGGGGCACCCAGTAGCCCTCCTTGTCCCAGGTGGTGAGCTCGATCTTGCTCAGCCACTTGGTGGCGCTCACGTAGCCGTACAGGCCGGGCACCACCAGCCGTGCCGGGTAGCCGTGCTCCAGTGGCAGTGCCTCACCGTTCATGCCGATGGCGATCATCGCGTCGCGACCGTCGAACGCCGCGGCGACCGGGAAGCCGCACGTCCAGCCGTCGAGGCTGGTGCTGTACACCTGCTCGGCGTCGGCCTGCACACCCGCCTGCTCGAGCAGATCGCGCAGCATCACACCACGCCACACCGCATTGCCGATGTACTCGCCGCCCACCTCGTTCGACACGCAGCACAGTGTGACGACGCGCTCCACCTGCGGCAGTGCGAGCAGATCGGCATAGGTGAGGCGCAGGGGAGTGTCGACCTTGCCGTTGATCTCCACGCTCCACGAGTCGATGTCGACGCTGGGGAAGGAGAGGGCGGTGTCGATGCGGTAGAAGTCGTCGTTCGGTGTCACGAACGGCGTCTCGTCGAACACTTCCGCGCCGGGTGGGATGTCGGGGGACTCGGTCGGCTCGAGCGTGTCGGGCAGCGGGACGCGAGTTGCTCTGCGGATGCTGTCGACGCGGCGGCCTTCGATGGCCCGTGCCACGCCTCCGGCGACGGTGGCGCCGACGGCGACCAGGCCGGTGGTGGTGAGGAAGCGCCGGCGGTCCCAGCCGAGTGGCGCCTGCGATGGCCCCGGCGTCTCGATCGGTCGCGGCCGGGTCATGCGCACCAGTACGGCCGACCCGACGACGGCGCCCAGGATGCTGGGCAGCGCGGCGCCGGCGCCTTCGCCGGGACGGTGCACCGCGGCCAGCGCGCCCACCAGGCCGAAGAGGCCGATGCCGGCCACCCCTACCCATCGCCGGCGAGCGGCCGCGATGCCGACTCCGACGGCAGCGATGGCCAGGATGCTGATGATGCCGATGCGCAGAGCGAGCTTGTCGTCGGTGCCGAACTCGCGGATGGCGAACTCCTTCAACCAACGCGGCGAGCGGTCGATGACCTCGCTGCCGACGGCGTCGATGGGCGAGACGACTTCGGTGATGGCCGCGACGAGCATGCCGATGGTGACCGCGAGGCCACCGGCGACGAGGCCGGCGAGCGCAGCGAAACGGCGCGGGACGGGGGTGGTCATGAGCGCTCCTGCAGGGGTGAGGTCTGAGAGTGAGACGGCGGAGTGTGCGCGGGCAACCAGATGCGCACGTCGCCGCCGGGGCCGGCGCCCAGCCACGCTCGGCCGCCGTGCTGCTGCACGAGCGCGCGGGTGATGGCGAGGCCGAGCCCGGCGTGGCCGGTGCGGGTGGCCCGCGCCGGGTCGGCGCGGGTGAACGGGTCGAAGGCGTGGTCGCGAAAGTCGGCGGGGAAGCCGTCGCCCTGGTCGGCGACCTGGACGGTGACCCCTCTGTGGTGATCGGTGGAGGTGTCGTGATCGGTGGAGGCGTCGTGATCGATGGACACGGTGACCGTGCCGTCGGCGGGCGAGTGGCGGATGGCGTTCTCCACCAGGTTGCGCAACGCTCGACTCACGTCGAGTTGGTTCGCGCGCACGTGCGCCGGGTGGTCGGTGCGCAGCATGAGCTGCACGCCGCGACGGTCGGCCACGGGTGTGAGCGCCTCGATGGCCTCGTGGGCGATCTCCGACACCGAGACGACCTCGCTGGTGTGCACGCGCTGGCCGGATTCGATACGGGCGAACTCCACGAGTTGGTCGAGCAGCGCTTCCACGTTGTCGAGTTCGTTGCCGACCACCCCCAGGTATCGGGCGGGATCTGGCGCGATGCCGTCCTGCAGGCTCTCGACGGCCGCACGGATCGCGGCCAACGGTGTGCGCAGGTCGTGACCGATGCTGGTGAACAGCATCTGGCGCGCCGCCGCGAGCCGTTCGCGTTCCAGTGCAGCGTCGTGCAGCGAGTGCACCATCGCGTCGACCGCCGCGGCCGTGCGGCCGACTTCGTCCTTGCGCTCGATGCCGGTGCGCGCGGTGAGGTCGCCGGCCGCGACCTGCTCGGCCACGTGGCCGAGGCGAGCGATGTCGCGTGCGAGCGGTCGAGTGAGCTGTGTGCCCACCACCAGCGCGATGCCGCACGACAGCGCCAGCACCACCAGGAACAGCCGGTAGTCGTGCGACGACAGGAACATCGCGTTCGAGGCGGCCGAGGTGGTGATGGCGCCGAGCGCGAGCGAGCACAGGCCGACCACCAGCGCAGCGCCGGCCACGCTGGCGCGGCCCGCCACCCAGCGCCGCAGCACGGGCACGAGCACCGCGGCCACCACGGCGGGTGCTGCCAGGATGGCCAGCAGGTGCCACCGCTCGTCGGTGGTGGGTGGCGACAGCAGCACCTCGGCCAGCACGGCCGCACCCACCACGAGTGCTGCCAGCCACACGAGCATGCGCCAGTTCATGGCTCGAACCGGTAGCCGACGCCCCACACGGTGGTGATCCACCTCGCGTGTTCTGGGTCGGCCTCGATCTTGTTGCGCAGGCGGCGCACGTGCACGGTGACGGTGGCAGGGTCTTGGAAGTCGGGCGACGAGTCCCACACGTGGTGCAGCAGCTGCGCCCGTGAGAACACCTGTCGAGGTGCCTTCGCCATGAAGGCGAGCAGGTCGAACTCCTTCGCCGTCAGGGCGACCGGCTCGCCGTCGACGAGCACCTCACGCGCGGGCAGGTCGAGCTGCAACCCGTCGAACTGCAGCGTGGCGACCGTGTCGGGTGGCGCGGGCTGCGCGCGGCGCAGCACGGTGCGCACGCGGGCGACCAGCTCGCGCGGTGAGAACGGCTTGGTGATGTAGTCGTCGGCGCCGAGCTCGAGGCCGAGCACCCGGTCGGGCTCCTCCACGCGGGCGGTGAGCAGGATGACCGGCACCCGGTGGCGGTCCGTGCGGCGCAGGAAGTCGAGCCCGGATGCTCCCGGGAGCATGATGTCGAGCACGATCAGGTCGGGCTGGAACTGCGCGACGGCTGCCTCGACCAGGTCGCCACGGTCGAGCTCGCGCACCTCGTAGCCGTCGCGCACGAGGTACTGCGCGACGACCTCACGAACCGTCGGTTCGTCGTCGACGACGAGGATCTTCGGCGCAGCCACGGGGCACACCATACGGAGGCCCGACGGGCCTGGGAACGACTCTGACCGAGAGTTTCTCGGATGTTTCGTGCGTCGTGCGCGGCGGCTGAGCCGGTGCCCGTTGCGCCGCGGGTCAGCGCTGCGGCATCGGCACGTAGTCGCGTGCTGCTTCGCCGGTGTACCACTGGCGAGGACGGCTGATCTTCTGCTCCTTGTCGCCGAGCAGCTCTTGCCAGTGCGACAGCCAGCCGACCGTGCGCGGGATGGCGAACAGCACGGTGAACATGGCCACCGGGAAGCCGAGTGCCTGGTAGATGAGGCCGGAGTAGAAGTCGACGTTGGGGTACAGCTTGCGATCCACGAAGTACGGATCGTTGAGGGCCGTCTCCTCCAACTTGAGCGCGATGTCGAGCAGCGGGTTCTTGCCGGTGACCTCGAACACGTCGTAGGCGGTCTTCTTGATGATGGTGGCCCGCGGGTCGAAGTTCTTGTACACCCGGTGACCGAAGCCCATCAGGCGGCTGCCCTTGCCGCTCTTCACCTCGTCGATGAACGCCGGCACGTTGTCGATGTGGCCGATGTCGGCCAGCATGCGCACCACGGCCTCGTTGGCACCGCCGTGCAGCGGGCCGTAGAGCGCCGACGCGGCAGCGGCTGCCGACGAGTACGGGTCGGCCTGGCTGGAGCCGACCACCCGCATCGCGGTGGTGCCGCAGTTCTGCTCGTGGTCCGCGTGCAGGATGAACAGCACGTCCATCGCACGCTCGAGGCGTGGGTCGATCTCGTAGTCGCCGATGCGCCACATCATGTTGAGGAAGTTGCCCGGGAACGACAGCGAGTTGTTGGGGTACACGAACGGCAGGCCGACCGAGAAGCGGTAGCACATGGCCGCGAGCGTGGGCATCTTCGCGATGAGGCGCAGGATCTGCTTGTCGCGGCTGTCCTTGTCGTGGATCTCCTTGGCGTCGTTGTAGAACGTGCCGAGCGCAGCCATGGAGCTGACCAGCATGCCCATCGGGTGAGCGTCGTAGTGGAACCCATCCACGAAGCGCTTGCGCATGTTCTCGTGGATGAACGTGTGGTGGATGACGTCGTCGTTCCACTTGGCCAGCTGGGCAGGATTCGGGAGCTCGCCGTTCAGCAACAGGTACGCGACTTCGAGGTACGTGCTCTTCTCGGCGAGCTGCTCGATCGGGTAGCCGCGGTAGCGCAGGATGCCCGCATCGCCATCGAGGTAGGTGATAGCGCTCTTGCAGGCCGCCGTCTGCATGTAGGCCGGGTCGTAGATGAACAACGACGGGTCGAGCTCACGAACAGCGGCCGCAGGGAACACACCACCCTCGATCGGGACGGTGATCGTCTTCCCGGTGCGATCGTCGGTGATGGTGATGGTGTCGGGCATGTTGTTCCCTTCGATGACACGATGTCGAGCACGAGGGCTTTTGTCCCCCGACGGATGACACTAGCGGTGCGTCGTCGGCCGCCGTCCACCCGGCTGGCAGATCTACAGCGGCGTGTTGTCGTGGGGGCGCGGCTGGAGGCCTTCGCGCTTGTCGATCAGCATCAGCAGCGCTTCGCCGATGATCTGTCGCGTCTCGGCCGGGTCGATCACGGCGTC
>JAUXQB010000123.1 GCA_030685215.1 Actinomycetota bacterium
GGCGGAGCGCGAGGACGAGCTCGACGATCGACGCTGGTGTGGCGTCGGGCCGTGTTGCTGGTCGACGTGATCGCGGTTGAAACGCGGCGTCGCCTTCGGCGCGGTAGCGGGCAACGAGCGTGTACACCCACGACCTGGCGACGCCGTAACTGCGTGCGACCTCGGTCGCGGATCGGCCTTCGAGGACAACTGCGGTGATGACCAGGCGGGCTTTCGACACCCACCAACCATGTGTCCTCTATGACGCGCGACATGTGTCCTGGATGTGGTGAGACAACACACCCCCAGCTCCACTTTGTGATGTCGCGAGACATCCCGGACGGCCCGAACCCTCATTCAGGGTTCGGGCTGCGGCGTAGGTGCGTTCGTTCGTCGATGCTGGATGCTTCGTGGGGCCTGCGGACCACCGCTCGACGTGCGGGGGCCAGACTGGGCGAATGGATGTGTGCATGTTCTCCGCCCGCACGTACGACCGAGCCAGCTTCTCCGCTCGGTCGGCCAGTAGCGATCATCGGTTCCGCTTCGTCGAAGCCCGCCTCACCACCGACACGGCGGCCTTGGCGGAAGGCAGCCAAGCCGTGTGCGCGTTCGTCAACGACGACCTCAGCGATGCGGTGCTCGTGCAACTCGCCGCTGCCGGTGTCCGCCACCTCGCACTCCGCTCGGCCGGCTACAACCACGTCGACCTCGACACCGCAGCCAGACTCGGCCTGTCCGTCGTGCGCGTGCCGGCCTACTCCCCCAACGCCGTCGCCGAGCACACGATCGCCTTGATCCTCGCCGTCAACCGACACATCCCCCGTGCGCACGACCGAGTACGCGATCGGAACTTCAGTCTCGAGGGGCTCGTCGGATTCGACCTCAGCGGCAAGACCGTCGGTGTCATCGGCACCGGCAAGATCGGTGCGCTCGTCGCCCGCCTGCTGTGGCACTTCCGCTGCAACGTGATCGCCGCCGACCCGGTCGTCGACCCGGGCCTCGTCGAGCTCGGCGTCACCTATGTCGCCCTCGACGACCTCTGGCCTCGGTGCGACATCATCTCACTCAACGCACCGCTCCTCGACAGCACACATCACCTGGTCAATGCATCGACCATCGCGCGCTGCAAGCGCGGCGTGATGATGGTGAACACAGGCCGCGGACCACTCGTCGACACCGCCGCCGTCGTGGAGGCGCTCAAGTCCGGCCAGATCGGATCGCTCGCGCTCGACGTGTACGAAGAGGAACGAACGCTGTTCTTCGAGGACCGATCCAGCGACATCCTCGACGACGATGTGTTCGCCCGGCTCCTCACGTTCCCCAACGTGCTCATCACCGCGCACCAGGCGTTCCTCACCGAGGAAGCACTCGCCGCGATCGCCGAGGTCACGATCGCCAACCTCGACGACCTCGCCGCCGGCCGGCCGTGCGCGAACGCCGTCACCGCATGAGTGCGCTCCACTCAGCCGCACATCGCGCTGGTTGAAGCAGCGGGCGAACTCGCGTATCAGGTCGGTTGGCTGGATGGTGGACATGGTCATCGCTTGGCCGTCTCCCCGACGGCCACGGGCGTTGCGCCGAACGCGGCAGCGATGAGCCGGTCGTATCGAGGGCGAACGAGCCGGTGGATGGCCCGCAGCGGCAGTGGTGCTGCGGCGAGGAACGCTGCACGTTCGGCGCCCTCGAGGTTGTCGACGTTCCAAGGGGCGACGAACCAGATGCCCTTCTTCTTGCTCTTCTTCACAGCCAGCGCCTGCAGCGCGTCGTACTCGGCTGCGGTGTAATGACGCCAGTAGAGCGGAAGGACGTCATGGTCCTCGATGTCGAGGTGTACCGACAGCAGGTCGCGCAGTTGACCTGCCAACTCGACGGCGGCCGACTTGGCGCCATCGAAGGGCACCGCCGGGTCCGCAAGGTTTGCGCTCACCCCCGGCCACGCAGCCAGCAGCTCGTCCAATCGGCGGTGATCGGCCTCGAGACCGTCGATGATCGCAACGCTCGACGGCACCTTGCGTCGCATGTCCGGGAAGAAGAACGTGTCCTCGGCAAAGTGGTGCTCCTCGAGTTCACAGATGAAGCCGGTCGTCCAACGATGCAGTGACCTGAGTCGGGTCGATCGTTCCGACTCGACGGCACCGCCGACACTGCCGAGATACCGATCGAGGTCGGACCGCATGTGCTGGTGGACTGCGAAGAAGAAGCTGATGTCTGGTGTGTTCGGTTGGTTCATGGGGCCATCATCGACCCGCTGGATTGGAGACCGATCGGAGCATGGTGGTCATGGATTGGAGTCCGCTGGAAGTCGGGTCGGGCGAACCAGCCAGCGGCCGATGGGAACATCCCATCGCTCTGCGAGCTGCCAAGCTGTCGCGGTGACGCCGCTGGTGCCTCCGACGCTCGGGATCTTCGGCGGCGTGGCCGCGATCGGCGACGAGGGCCCCGTCGACCTCGGCGGACCCAAGCAACGGTCGGTCCTCACGGTGCTCCTGCTGCAACCCGGCACCGCCGTGTCGATCGGCCGCCTCGTCGACATGGTGTGGGGAGACGCCGCGCCGGGACGTGCCGACGTGTCGATCCGAGGCTACGTCTCGAACCTCCGTCGTGTGCTGGGCGCCATCGGAGCAAACCCGGCGACGGTGATCCCGTTCCGAGAAGGCGGCTATGCGCTGGAGTTCCCGCCGGAGCGCATCGACATGCATCAGTTCGAGAACCTTGCGCAGACCGGCATTGCCGCGCAGAGACTCGGCCACCCCGATGCGACGGAACAGCTGACACGAGCACTCGAGCTCTGGACGGGAGAGCCGTTCGGCAGCCTCAGCGACCGTCTGGATCTCCGCGACATCGTTGCCAGGTTGGAACGCGTACGTGGCGACGCGATCGAAGCACTCATCGACCTCCGCCTGGACCGCGGCGATCACCATCGCGCAGCGATCGACCTGCGCGTCGAGATCGACCGATACCCGTATCGCGAGCGACTACGCGCACAGCTCGCATTGGCGCTCTACCGCACCGGTGACGCTGTCCAGGCGCTCCGTTCACTCGACGAGACCCGACGGGTGCTCGGCGAGGACATCGGCGTGGACCCTGGCCCCGACCTCACGACTTTGCAGGCGGCGATCCTGGGACACGATCCCTCCTTGCATTGGACTGCACCGGCGATCGACCTTCACCCCACGACGACGATCCGATCCGACAGAAGCGGCAGGTCGGCGGTGGTCGGCCGGCAGCGAGAGTTCGAGGCGCTCGAACGCGTGCTCGACAGACTCGAGTCGGGCGGCAGCGTGGTCGTGCTCAGCGGCGAGGCGGGCATCGGCAAGTCGACGCTGGCCCGGGCCTTCGTGGAGTCTGCCTCGAGTCGCGGTCTCTCAGCCGGATGGGGGAAATGCACCGAGGCCGCGTCGGTCGCTGCGTACCGGCCGTGGCGATCCGCCACGCGCGACATCGGGACCAGCGCGACGCTGAATCGAGCGCTCGACCCGAATTCGACGTTCGCCGCAACAGATGACGATCAGGCCACAGCTCGAATACAGCGACATCTTGCAGCCGTTGACTCACTTCGAGCCCTCGACCGACCGATCGTCGTCGTGATCGACGACCTCCAGTGGGCCGACGACGCAACGCTCTCGCTGCTCGACTTCATGGCAGCCGAGATCGACGAGTTGCCGGTGGTCGTGGTGGTCACCGTCCGACGTACACGCGCGACCGTGCTCGCACCCGCGGTCACCAGCTGCCTCGCCGAGCTGTCGCGCTCCCCCGGTTGCACGACGATCGAACTGGGTCGGCTCGATCGGAAGGCCGTCGTCGACTGGGTCGACTCGATCGCAGGGTCCGGGCCGGACCTCGTCGACGTCGCTCTACGAGTCACCGATGGCAATCCGTTCTACCTGCGCGAGTTCCTGTCATTGCAGCAGTCCGAAGCCCGCCTGACCGCGAACGCGGTGGAGGTGACCGGGGTGCGCGTGCCCATTGCCGTGCAGGATGTGGTTCGTCGACGTACGTCACTTCTGCCACCGGGCACTCAGGCGACGCTGTCGACGGCTGCCGTGATCGGTCGACACTTCGACGTCGACATCCTCGCCGCTGTGCTCGACAGCACGACCACCGTGACGCTCGATGCCCTCGCCGACGCGGTCGGGGCGGACCTCGTTGAACCGGACACCGACAGACCCGGGCGATTCGGGTTCTCACACGCTCTCGTGCGAGAGGTGCTCGTGGCCGAGCAGAACACCGCGCGCCTCGCCGCGACGCATGCTCGGATCACGGCCGAGCTCGAACGCCTTCGCCCTGAGCGAGTCGACCTCGTGCTCGAGGAGCTCGCCCATCACGCATGGGCCGGCGCCACCGCCGGGACCGCCGACCGCGCCCTCGGTTACGCGCTCCAGGCCGCCGAGATCGCGCAACGTGGCCAGTCTTCGGGCGACGTCGCCCAACACCTCGCGCGCGCCCTGACACTGATGGAGTCGTCCGCGGGCAGCACGACAGGCGAACGGATCGCGCTCATGATCCGGCTCGGGCGGGCGCGTCGCGATGCGGGCGACATCGCCGAGGGACGTGCGACGATCTTCATGGCCGCCTCGTTGGCCGAGTCCGTCGCGGACGACGCGTCCGCCGCACAGGCCCTCGATGTGCTCAACGCTGACGATCTCTGGGCCGGGGTCGATTGGTCGCTCTACGACGAGGGGTTGGTCGCGTTGATCGAGCGGATGCTCGAACGGTCGACCAGCAGCACGCCCGCCGTGATCGCCACGCTGTCGTCGTCACTCGCCGGCGAGCTCATCTACCTCGATCCTTTGCGGGCCGATCTGCTCTCGACTGCAGCCGTGGAGGCGGCGCAGCAGACCGGTGACCCCGTCCTGCTCGCGCGCACGATGCTGCAGCGACTCTGGGGACTCACCGGATCGGCACACGTCGCGGCACGTCGGGATCTCGGTGATCGGTTCGTCGAACTCGCACAGACATCTTCCCTCCCCGACCGGCTTCTCCCGCTCGCTCATCTCGCACCGGTGTCAGCCGCGTACGAGATGGGAGACATCGACAGCGTTCGGCGCTGCCATCGCGCAGCCGCGCAGGTGGCCCACCCGGCCCGCACTCCTATCGGATGGGTGCACTACCTGTACCTCGACACGTCACTCGCGATCCTGGCGGGCGATCTCGATCGGGCAGAGGCGCTGACCGGTGATCTCGAGCAGGCACTGTCTCGAGTGCGACGATTCGCCGCAACACCGACCCGAGCGGGCCTGCTCGCGCTCATCCACGCCGAACGCGGGAACACCGCAGCAGCCGTCGCACAGCTCGAGATCCTCGACGCTTCGCCATTCGGTGCTGCTGCCGGCTGGCTGAAGGCCTGGGTGCTCGCCGAGGGCGGCCTCCACGACGACGCCCGCAACGCGCTCGGCGCATTCACGACGCGCCTACCCGACGACTGGCTCCGAGTCACGATGACTGTTGCGGGCATCCTGGCGGCTTCCGAAGTCCGGGACATCGACTTCCTCCGCGCCCATCTCCCCGATCTTGATCCTGTCGCGGACCGATTCGCATGCGTCGGGAACGGTGGACTCGTGCTCGGCCCGGTGTCGTACGCCATCGGGGCCGGTCTGGAAGTGCTCGGGCATCGACCCGCAGCGCTCCGCGCTGCGTCGTCCGCTCTGGCCCTGTCGCAGCAGATGGGCGCGGCCTTGTGGGTGCCCCGCGCCCGGCGACTCGTCGACCGTCTGGAACACCGCTGAGAACCGGGTGCTGCTGTTCACCACCGCGGCCGCCACCATCGATGCTGGCGAGGACGGTCACGTCGGCGTCCTCACGCTGGCCGTGAGCGACGTGGCGGGCGAACTGCTGCTCTGACCGGCCGGTCCTATCGCTCGACGAGTGACTCGATCTCGTCGACGAGATCCGTCGCGGTCGGCATCGCTGCGATCTCGTTCGCCACCACGGCCGCCGCGTCGCGATGGGCTGCACCGCCGAGCAGCGAGCGCAGCGACGCATCGATGTCGCCTGCGCTGCGAGCGTCCGGGCCGGCGAGCACACCGCAGCCGGCGTCGCGGACCGCGACGGCGTTCTGCCACTGATCGGCGAACAGCGGCACGACGAGCTGGGGTACTCCGTGCGAGGCCGCCCCGAGCACGGTGCCGGCTCCTCCGTGGGAGATCGCGACCGCCGTGCGCTGCAGCACGTCGACTTGCGGGACGAAACGTTCGACGCGCACGTTCGGCGGAACAGGCCCGAGGTCGACGAGGTCGACGTGTGATCCGATGGTCGCCACCGCGTCGACGTCGAGGCCGGCGATCACCGCGAAGACGTCCCGCCATGGAAACGTCATCGCAGTGCGTTCGGTCCCGGAGGTCACGTACACGCAAGGCCTGGTAGCACCGAGATCGTGCACCCAGTCCGGTGGAGTGCCTGGTGTTGGCGCGCCCGTTGCGCGGGCAGGCCGAACCGCCGACGAGTCGGGCCGTTGACCGAAGGACGGCGGGAACGGATGGACGTAGATCTGGCCGTGGACGTCGTCCCACGACGGATCCTCGAAACCTTCAACGTGCCAGAGCGGACCGAGGTCGGCCATCACCTCTGCGCGCGCGTTCTCGGGCAGCACACCGCTGAAGGCCACGGTCACGACTGGGATGCTGCGCGCCGCGGCCATCGGTGCCACTCCGAGCTCGGCGACCTCCCGCACCACCAGGTCTGGACGCACACGTTCGAGGATCGGTGCCAGGTCACGCTGCATCACCGGCGCAGCCGCGCGAGCGAAGAAGGCGGCGAACATCGGTCCGCGCCGGTCCGCCATGGGGAGCTGCATGATGCGCCCGAGCTGGTCGGCCGCAGCATCGCGCCGATCCGAGGTCGTCATCCCTGCGAGCGACCACTCGAACCCCATCGCCGCGACCCGCTCGCCGCCGTCCGCCGCGACCGCCCACTGCACTACGTGACCTCGGCCGCGCAGTGCCACCGCCACCGGCGCGAGCGCATTGATGTGACCAGCGCCGCCGGTGCTCGTGCAGAGCACCCGCAGCTGACGGCCTCCGGAAGTCATCACGCTCGCACCCTACGTGGAACCGGAGCGCACGTCCGTCGGCCTCGGCCCATCGGCCGTTTTCTCCGTTTGTGTCATGCCTGGAGCGAGCAATCCTCGCTCCGGGCATGACCTGGAGCGGGTGTCGGACGGCGGGTCAGCCCCAGGCGCGGCGGGTGGCGGGCATCGCGGACGAGCCGAGAGGGCCGGGCACGACGCCGAGCACCTGGTGCAACGAGATGCCGCCGTCCTCGAACCCGACCGCCGATGCAGCCATGTACAGCTGCCACACCTTCGCCCGCGCGAGGCCGACGAGCTCGACTGCCCGATCCCACTCGGCCTCGAGGTTGGCGACCCACTGGCGAAGGGTCAGCGCGTAGTGCTCGCGCAACGACTCGACGTCGCGCACCTCGAACCCGGCGCGCTCCATCGCCAGCACCACATCGCCGATGTCGATCAGCTCGCCGTCGGGGAACACGTACCGACCGATGAACGACTTGCGACCCATCCGCGACCCGCCGACCGACGAGATGGCGTGGTTCAGCAGGCGTCCCTCCGGCACGAGCACGGATCGCAGCACCTCGAAGTACTGGTCGATTCGGCGGTGCCCGACGTGCTCGGACATGCCGATCGACGAGACGGCGTCGAAGGTCTCTCCCGCGAGCTCGCGGTAGTCCTGCACTCGGATCTCCACGCGGTCGGCGGCCCCGGCCGCGGCCACGCGCTGTCGGGCCAACTGGGCCTGTTCGGGGCTGATCGTGACACCGACCACGCGAGCGTCGTACTGCGTGGCGGCGTGGATGGCCATCGATCCCCACCCGCATCCGACGTCGAGCAGCCGCATGCCAGGGCGTTCGTCGAGCCCGAGCTTGCGGCAGACGAGATCGTGCTTGGCGGTCTGCGCGTCGTCCAGCGACGACGAGGGGTCGACGAAGCGAGCACACGAGTACGTCATGGTGGGACCGAGTACCAACCGGTAGAACTCGTTGCCCACGTCGTAGTGGTGGCGGACGGCCTTCGAGTCGCGGCCGAGCGAGTGCCGAATGCCCGCGCGCCATCCGCCCAGCTGCGCCTCCTCCTCCGGCAGCGGCAGCGGGCGGCCGAGCGCACCGAGCGCTCGAGCGGCCGCGAGCCCGGACGGCACGATCTTCCAGGCGTGCCGCTGGTCGATGGAGGTGTGGTCGCGCAGCGCCTGCACCGCGCTGAACACGTCGCCTTCCACATCGAGATCGCCCGCCACGTACGCGCGCCCGAGACCGAGCTCGTTGGGCATCCACACGACTCGCCGAACTGCGTCGGGCGAGTTCAGCCTGATCGTCGCGACGGGGTCGTCGGCAGGGATCTCCGATCCGTCCCAGAACTCGAACCGCACGGGCGCATCGTCGGCGACGATCGCGCGCACCAGCGGGCGCACGACATCGGCGACCGCAGGTCCGCTCGCAGCGGTTGGTGCCTTCAGATCCGGATGCGTCATGACCCACCTCCATCACTCGTTGCGAAAAATCTAGGCGTTCCCGATCGTGCGGTGCAGCAGAAATCGGTCGCGCTCCTCCGCTCCGAACGGGTGTGTGACCCGCTGCGATACTGACGCGATGTCCGACCATTCGACCGCCACCACATCCGTTCGAGCCGCCGTTCTCCGCGCCGGCGACGCGCCCTACTCCATCGAGGACGTGCAACTGCGTGCGTTGCGCAGCAACGAGGTGCTCGTGCGTATCGTCGGTGCGGGCATGTGCCACACCGATGTGCTGCCCCGCTCCCCCGGCTTCCCGGCCACGCCGCCGATCATCGCCGGGCACGAGGGCTCGGGTGTGATCGAACAGGTCGGCGCCGATGTGACCGCGCTCGCGGTCGGTGACCACGTGGTGCTCTCGTTCGACTCGTGCGGCGCGTGCGCGAACTGCGCCGCAGGACAACCGGCGTACTGCGACCAGTTCATGCTGCGCAACCTGTTCGGGCGCGAGCTCGACGGCGCCATCACTGTCACCGATGCCAACGGAGAGCCGGTGGCTGCACGCTGGTTCGGGCAGTCGTCGTTCGCCTCGCACGCCATCGCCACCGAACGCAACGCGGTGAAGGTGGACCCGTCACTGCCGCTGGAACTGCTCGGCCCGCTCGGGTGCGGCATCCAGACCGGCGCCGGCAGCGTGCTGTGCGCGATGGACGTGCAGCCCGGTTCCAGCATCGCGGTGTTCGGCGCCGGTGCGGTCGGGCTCGCGGCGGTGATGGCCGCCAAGGTGGCCGGTGCCACCACGATCATCGCGGTCGACCTGCAGCAGCACCGCCTCGATCTCGCCACCGAGCTCGGGGCCACGCACGTGATCGACGGCGCCACCGACGCCGGTGGCCAGATCATGGCCATCACCGGTGGCGGCGTGCAGTACGCGTTCGACACCACCGGTGTGCCGGCCGTGATGCTCGGCGCCATCCGCGCCACGCGCATGACGGGCACCATCGGGTTCGTCGGCGTGCAGCAGGGGCCGCTGGAATTGGCCTCGTTCGACTACATCGGCAAGACCATCATCAACATCCTCGAAGGGTCGGCCGACCCGCAGACCTTCATCCCGCGGATGATCTCGCTGTGGCAGGAAGGGCGATTCCCGTTCGACCGTCTGATCGAACAGTTCCCGCTCGACCAGATCAACGAGGCCGAGCAGTCGTCGCTGACCGGCGGAGTGATCAAACCCGTCCTGATCCCCTGATGGCGGCAGGCGGCGGTTGTCAGCCCTCCGGCGGCACTGCCCGGTCGGCGAGCCACGTCGTCCAACGTGTCTCGTCACGGGCCGCCGCGGCAGCACCCTCTGGGCCGTAGAGGTACGTCCAGATCGAGACGCCCACCTGATCGCCCGTGCCCTCGGCCGCCAGGAACGCAGTGCCCGGCGCCGGCTCGTCGACCACGAGGGCGATGCGCCACGACGCGACGTCGACCACCGTTCCCGCCAGCACGGGTGCATCGCCGGCGGTGGTGCGGATGTGGTCGCCGATGGCAGGAGCCGCAGGGATGCCGAGCTGTGCGGTGAGCGTGGCCCACGTATCGGTGCGCGGTCCCGGCCACATCGCCATCGGCAGCGAGGCGGTGGCGGTCTGGCCGCGGAAGTGCTGCAGGTGCAGCTTCAGGTTGAGCAGGAACAGCCCCCAACCCTCGAGCATCCCGTCGTACTGGCCGTCCCAGTCGTCGCCCGAGCCGAAGCCGGAGTTGACGAGACGCACGATGCAACTGCCGCCGTCACGAGCTTCGACCAGCCACTCGAATGCCATGCCCCCTGCCGCCTCGCCACCGTCGAACACCACTCGGTGAGGCGGATCCCAGGCGGCCACGCGACCGGGGATCTGCATCTCCGGGCCTGGCCCGAACGAAGCCATCGCCGCGCCGCCTTCGCGTTCCTCGACGACGTGCGGCACGTACCACGACGAGATGCCCGGCCCGGTGGCGATGGCGCGCCACACCTCCTCGGGAGTACCGGGAACCTCGATCTCGAGTTCGATGGATCGCTCGTCGTCAGCCATGGTCTGTCCTCCTGGACGCGGTGGGTGGAATCGCGTGGGCGGCAACCACCACGCGGTGCCACCGCCCACGCGGGGCTCGTTCGTCGTGGTACTTCGCCGCGAGCGTGGTGACCGCGGCGGCGAGCTCGTCGGTGAACGCGGCGCGATCGCCGGCCGAGGCGAAGCGGATCTCACTGTCGATCGCCAGCGTGGGCAGCGGCCGGCCGGCGCCTTCCGCGAGCCGCGCCAGCTGGGCGACCTCGCGCACCATCCGCGCCGCCACGGCGATGAGGTACCGGCTGGAAAGACGGTCCGTGCGAATGGGATCGGCCGCTTCGGTCATCGTCGACGGCGACACCACGTAGGCCCGCGCGGTCGCGAGCATCACTCGTTCGGTGAGGCCGCGCTTGCGCCGTTCCTCGACCATCTGGATCAGTCCGTGATCCTCGAGGATGCGGAGGTGGTAGTTGACCTGCTGGCGAGGCAGCCCGAGCACGGTGGCGACGGTGGTGGACGAGCCGGGTTCGGCGAGGACCGCGAGGATCCTGCTACGAACCGGATCCAGTGCCGCCGCGGCGGCCACCGGGTCGTCGATCACGTCCACGTCCAACACGGACGTCATCTTCTCATTTGAAAGAACTTCTTGTCAAATGAGAGGCGAATCAGATCTCGATCGGGATCGGACGTCCGATCGGGGCCCACGTCCACGCCTCACGCACCTCGGTGGGTGCTGCACTCACGGCACGCTCGATCGGCGCGCGCCCTTCGGCGAAGTGGCTCCAACCCTCGTAGTGCACCGGCACCGCAGTTCGCGGCCGGAGCAGTCGGCAGGTCTCGATCGCGTCGTTCGCAGTCATCGTGTACTTGGTCGGGCCGGTGATCGGGAAGTGCACGCTTCCCAGGTGCAGGATCGCGGTGCCGACGCCGAGACGCGTGGCGACGTCACGCACGCCGCCGTACAGCACCGTGTCGCCGGAGATCCACAGCGCGCCGTGCTGCTGGCCTGCCCAGGTGAGTGCGAAGCCAATCACGTCACCCACGATCGGGTGGCTGCCCGGCGGACCGTGGCGGCAGGGTGTCGCCGTCACGGTGATCGTCGGCTTGCCGGGCGCTGGTAGCCGTGTGGACTGCCAGTTCCCCATGCCGCGAGCGTTGCTGCCGAGCCGGCGCGCTCCGGACTCCGTCGTCAGCACCGTGCCTGCACCCGGCAGCAGCGCACGGCCGGCGTCGTCGAGGTTGTCGGCGTGGTGCTCGTGCGTGAGCAGCACCGCATCGATCGGGCCGATGTCCGACGCCTCGATCGCCGGACCGGCGGTCTTGCGTGACGACGTCCCCCAACCGAACCGGTAGGTGCGGCCGGGGGCGTCGAAGGTGGGATCGGTCAGGATGCGCCACCCCTCCACCTCGATCAGCGTGGTAGGCCCGCCGACGTGCGTGAAGGCAAGGGTCGACATCGCTCAGTCGCCCACCGTCGGTGTCCAGCTCGAGTTGGCCAGTGCCCAGTCGAGCGCTCGATCCGCGATCTCCTCCCAGCCCGGCCCGGCGACCATCAGGTGCGGGCGGCCGTCGTAGGTGTCGTGCTCGGTGATGGTGCCCTTGCCCTTGTAGTGCTTGGCATTCGACGCCTGCACGGACGGCGGCATGATGTGGTCCTCCGACCCGGACAGGAACAGCAGCGGCGCGCGCTGAGGGTTCTTGAAGTCGACCCACGCATCCTGGTGACCGGGCTTGACGTTGGCCAGCACCGAGTCGAACAGCACGCGCCCCGATGCGGGGATGTGGTAGCGCTCGTAGAAGGCCAGCGACTCCTCGTCGGTGTAGGTGTTGGTGAAGGCGTACTTCCACTGCTCAGCATCGAAGCCGACTGCGCGGCCGTGGTTCAGCGGGTTCTTCAGCACGGGGAACACGGAGTGCAGCTGCGACCACGGTGTTACCCGAATTCCTTCGGTTGGCGCCGAGTTGAGGCCGACGCCGGCGGCGCCGTAACCGTGGTCCATGACGACCTGCATGAACGCACCACCGGCCGAGTGGCCCATGAGGATCGGCTTCGTGTCGAGCGTGTCGAGGAAGCTCTCGAGGTTGCGCACGATCGCCTCGATCGTGAGATCGGCGATGGGCGTCGGGTCGTTCCGCAGCGCCTCCACCTCCACCTCGAAGCCGGGGTACGCGGGCGTGTGCACCCTGAATCCCTTCGATTCGTACCGGGCCTTCCAGTGCTCCCACGACCTCGGTGTGACCCAGAAGCCGTGGATCAGGACGATGGTGTCCGGTGTCTGCTGTTCGTTCATGTTCGGATCTCCTGATCATCGACGTGTGTTCGGTGACCTTCATCGTCCGCCCGATGCACGGCGGTCGAATCCCGCGCGACGCGTAGTCGCCGGCGAGCGAGGCGCCTACGCGTTCAGGAACGCGAGCAGGTCGCTGCTCAGGCGTGCGCTGTGCGTGTCGGTGATCCCGTGCGGCGCGCCCGGGTACACGAGCAACGTGGCGTCCTTCACCAGCGCTGCCGACGCCTGCCCGCCGACGGCAAGTGGTACCACCTGGTCGTCGTCGCCGTGCACCACGAGCGTCGGCACGTCGAACGCCGCGAGGTCCGGCCGGAAGTCGGTCTCGGAGAAGGCCTTGATGCACTCGAACGCGTTCCGGTGCCCGGACTGCATGGTCTGCAGCCAGAAGGCAGCACGAACTCCGTCGGAGACTTCGGCACCTGGTCGGTCGTTCCCGAAGAACGGCCCGTCGGCCAGGTTGCGATAGGTCTGGGAGCGATCTGTGATGGAGCCGGCTCGGATTCCGTCGAAGACCTCGACGGGCACCCCGTCCGGGTTGTCGTCTCGACGCATCATCAACGGTGGTACCGCAGAGATCAGAGCCGCCTTCGCGACCCGAGCAGTGCCGTGACGTCCGATGTAGCGGGCCACTTCGCCGCCTCCGGTCGAGAACCCGACGAGCACGACGTCGCGCAGATCGAGCGTCTCGATCAGCGTCGCCAGATCGTCGGCGTAGGTGTCCATCTCGTTGCCCAGCCAGGTCTGGGTGGACCGACCGTGACCGCGTCGATCGTGGGCGATGCAGCGGTAGCCGTTCGAGGCCAGGAACAGCATCTGTGCGTCCCAGCTGTCGGAGTTCAACGGCCAGCCGTGACTGAAAAGCACCGGCTGACCGACTCCCCAGTCCTTGTAGAAGATCTCCGCACCGTCGCTCATCGTGACGAAGCTCATCGCGGCCCTCCTCCGTGCCGGCGCGCGCCGACATCGCTCATCCTGCGAAGGTCGCGACTCCCTCGAATCCGCGGCAACGCGTAGTCGCGGGCTACTGAGTCGTGGTGCCCCCCGTCGTGAGTGCCTGCGCGAGCTGACGACGCGACGTGACACCCGACTTCCGGAAGACCTTGCGCAGGTGATAGTCGACCGTTCGAGCACTGACGAACAGCTTGCTGCCGATCTCCGCGTTGGTGAGCCCCTCGGCGGCGAGGCGAGCAATCGCCGCCTCCTGCGGCGTCAGGTCGTTCGCGGTGTCGACCGTTCGTCGACGAGCCCGTTCGCCCGTGGCCTCGAGCTCGATGCGAGCTCGCTCGGCGAATCCCGCAACGCCTTGTTCCGAGAAGCGCTCGTACGCGATGCGCAGATGCTGACGCGCGTCGATACGCCGATTCCGCCGTCGCAGCCACTCGCCATAGAGCAGGTGGGCCCGGCTGAGGTGGATCTCGGCGCGCGACTGCGAGAGCAGCCGAACTGCATCCTCGTAGAGCCCCTCGGCACGATCGTCGTCGGCGAGGATGGCACTCGATCGTGCGAGCAGACCGAGCGACATAGGAGTCGCGATGCGGGTCGCGCGTTCGGCGAAGACGTCGAGGGCTGCCGCAGCATCGTCGAGCCGGCCGGACCGGGCGAACGCCTCGATCACGTTCGGGTAGCCGACCACCCCGAGGAACGAGTCGTCCTGGTATTCGCTGGCGTCGGCTGCGAGTGCCGAGTCGTAACTGCCCAGTCCGAGCTCGAGCACCTGACGCGCGTAGTCCACGTAGCCGAGCATCCAACCTTGCTGGTGCTCCACCGCGTAACGGCTGATGGTCGCCAGTTCCGCACGTGCCGCGGGCTCGTCGCCGGCCCAGCTGGCGATGATCATCGGACCGACATCGGCTGCACCCACCGCTGCCATCAGTGCCCCGCGTTCCGCGAACGTGCCCCGGGCTCGCTGCACCGAGCCATTGAGCAGGTGGTACATCGAAAGGTAGAGCAAGCCATTCGACAACTGGATGAGAGCCCCCTGGTCACGTGCGGCCGCGACCACTCGGTTGGCCAGCGTCGCCAGCGCCTCGTCATCGGCCACTTCGCCGGCGACCCAGCACCCGATGCCGAGCCACAGCAGGGAATCCTCGGACTCGACATCGATGTTGGCCAGCGCGGCGAGTGCAGTCTGGAGCACAGGCAGGGCAGCGGCGGGTCCGCGAAGGTGCAGACACGCGTATCCGTCGAGTAGGAGATGCGGTGCGGACTCACCGACGCCGTCGGGCCGGACGAGCCGCCCGGCCGCGAGGGCGATGTCGCGTGCGCGACCGCCAGGTGGCGCGAACACACCGGCGTAGCGCGCCGCGGCCGCGGCATGCAGCAACGTCTTGCGCGCCTCGTCGACGTCGATGGTCGCCAACGCCTCGGCCGCCCGCATCAGCAGCGAAACTGCCGCAGGCATGTCGCCCAGAGCGAAGTCGATGGCTCCCTCGAGACGCATCGCCGTCGCGGCCCGCAAAGGGTCGCCGACGCCCAGGTCGGTGGCCGCGAGCAGCGCGCGAGCACGCGCCGGCGCGCCACCGATGAGGTGGCTGTTGGCGGCCGCGAGCACCCGATCAGCGCGCCGGTCCGCGTCGGCGGTGAGCTCGGCGGCGCGGGCCAGGAACACCCCGGCGGCGCTGTAGCCGCCGCGGGCACGAGCTCGTGTCGCGCCGTCCTCCAGCTCGATCGCCACCATCTCGTCGACCCCGCTGGTGGCTGCGGCCCTGTGCCATGCGCGCCGATCACTGTCGCGCAACGCGTCGGTGGCGTCGGCGAGCGCCGCATGCACTCGTCGGCGCTCGGCGGCCGACGCTCCGTTGTAGACCGCCGATCGGATGAGCGGGTGGCGGAACAGAGGCCTCACGCGCAGGGCGAAGAGACGCCGATCGGTCGCCGCATCCGCGGCGGTCGCGTCGATGCCGAGACGGGTCGCTGCCTCGACGATGACGGCCTGCTCCTCGGAGGGCTCGGCGGCAGCGACGAGGAGGAACAGCCGCGTCTCGGCCGGCAGGTCGCGCACCTGCCGGAGGAAGTGCTCCTCCAGCCGACGACCGAGCGGCAGCGGCTCGGGGGGCAGTCCCCTCCAGGCGAGCTCGTCGACGCTCAGTTCCTGCGACAGCTCGACGATGGCCAGTGGCGTGCCCGCCGTCTCCATCACGATGCGTTCCACGACCGACTCGTCGAGCCTCGCGGGCAGCACAGTGCGGACCAGAGCAGCCGCATCGTCATCGGCCAGGCCGCGGACTCGCATCTCGGTGAGGCCACCCAGCGGTGTGTCGAGGCTCGGGGTGTCGCGCCCCGCGAAGACCATGGCCACCGGGTCGGCGTCGAGTCGACGCGCCGCGATCGCCATCGTCTCCAACGACTCGAGATCGAGCCACTGCGCGTCGTCGATGACACACAGCAGCGGACCGCGACGCGCCGCATCGCAGATCAGGGAGAGCGTCGCGAGTCCGACGAGGAAGCGGTCGGGCGGATCCGTCGCCGCCAGACCGAACGCCGACTGGAGGGCCCGGCGTTGCGGATCCGGCAGCGCGTCGAGCCCGCCGAAGAGCGGGACCAGCAGGCGATGCAAGCCGGCGTACGCCAACTCCATCTCCGACTGCACGCCTTCGACCCTGGTGACGTGGAAGCCGGCGGCCGATCGCACAGCGTGGTCGAGGAGCACCGTCTTGCCCATTCCAGGGCCGCCTCGCAGCACCACCGCGTCGCCGCGTCCGTCGCGAGCCGAGGCCAGCACGGCGTCGAGCGCTCCTCGCTCCGAAGTCCGGCCCAACAGCTCCATCTCCCGACGGTAGTCGGGCCGGCCGGGCCGCCCCGGACAGTCAAACGCCGTGGACCCGCACGCGTCCCAGTGCGACGGCGTGGTCGGTGCCGATGGCGGCGCCGGGTGCGGCGGTCATCCGACGGAGGAAGGCGTCAGGGTCGAACTCGCGACCGAGCCCGTCGAGGTACGTGGCATGCGCCTGCAGCGACTTGACGCCGATCGGGAGCGTGTCGGTGACATCGACGGCGTGGAGCGGATCGTTCGACCCCATCACGTACACATCGCTGACACCGGACCACGGCTGAAGTCCCTCGTCGACCAGCTCGGGGAAGATCCAGCGGTTACCCGCGTCGCGGGCGCCGTCGAGCGCCGCCAGGCCGACCGCGCGGTGGTCCGCCTGGTTCACCACGTGCTCTCCTGGCGCCATCGAGTACGTGAGGTCGTAGTTGGCGACGAGCAGCACGTCCGGTCGATGGCGTCGGATCTCGCGAGCGAGGAGCCGGCGCAGCTCGAGGCCGTGCTCCAGCGTGCCGTCGGCTCGATGCAGGAAGACGACCTCGTCGACGCCGACGATCGCCGCACTGGTGCGTTGCTCGTGCTCACGAACGGGCCCGGCGACCGACGGATGCATCCCGTCGATGCCGGCCTCGCCGTCGGTGACGATCACGTAGCCGACCCACTTGCCGGCCGCGGTCCACCGCGCGATCGCGCTGGCCGCGCCGTACTCGAGATCGTCGGGGTGGGCCACCACGGCGAGCAGCCGCTGCCAGTCGTCGGGCATAGCGGCGAGCCAGCCGCTCACGACTGCCCGCCGGCGGTCCGGCCGTCGTGCGGCGCGGTCGGTGCGGCCTCGAGCGTCTCGCGCGGGATGAGTCCGCGGCTGACGAGCTCGCGGCGCAGCGCGTCCTGCGAGCGCGGCGCCGGATCCAGCGCCTGCCGCGGGATGAGTCCGCGGTTGACGAGGTCACCAGTGATCTCCGCCTGCGATCTCTCGGGCGGCGCCGCATCGTCGGCGGCCTCGCCGAGTCGTGCCAGACCGGCCAGTGCGAGGGGGATCGTCGCCGCGCCGAGGAGGAGCCTGAGCACCGCATGAGATCTCTCGGACTCGCCGGAAGCGGTGGGCTGCACGCGGATGGTCGTGTGATCGGTGGTCGTGTGATCGGTGGTCGCGTGATCGATGGTCATGATGTGTCCTTGTCTGTGTGATGTGTGGTGTGTGTGGGGGCATTCACGGCGCGTCCGACCACCCGGGCGAGCCAGGGGGTGAACGAGGGCGACCGGCACGGCCGGAGCCACGTCGCACGGTACGGAGACGCCGAGTCGGGCGACAGTCCAGGATCAGTACTCAGCCGGTACCGAATCTGGACCCCGCGGGAGGCTGGATGGGGAGGCGCGATGCGCTACGTGTGACCGCAACGCACGGGCGCGCAGGCACATGTGTTGCTCGTCGGTCGGAAGTCGGCGACCGCGCCGGATCGGTCGAGCTCGACGGTGCAGCACTGTTCGAGCAGCTCGCGGAGCACACGCCTCGCGCGCTGCACTCGCGATTTCATCCCCGACACCGACAGGCCCAGCTCGTCGGCTGCGTGCTGATGGGTGTCGCCGGCGATGTCGACGCGTTCGAGCGCGTCGCGTGCATCGGGCGCGAGCCGACCGAGCAGCGGCTGCAGGCACGTCGAGAGCTCGCGTGTGGCGTCGTTCGGAAGCGCATCGTTCGCATCCGGATCCGGCCACCGGTCGTCGTCGTCGAGCGTGTCGTGCGGATGTCGCGTGCGGTAGTGGTCGATGACCGCGTTGCGAGCCGATCGGTACAGCCACGCGATCGGGTTGTCGACTCGGGTCAACGCTCCTGACGCGATGCTGCGCACGATCACGTCCTGAGTGATGTCGGCGGCGAGTTCGCGGTCGTCGACGCGCCGAGCGACGAAGGCCTGCAGCCGGTCGAGCGTGTCGGCCCACTGCTGGTCGAGTTCGCCGGCGAACGGAGATGAGGTGTGTTGAGTGTGCATGTGGTGCTCCTCACTCTCTTGACGAACGACGAGCGGGATGGACGCATGTTGAGCCACAGTGTCGCGCCGAACCGCTGAGGCACTCGAAGAAAAAACGTTCCTCTCGGCCTTCCCACTGCCGCCATCAGCACTTAGAGTCGCTCCATGCGAGTTCACCTCGATTCCGAGAAGTGCCAGGGCCACAACCGCTGCTACGCGCTGGCGCCAGAGCTGTTCGACGTCGACGACTTCGGCCAGGCGGTCCTGCTGGTCGACGGCGACATCCCCGACGAGCTGCACAACAAGGCGCGCCTGGCTGCGTCGAACTGCCCCGAGTACGCGATCAAGATCATGGAGAACAGCTGACATGACCACCATCGACGAGAACGAGACCACTGCGACGACGGTCCCGGTGAATCCCGACTACGTGCCCCCGATCTTCGGCGACTCGCCGGAGGGCACGCACGTCTGGCAGCGCGTGCCGTACAACGCCGACGACTACGGCCCGGTCGCCGACTTCGCCACCGACTTCGACCACGCCGACCCCAGCTACAACCCCAACGCCCCTGAGGTGTGGAAGGAGTTGCGCACCGGCGGTTGCCCCGTCGCCCACTCCGATCGCTACGGCGGCATGTGGGTGCCCATCACGCACGACACGGTCAACGAAGTCGCGTACGACACCGACACGTTCACCAGCCGCAG
Source organism: Actinomycetota bacterium (assembly GCA_030685215.1). GTDB lineage: Bacteria > Actinomycetota > Acidimicrobiia > Acidimicrobiales > Ilumatobacteraceae > UBA668. The sequence goes on from JAUXQB010000123.1 coordinate 19,198, forward strand.
CGTCGTCGTTTCCGTCGGCCGCCCCGGCGACCTGTCGCTGCCCGCTCCCATCGGCGGCGCGCCGCCCATCACCAGCGACCCGCCGTTCCACAACATGGCTCGCCGGCTGCTGCTCCCCGCGTTCGCACCGAAGCAGATCGAGCCGTGGGAGCCCGAGATCCGCGCCCTCTGCAACCGGTTGCTCGACCAGATCGGCCCAGTTACACCGGGCGAGACCATCATCGACGCGGCCGTGCAGTACGCACAGGACATCCCGGTCAACGTCATCGGCCGCATGCTCGGCTTCCCCGAGAAGGACGAATCGCTGTTCCGCAAGTTCGTGCACGACGTGCTCGAGCGCATCGCCGAGGAACCGGGCACGCGCGATGGCATGGACGACCTCGGCAACTACATCCTCGCTCAGATCCAGGATCACCGCGAGAACCCGCGCGACGACCTCACCAGCTACCTGATGAACGTCGAGATCGAGGGCACACCGGTCAACGACGAGATCGCCGGCGGCATGATCATCCTGCTGCTCATCGCCGGCATCGACACCACCTGGTCGGCCATCGGGTCGTCGCTGTGGCACCTCGCCCAGCACCCGGAAGACCACCAGCGGCTGCTCGACGACCCGGAGGTGATGACGTTCGCGTTGGAGGAGTTCCTGCGTGCGTACGCCCCGGTCACGATGGCTCGCATGGTCGCCAAGGACACCGACTTCCACGGCTGCCCGATGAAGAAGGACGACTGGGTGCTGCTGCCCTTCCCGGCCGCGAACCGCGATCCGCTCAAGTTCGAGGACCCCGACACCTTCATCGTCGATCGGCAGGAGAACCGGCACGCCGCGTTCGGCCTCGGCATCCACCGTTGCCTCGGCTCCAACCTCGCTCGCCTCGAACTGAAGGTGGCCATCGAGGAGTTCGTCAAGCGCTTCCCGCGCTTCGAGCTCGCCGGCGACACACGATGGAGCGTCGGCCAGATCCGCGGGCCGCGCGAGCTGCCCGTGCGCATCCTCGAAGTCGCCGGCTGATCAGCTGCGGCCGATGAGCGATTCCGCACCCGCGGACGATCCACTGCGCGATCAGCTGCTGGAAGCAGCCGGTCGGGTCTTCGCGTCGAAGGGCTACGACGGCACCAAGATCATGGACATCGTCCGCGAGGCGGGCTTGTCGAGCGGCGCGGTCTACGGACGGTTCGCATCGAAGAACGAACTGCTGCTCGCAGCCGTCGTGGCCGCGGTGGAACAGAACTCCATCGCCAGCCGGTTCAACGAGCGTCCCGTCGCAGAGATGCTCGCCGAGTCGAGCCGCGCCGACGAGCCGCTCGACGATCAGGAAGCGATGCAGTTGGAGGCGTTCATCGCAGCCCGCCGCGAGCCCGCACTCGCCGCTGCCATCGCCGACGCGCGCCGACGGTGGCGCACCACCATCGCCGCGCCGCTCATCGAGCGGGCGTCGGTCGACGGGTCCGCGAGCCCCGATGCCGACTTCGACTCACTCGTGTACTTGATGCAGACCCTGCACCTGGGTCTGCTCGTGCAGCGCGGCGCCGGCCAGCACGCGCCCGACGGCGAGGCGTGGCAGCGCTTCATCGAACAACTGCTGCGCTCGATGGCACACCCGCACGCCACCGTCGACGGTTGACGCTCAGCGGTCCCAACGTCCGCAAACATGGACAGGAACTGGCCAGGTTGGCTGCCACGCTGACTCCATGACGAACACCACTTCACCTGCACAGGAACGCCTCGACCTGCTCGAGGCACTCACCATGCACCGCCAGCTGTTCCGCCGGACGGCGGCAGGGCTCACCGACGAGCAGGCCCGGGCTCGACCGACGGTCAGCACGCTCAGCATCGGCGGCCTCGTCAAGCACGTCGCCGCCACCGAGGAGGGATGGGCGCAGTTCATGGTCGACGGCGGTGGCGCCGGTGCCGAATCCGACATCGACTGGTCGAACCCCAGCCCGGAGGTCATCGAAACGTACGAAGCAGGGTTCCACCTGCAGCCCGACGAAACGCTCGCGGGTGTGCTGGCCGAGTACGAACGCGTCGCCGCAGCCACCGACCGGTTGGTGCTCGAACTGCCCGACCTCGACCGGTCGTTCCCGCTCCCGCCCGCTCCGTGGTTCCCGCCCGGCGCCGTGCGCAGCGTGCGCCGTACGATCGTGCACATCATCGCCGAGACCGCCCAGCACGCCGGCCACGCCGACATCATCCGCGAGTCCATCGACGGCGCGAAGACGATGGGCTGACCGAGTGACCTCCACTCCCCCGTCGGCGTCGGATCACCCCGACACGTGGAAGTTCGGGTACCCCATCTACCACGCCGAGTCCCGCGCGCAATGGCGTGCCTGGCTGGAGGCCAACCACACCGGGTCGGGCGTGTGGCTGTGCTCGTGGCGCGCGTCCACCGGCCGACCCACCTGCCCGTATCCGGAGGTGGTGGAGCAGGCGATCTGCTTCGGCTGGATCGACTCGACGGTCAACATCCTCGACGACGAACGTGGGATGCAACTGCTCACCCCGCGCCGGCCGCGTAGCCAATGGACCCGCCTGAACCGCAGACGGGCCGCGGAGATGGAGGCCACCGGGCAGATGACCGACGCGGGCCGCCGGGTGATCGAGGCAGCGAAGGCGAACGGGTGGTGGACCATCTCCGACCCGGTGGAGGACCTCGTCGAGCCGGCGGAACTCGCCGCCGCGCTCGATGCGAGCCCCGCCGCACGGGCTGCGTGGAACACGTTCCCGCCGAGCGCCCGCAAGCAGATGCTGTGGTGGGTGGTCAGCGCCGCGAAGGACCACACCCGCTCGAAGCGCATCGCCACCATCGTCGCCAAGGCCGAGAACGGCGAACGCGCGCAGGGTTGACGCAGCGATGAGCGATGTGGCGTCGCAGAATGGCGGGATGGAATTCGAGGGTCTCATCGCACCGGGCTACGAGCGCGTCGGCCACGCGATCGCGTCGTGCGGCCCCGGCGTCGCTGTGGCGGCGTTCGTCGACCGACGCCCGGTCGTCGACGCGTGGACGGCCGACCTGGCGGCGGATTCGCTCGTCTGCACCTGGTCGTCGGTGAAGCCGGTCACGGGCACGTGCCTGCTGCTGTTGGTGGAGCGCGGGTTGATCGGACTCGACGATCGGGTCGCGTCGATCTGGCCGGAGATCGGCGACGATCGACTGCTCGTGCGCCACGTGCTCACGCACACCGCGGGTCGCATCACGGTGCCGACGGTCGATCTCACCGATTGGCACGCGACGGTGGCCGCGCTCGCGGCCGCCGACAGCGATTGGGCACCGGGCGACGTGGTCTGCGAGCACGCCCAGACGTTCGGGTTCCTCGTCGGTGAACTCGTGCGACGCGTCGACGGTCGATCGCTCGGACGGTTCTTCGCCGAGGAAGTCGCAGGCCCGTTGGGGCTCGACATCTCCATCGGCGTCAGCGATGCCGACCTCGGCCGCGTGGCCGACACGGTGGGCCTCGACCGGAGGTGGTGGGCAACGCTCCGAGGGCGCGCGGGATCGGCGCGCCATCGCTCGCTCGGGCCGTGGGTCGACGTGAACGAGTCGTCGTGGCGGCAGGCCGAGATCCCCGCGGTGAACGGCCATGCGAGCGCGCGCGGTTTGGCATCGTTCTGGCAGGCGTACCTCGATGGGCGACTGCCCGCCGGCGTCGGTGAGCCGGGCGCCACCGGATACGACCGGTTCGTGCGTGCGCGAGTCACCTGGACGCTGTCGGGCGGCCGAGCCGACGGTCCCGATGTGGGCATGGGCGGCGTCGGCGGGCAGTGGGCGTGTGCACGCCCGGCCGACGGTCTCGCGTGGGCGTTCCTGACCAGCAACGCCGGCGATCACGACCGCGCCGAGCTGGTCGAAGCCGCCCTGATCGAGGTCGTCGCGAGCAGGTGAGCCGAGAGGATCTCCCGAGTTGGGGAAGCGT
>JAUXQB010000125.1 GCA_030685215.1 Actinomycetota bacterium
GTGATCGGGTCGTCGACGATCTGCTCTGCCGCCGTCTCCATCACCACCGCGGTGGCCGCTGCAGCCTCGGTGCCTTCCTCGTCGACCGTGATGTTGGCCTGGTGGACGACGTCGGCGATCCTCAGCGGTTCGTCCTCCGTCATGCCGCTGAAGTCGGCGTCGCCGTCGAACGCGGTGGGCATGCCCATCGCGATGAGTACGTCGGCGAGGCGGGTGGCGGTCTCGATGTCGAACCGAGGTAGACCCAACGCGACGGTGCGGCGCCCGAGTGCCGCGAACACCTCGTCGGCGGTGGGCAGCGCGGTCTCGGCTGTCTCGCCCATCACCAGCGTGAACGACAGGTCGCCGAACACGTACGGCACGTCGACGGCCTGCCACCCCTCGCCGAGAGCGTGGCCCACGTCGGTGGTGGTGTGCATCATCCGCACGCTGACCTCGCCGTCCGGTGCGGCGAACGGCTCGTCGGCGGAGAGCTGCTCGTCGAACGCCTCGGCCCAGTTGGCCTTGAGGTAGACCGCGTTCACCAGCGTCAGGCGCGCAGCGCGGGTGATGACGTCTGGTGCGAGCAGTTCGGGGATGCGATCCCTGGTCTGGGCGGCCACCCATGCGTTGATGTCGGCTCGGGCGGACTCCGGATCCTTCTTGTAGTCGACCAGTTCCAGGCCTGCGTCGTACTCGGCGGACAGCAGGTCGAGGAACGCTTCTTCGAACTCGAGACCGGTCTGTCCCCACAGCGAGTTCGCGATCGACAGCTGCACTTCACTGCTGCCGGTGCCGCCCTGGTCAGTGTTGTCGATCGATCGGTTCACCGACCCGAGGCGGGTGCTCAACGCGTTCATCGATCGGTGGATGCCCGCCGTGTCGGCGACGTGCAGCACGGTGTTCATCTCGTCGAGCGTCGTGCCCTTCGCTCCTGCGGAGGTCATCGTGAGCGCCAGCACGATGCTGGCCGGGGAGAAGACCACGTTCGCCGTCGGTTCGGCGGTCACCAACCGGTCGAACAGGTCGGCGGCGAACGCGTTGATCGCGACGGCTGCAGCGTCGGCCTCCTGTGCGGCTGCAGCGACATGAGGTGCGGTTCCCTTCAGGGCGCTGCGCGGGGTGACTGGCGTGGTGCCGTCGGGGTCGGCCGATTCGTCGCCGCACGACTGCAACACCTGGGCGATCGCGGGCAGTGCGAGGAGTGACAGGAAGGTGCGGCGTTGCATGCCACTGTGACGCCGCTCAGCCGACGGTGGTTCCCGTACCGTCGGTCGTGGCGACGTCGGCGGTGAGGTCGAGCGTGAGCGAGCCGTCGTTGTTGAGGATCGGTCGCACGCCTCGTGGGGGGAGCGCCAGGTCGTCGGGGTTGAGCGTGCGTCCCTCGCAGTCGGTGAACTGGCGAGTGCCGCGCACCACTTCGATGGTGCAAGCCGACGTGCGGTCGGCCGGGTGCGCGAGGTAGATCTGGAAGCCGGTGGCCGGCGTGTGATCGAGCACGATGTTGCGGTCGTCGCCCACCAGGTCCTGCAGGATGATGGGGCCGTCGTCGGCGATCAGGCTGGCCACGAACTCGGCGTTGCCCATCTCCTGGAACGCGGGCGCGAGGTTGGCGGTGGTGTCGCCGCTGTTGCGCGAGGCCACTGCGGCCACGCCCCACAGCAGCAGCCCGACGATGATGAAGAACCCGATGCCGGCGAGCACCGGAACGACGGCGCGAGCGAAGGTGGAGCGGAGCTGCGGACGGCGCATCGACATCAGTGTGCCCGAAGGTCACCGCAAAGCGACGGCGGCGGCCGACGGTAGTGAGCGCGGCTCGCTCAGCCGGCCGGCGCGGAGGTGGTGGAACAGCGTGCGGCAGTTGCGTTCGACCTCGGCTGCTTGGACCGGATGGAGGAACACCTCGCTGCGGGTGGCGATGGTGAGGTGCGACGCATCGCCGGCGAGCAGGACGGCCACCGCGCGGGCGAAGTGCTGCGACTCGGTGTCGAGTGAGAGCGGCAGCGTCGTCACTTCGGCCCCGCGGGTGGTGCGCCGGTCGATCGGTGGTGACGAGAGCGGCTCGAGGTGGCCGGCGGCTCGCATCTCGAACGCCGACACCGGGAGGTCGCGCCACTCGTCGTTCATCCCGAAGCGCACCCCGTGTCGCCCGTCGCCGTAGCCGGCGGCGCGCACGTCGTCGCGACACCACTCGGCCGCGGCGGTCGCGACCACGGCGCCGTCGATCAGGAGCTCGACGTCGACCGCGCGGCCGGACTCCCCGAGATCGCAACACCATCCTTCGATCCACGCATCGGTGATGTCGTCGAAGGAACCGAGCGGTCGGCGTGCGATGACGCCGACCGCAGGCGGTGTGAGGCGCGACAAGTGGCAGGTGGAGACGGGCCAGTCGATCAACCCGCCGGCGGTGCGCCTCGGCTCAGCGGCGTGCCCGACGAACGACGGCACTCGACCGGCGCCGCCATCGGGCGGCGGCAGCCCGACTCTGCCGGGTTCGGCGGTGGCGTCGAACTGCACGCCCGCCGCAGCGAGGCGCGCCTGCAGCCCGGCGTGACCCGCTCGATCACCCCACCGCCACGTGGTGCAACCGGTGCCGAACACGTCGAGGTGTGCGGCGAGCGCCACCTGCGCGCACTCCCACGCGTGTTCCACGTCGGCGAAGTCGTTGCGCCAACCGTCGCCGTGTGCGCGGTAGAGGTGCGGGTGCGCGCCCACGGTGTCGCCGTCGGCGAGGCTCGCCGACAGCGGGTCGTACAGATGGCGCAGCGGCCATCCGCCGTCGCCCAGCACGGCGCATGTCTGCACGTCGGTGCGCACGAACCAGTTGATCGAGGCCTCGGCGGACAGTGCACTCCGATGCGTCCGCCACCACTGGAGCGCGCGATGCGCGCCGGTCCAGCTGAACATCGATGCTGCGGGTGAGCGGATGTCGTCCTGCTCGAGATCGATGCAGATGACGAGTTGCTTCATCGCGTCTCGAGCGCCCGCTCCGAAGGATCCACGCCGCGAGCGTACCGGTCGCATGTCGGCGCCCTCCCGCTCGCACCGCCGCTGCTCCCGCGCGCCGAGTGCGGCGTACCATTCCGCGATGGGGCAGGACGCATGGCGGGTGCGGTTGGTGGTGCACCCGTTCACGATCGCGTCGGTCTGCCTCCTCGTCGTCAACGACCATCTCGTCAAGCAGCGTTGGCCGGGCGTGGTCAGCGGCAAGCTCAGCGATGTCGCCGGTGTCTGGATGGTCGGTGCGCTGGTGGTCGCGGCGCTGGGCAGCGTGCGTTGGGGGACGGCGTGCACTGCGGTCGCGTTCGCGACACTGAAGACGTCGGCCTCGGTCGCGGTGCTGGCGGCCCCGATCCTGGGTGGCGTCACCCGGCGTGACCCCACCGACCTGGTGGCGTTGGTGGTGCTGTGGCCGCTGGGACGTGTGGCGCTGCGATGCGGTGCTCGGCGCACGCGTCGGGCCAACGACGCGTGGTCCACCGTCGCGGCCGTGTTCGTGGCGCTGAGCGCGGTGCTCGCCACATCGGCCACCAGCTGTGAGGCCGCGGCCGAGGTCAGCGAGGTGGTGCTGGCTGCCGACGGGAGCGTTCTCGCGCTCTACTCGGCGTATGGCTCGCTGTCCGTCGGAGAGTGGTACGTGGTCACCCCGGACGGCGCGACGCCGCGACCGGACGCCCAGCCCGTGATGGCGAGCTCGCAGCATGCGTGCGTCGCCGACATGTGCTTCCGCGTGGTGCCCGACGAGGGTGTGTACACCCACGACATGCTGCTGTACGAGTACACCGTGGAGCAGGCCGACGCGGTACGCGCCCATTCGGTGTGCTTCCAGGTGCCGGCGTTCTCGTCGATCGTCGCCGTCGACGGGCCGGACGGGGTCGATCTCTGGGTGGCGGCCGGGGTGTCCGGTGTGGTGCACCCCGACCCCGACGGCGTGTTGACGGAGGTTCCCGTCGGTGATGCCCGGCCGCCCGGTAGCCAGCCTCAGCGCGAGGAGTCGCGGGCGATCCTGTGGGTCGTGCCGGTACTGATCGCGATCGGTGCGGGCATCTTGCTTCTTCTGCTCGCGCGGCGCCTCACGGTGTCGCAGCGATTGGTCGTCGCGGCCGCCGCCGTGTCGGTGAACCTCGCGTGGGCGGCGGTGAGCGCTGCGTGGCTGACCGACCTGGAGATCGACGGGCCACCGATGACGACGTTGCTGGTCTTCGGCATGTACTGGGTGGTGCCGCTGGGCCTGGCGCAGTTGGTCTGGTTCCTGCCACTGCTGAAGTGGTCGCGTCGTCCGATCGTGCCGTTCCCTCCGCCCTACTGGCCGGGCCCGAATTGAGACCGGGAGGCGAACGGTCGTAGGGTTCACCACTTGTGAAGCGGCCGTATCGCGTAGTAGTGGCAAAGCCAGGTCTGGATGGTCACGACCGCGGGGCCAAGACCATCACGCGCGCCCTGCGCGACCATGGCTTCGAGGTCATCTACACCGGGCTGCACCAGACGCCCGAGCAGATCGCCGAGACGGCGCTGCAGGAAGACGTCGATGCCGTCGGGCTGTCGTTGCTCAGCGGTGCGCACCTCACGCTGTTCCCACGCGTGATGGAGGAACTGCGCAACCGCGGCCTCGGCGACACGCTGGTGTTCGGTGGCGGGGTCATCCCCGACGCCGACGCTCGCACGTTGAAGGAGCAGGGCGTCACCGAGGTGTTCGGCCCGGGAAGTTCGTTGAAGGCCATCAGCAGTTGGCTGGAGGCCACATTGGATCACAGAGAAGACGAGGCCTAATGGACCTGTTCGAGTATCAGGGCAAGCAGTACTTCGCCCGCTACGACATCCCGGTGAGCCCCGGCGACGTGGCCTACACGGTCGACGAAGCCGTGGCCGCCGCCGAGATGGCCGGCTACCCGGTCGTGGTGAAGGCGCAGGTGCAGGTCGGCGGTCGCGGCAAGGCGGGCGGCATCAAGCTGGCCGACAACCCCGACGAGGTGCGCCTGCACGCCGGCAACATCCTGGGCATGGACATCAAGGGCCACCTGGTGAAGCGAGTGTGGGTCGAGCATGCCAGCGACATCTCCAAGGAGTACTACGCGTCGTACTCGCTCGACCGTGGTGCCAAGAAGCACCTGCTGATGCTGAGCGCCGAAGGCGGTGTCGAGATCGAGACGGTCGCCGTCGAGAACCCCGACGCCATCGTGCTGCTGCACATCGACCCGGTCGACGGCCTGTCGCTGGACGTGGCCCGCGACGCCGCCGTGCGCGCGAACATCGACGAGGAAGCCATCGACGGCGTGGCCGACATGCTGGTGAAGCTGTACACCTGCTTCACCCAGGGCGACTGCGACCTGGCCGAGATCAACCCGCTCATCCTGCGACCCGACGGCGGCGTGCACGCGCTCGACGCCAAGGTGAGCCTCGACAACAACGCCGCGTTCCGTCACCCCGAGTGGGACGAGTTCCGCGCCACCGAAGAGCTCGACGAGCGCGAGCAGCTCGCCCGCACGCACGACCTGCAGTACATCGGTCTCGACGGCACCGTCGGCATCATCGCCAACGGCGCAGGCCTCGCGATGAGCACGCTCGACGTGGTGAACCAGGTGGGTGGCACGGCCGCCAACTTCCTCGACATCGGCGGCGGCGCCAACGCCGACATGATGGCCGCCGCGCTCAGCGTCATCAACTTCGACGAGAACGTGAAGAGCATCTTCATCAACATCTTCGGCGGCATCACCCGCGGCGAGGAAGTCGCCAAGGGCATCGTCGAAGCGCTCAGCCGGGTCGACCTGCGGGCACCCATCGTCATCCGCCTCGACGGCACCAACGCACAGGAGGGCCGCGACATCCTCGCCAACGCCGGCATCCCGGAGTCGAAGCTCACCTCGAAACCCACCATGCTGGAAGCGGCCCGCGCAGCGGTCGCCATCGCGAACGGAACCAACTGATCATGGCCATCTTCGTCAACGCCGAAACGAAGGTCATCGTCCAGGGCCTCACCGGCGGCCAGGGCAAGTATCACGGCCTGCGCAACCAGGCCTACGGCACGCAGATCGTCGGCGGTGTCACGCCCGGCAAGGGCGGCACCGATGTGGACGGCATTCCGGTCTTCAACACGGTCGCCGAAGCCGTCGCCGCCACCGGTGCCACCGCATCGTTCATCGCGGTGCCGCCGAAGGCCGCGAGCGCCGCCATCCTGGAAGCGGCCGCCGCCGGCATCGCGTTCATCGTGTGCATCACCGAGGGCATCCCCGCGCAGGACGAAGCGAAGGTGTTCAACACCCTCGTCCGCCAGTACCCGAACACGCGCCTGCTCGGCCCCAACTGCCCGGGCATCATCAGCCCCGGCAAGTGCAACATCGGCATCACCGCCGGCGAGATCGCACAGCTGCCCACGGCCACCGGTCCCAACGTGGGCATCGTCAGCCGTTCGGGCACGCTCACCTACCAGGCGCTCTACGAGTTGAAGCAGCGCGGCATCGGCGTGAGCACGTGCGTCGGCATCGGTGGCGACCCCGTGCCCGGCACCAACTTCATCGACTGCCTGAAGGAGTTCCAGGCCGACCCCGAGACCCACGCGATCATCCTCATCGGTGAGATCGGCGGCTCGGCGGAGGAAGAGGCCGCCGAGTTCATCAAGGCCAACGTCACCAAGCCGATGAGCGCCTACATCGCCGGCGTCACCGCGCCGGAGGGCAAGAAGATGGGCCACGCGGGCGCCATCACCAGCGGCGGCAAGGGCACGGCCCAGGGCAAGATGGACGCACTGCGTGCAGCCGGCGTGAAGGTGGGCCTCAACCCCACCGAAGCCGGCGACCTGATGGCCGAAATCGTCGCCGCCCTCTGACGTGCCCGCGGGTACCGTCGGCGCATGCCGATCGTGCCTGACGACAAGAACTGGACCTGGGTGCTGGAGACCGCCTGCCCGGAGTGCGGCTTCGAGGGAGCCACCTATCCGCGTGAGGCCGCACCGGCCGACATCGTCGCGAACGCCGCCCGGTGGCGCGAGCTGCTCGCGCATCCGAACGTGCGCGACCGGCCCGACGACCACACGTGGTCGGCGTTGGAGTACGGCTGCCACGTGCGCGACGTGTTCCGGCTGTACCTCTACCGGCTCGGTCTGATGCTCGACCACGACGGGCCGCAGTTCCCCAACTGGGACCAGGACGAGACCGCGGTGGCCGACCGGTACGACCAGCAGGACCCCGCGCAGGTCGCGGGTGAGTTGGCCGACGCCGCTGCCGCGCTGGCCGCCCGCTTCGCCACCGTGCACGACGAGCAGTGGCAGCGCACCGGCTTCCGCAGCGACGGCGTGGCGTTCACCATCGACAGCTTCACCCGCTATTTCGTGCACGACCCGGTGCACCACGTGCACGACGTGGAGCAGGGCTACTCGCAACTGGCCGGATGACGGCCTCGAACATGGTCATCCCCTGACCATGTTCGGTGCCACAATCGGGTCATGCGCGCGGATCGACTGGTTGCCATCCTGTTGCTGCTGCAGCAACGCGGGAAGGTCACCGCCGACGAGGTGGCCGCCGAGCTGGAGATCTCCAGTCGCACCGCCCGCCGAGACCTCGAGGCGCTGGGCATGGCCGGGCTGCCGGTGTACTCACTGCCCGGCCGCAACGGTGGCTGGCGGCTCGCCGGCGGCGGCCGCACCGATCTCAGCGGGCTCACCGCCTCCGAAGCGCAGGCGCTGTTCATGGTGGCCGGACCCTCCGCGGCCACCACTCCCCAGTTGAAGGCTGCGCTGCGCAAGCTGGTGCGGGCGCTCCCCGAGCAGTTCCGCCCGGTGGTCGAGCACGCCGCGGCAGCGACGGTGATCGACGAGCGCTCGTGGGAACGGTCGGCGGCGCCGCGGCGTCCTCCGCCACCGTTGTTGGCCACCGTGCAGTCGGCCGTGGTGCAGGCGCAGCAGCTGTCGATGGAGTACACGTCGCGCGAGAGGGCGAACACCACCCGCTTGGTCGAGCCGTTGGGTGTGGTCGCGAAGGGGCCGTCGTGGTATCTGGTGGCCGACACCGAGGCTGGTCGGCGCAGCTTCCGCATCGATCGCATCGTGTCGGCCACACCCACCGGGAAGCCCGCCGTGCGACCGGAGGGCTTCGATCTGAGCGAGGCGTGGGCGCTCATCGCCGATCGGGTGAACGAACTGCGCGCGCCGCTGGTGGTCACGGCCACTGCTCAGCAGTGGCTGGTCACCATCCTCAATCACGAGTTCGGCGAGCGCCTGCGCATCGGCACCACACGCCCCGATGGGCGAGTGGAGATCGAGCTGCGCGGTCACTCGTTGCAGTCGATGGCCGGCGAACTGGGCGGGTACGGATCAGGCGTGGAAGTGCTGGAGCCCGCCGAGCTGCGTGCCGCGTTGGCCAAGGTGGGCCGCGACCTGGTGGAGCTCTACGGCAGCTGACCCACGTGCGCGAGCGCGAGGCGGATGAGGCGGTCGTGGCCGCCGGTCATCTCGCGCCGCACCTTGTCGCTGACGGCTTCCTCGGGTGTGAACCAGCGCAGGTCGAGTGCTTCCTGCGTGGGCTGGCAGTCGCCCGACACCGGCACGACGAACGCGAGGCTGACGGCGTGGTGGCGCGGGTCGTGGAAGCCGCTGGTGTCGGCGTCGGGGAAGTACTCGACCACCGTGAACGGCGCCACCTCGGGCGGGATGCGCGGCAGTGCCACCGGGCCGAGGTCCTTCTCCAGGTGGCGCAGCAGCGAGTCGCGGATGCGTTCGCCGTAGAGCACGCGGCCGCTCACCACCATCCGGCTGATCGTGCCGTCGGGCGCCTGGCGCAGCAGCATGCCGACGTGCGTGACGCGGCCGAGCTCGTCGACGCGCACCGGCACCGCGTCGACGTAGACCAGCGGCACGTTGGCCCTGATGTTCTCGAGCAGCTCACGGTCGAGCCAGCCCGTCTTCACCTCGGTCTGTTCGCTCATATGACGGTGCCCGGCATGAAGTAACCGTTGATGTCGATGAGCAGGTGCCCCGACTGGCTCATCATCGCGGTGACCGTGCCCGTGGAGCTGAGCGCCAGCAGGGCCGCGTTGGCGACGGTCTTGCCGGCCGTGAAGTTGAGGTTGGAGGTGGCCGGCTGGCTGTTGGGGTACACCATCAGGAAGCCGCTCGCAGCCGGGTTGGCCACCGTCAGGTTGGCCGACACGCCCGATGCGTTGGCCGGCACTTCCGGTGCGGGCGAGGTGAGCCCGGTGAGGGTGAACGTGCGGGTCTGGCCGGGTGTGAACGGCGCGGGCGTGGGCAGCCGGGTGTCGACGGCTCGGCCCGGTGTGATGGGCACGAACAGACCGAGCGTGTCGGTACCTGCGCTGGAGTTGGTGATGTAGCCGACGACGTCGACGATGATGTGCGTGGTCTGCGACGTGAGCACGCTGATGCCGTTGCCGGTGCCCAGCGGGATGATGGCCGTGTTGGCCGACGCCGCGCCGGTGGAGTAGTTGACGGTGCTGTGCACCGCGCCCACCGCGCCGGTGGGCAGCCCGACCAGGTAGCCGTTGGCCGCAGGGTTGGCCGCGGTGACGTTCACCACGAGAGCCGCGACGCCCGTGGTGGGGACGAGGCTGGTGCCCAGCGTGGGGACACCCACCGTCTGACCGGCAGGCACGCGTGCCGGGGCGACGTAGCCGACCGGGAGTGGGGCGCCGTTCTGGCCGCGCGAGTCCATCCAGCGTTCGGGGTCGGCGAGCGGGATGAAGCGCCCGTCGGTGGTGCCCAACGGCGCGATCTGCCCGTCGAGGTAGTAGCCGAGCACGTCGATGATGACGTTGCCGCCGGCGTGCAGGTAGACGCTGATCTTGCCGTCCTGGCCGACCGGCACGATGGCGAAGTTGGGTCGCGTGATGCCGGCGGTCGAGATGTTGAGCGTGCTGGTGCCCCCGACGTCGGCACGCAGGTAGGGGAACGCCTGCAGGAAGCCGGTGGACGTGGAACCGACCGAGGTGAGGTTGATGGCGACCGCGGAGACTCCGGTGTCGGGCACCGCCGCCGTGGCGAGCACGTCGAAGTCGATGATCGACTCCTTCAGGTACGGGCCGGTGAGCGACGGGGGCCCGACGTGGGCGCCACCGGGGCGCGTGTCGAGACCGCGCACCGGCAGCGCGAGCGGCACGTACTTGCCGGGCGTGGCCACCGGCGCCGGTGTGGGCGGGGCGGGCAGCAGCAACTTGCCGTGGCCGAAGACGTTGTCGGGGCCGGTGGCACCGAGGTCGGTGGCGAAGTGCTTCACCAGCGCGGCGAGGCCGCCGCCGGGGTTGGCGAGACCGGCACTGAGCAGCAGCGCGCCGGCTCCGGCCGCGACCGGCGCGGCGGCCGACGTGCCCTGGAAGTTCTCGCCGTACATCGTGCTCAGGAACCCCGACGGCGCCGACACGTCGGGCTTGATGCGGTTGTCGTTGGTGGGCCCCTGCGACGAGTAGTAGCCGATGGCCGTGCCGGTGGGCGGATCGACGGCACCGACGGCGACGAGGCCCGGGTTGCGCGAGTCCACCACGGGCTTCGCCGCGCTGCCGGCCTTGTTGTAGTAGTCGAGCTCGGTCCAGCCGTCGGCGAGTGCCACTTCCACGATGTCGGGGTTGCCGACCGGCGTGTTGACGTTGCGGCGCATGCGCATGAACACGATGCCGGTGAGCGGGCCGAACACGTTGTCGGGCACCACGCACAGGTCTTCGGCCTCGAGCGGGAAGGCGCCCGCGCGCTGGTTGGCGTCGTAGACGTTCTGCACTCCGGGGATCTGGGTGAAGATGTCGATGGGGTAGACCTGGCTGGCCGCGGTGGGGTTCCAGTGGTCGTTGAACTCGTTGGCGCTGCTGACCGGCTCGAAGAACTCGAGTGAGTAGTCGGTGCGCTGGTTGGTGGCGAGGTACCAGTCGTTGGCCCAACGCACGCCGTCGAACAGCACGCAGCTGGTGAACCCGGCGTCGAAGCGCAGCCAGGTGTCGACGGCCGCGCCAGGGTCGAAGTCGACGTACTGGCCGGTGCCGGCGGAGATGGCGGGGTTCGGGGGCACGACGTTGCCGTTGTTGATGCCGTACGCGCTGGCCGCGACCGTGGCGCTGATGTTGCGGCGGATGTAGGCGTCCTGCCCGTCGTTGCCGCCGGAGTTGAACCAGGTCATACCCTTGCCGACGGCCGAGTCGACGACGGCTGCCAGTGCGCCGGTGCCGTCGCCGGGCCCGTCGTAGGCGGCGCCGAGCGAGCGGCTGACGATGGTGACGCCGTTGGTGTCGAACCAGTTGATGGCGGCCTGCAGGTCGCTGACCGTGCCGACGGTGGCGATGTACAGCTCGACGTCGGGGGCCATGTCCTTGATGATCTCGGCCACTGCGAGTCCGTGGATGTCGGCGTACTGAGGGTCGATGTCCGGCCCGATGCAGAGACCGAAGCCGGCCGAGTCCTGGCAGAGCAGGTGGCCGTTGCCAGGCATGGGCTCGGGGCCGAGCTCGGCGGTGTCCCATTGGCTCATGTCGAAGTAGTCGACGATGCCCACCTTCACGCCGGCGCCGGTGAACCCGGCGTCCTGCCACTCGTCGGCGTTGGTGATGGAGACCTCGTCGCCGATGGTGGGGCCGGTGCCGGCCTCGAGGCGAGGGTTGCTGACGGGCGGCACGTAGCCCGACCGGCGCGGCGACTGCACGAAGTCGACGCCGGGTGCGCCGGCGAGCGTGCCGAGCTGGTCGACAGGCATGCGCGCCTGCACCACTTCGCCGGGGACCGAGCCGGTGACGGTGCCGCCGAGTGAACGCACCGAGTTGCCGACACCCGCGAGGTCGGCGGTGAACACTTCGACCGTGACGTTGGCGGCGCCACCCTCCGCGCGCGTCGCTGCAGCGGCGGCGATGTCGGCGAGGAGCTGAGGGTCGGTGATCTCACCGGTGCCGGCCGCGACGGTGGCGACCGTGGGCGATGCGACGGCGACCACTGAACACAGCACTACGGCGGCAAGAGCCGCCCGAAACATCCGCACCACGGAACCTCCTCGGGGTCAGCGGCAGCGTAGTGCGTGACCGTTGGATGCGAGAATCGCCCTGGTGAGGGCCTCAGCGCCGGCGTCGCCGCGGCGGAAACGGGTCCGATGGCGGTTGCGGGGGCGCGAACACCGACGTGTCGTCGTCGATGGGGATCTCGATGCCGTCGCTGTCGATGTCGACCGGCTCGGTGCCCGCCGCGATGACGATGGGCGCCTCTTCCTTCACCTTGCGGCCGAGTGCCTTGTCGAGGCCGAACATGCCCGCGGCCAGGATGGCGCCCGCGGCACCGTGACGGCGACGGGCCGTGGTCACCGGGTCGGAGACGGGATCGAGCACCTCCTCGTCGGGCACGGCCGCGTCGAGGTCGTCGAGTTCGAGGTCGTCGTCGGACAGCATCTCGTCGTCGAGTTCGTCGAGTTCGTCGTCGGGCTGCGGATCCACCCGGTGCACGCTATCGACCACACCGCTCGGGGGTATCGCGCGCCCGCACCGCATGGGTTGCGTAGTCTGTGGTGCGTGCCTGAAGGCGACACGATCCATCGCGCGGCCGCCGCTCTGCGGACTGCTCTGACGGGCCGTCCAACCACGCGCTTCGATGCACCGCGACTCTACGGTCCGCACCCCGGCACGGGTCGCACCATCGAGCGGGTGCAGAGCCACGGCAAGCACATGGAGATCTTCTGGGACGACGGCATCGTGCTGCACACGCACATGCGCATGAACGGTTCCTGGCACCTCTACCGGGCCGGCGAGCGGTGGCGCAAGCCCGACCACCAGATGCGTGTGGCCATCGAAGTGCCCGATTGGGTGGCCGTGTGCTTCAACGCGCCGGTCGTCGAGACCTACCGCGAGTTCGACCGCTTCCGCCACCCCGGCTTCGGTCGGCTCGGCCCCGATCTGTGCACGGCGCAGGAGCGCGAGCTGCTCGAGTGCGCGCGCCGCATCCACGAGTACGCCGACCCCGCCGCAGCGGTGTCGGAGGTGCTGCTCGATCAACACGTCGCGTGCGGTGTGGGCAACGTGTACCGCAGCGAGGTGCTGTGGGCGTGCGAGATCAGTCCGTTCGCGGAGGTGGGCACGCTCGAGGCGGCCGACTGCGTGCAGCTCATCAACGCCGCCGCTCGCATGCTGCGCGCGAACCTGCAGCACGCGTATCGAGTCACCCAGGCCGAGATCCCCGGCGGGTTGGCCGTCTACGGGCGCAACGGTCAGCGCTGCGCCCGCTGTGGCGACACCGTGCTCGTGCGACGGGTCGGCGAGCATGCGCGAACGCTCTACTGGTGCCCCGGGTGCCAGCGCCGTCACGAGCCGCTCGCTCAGGTGCCGACGGAACCGCCCCAGCGCGCGATGGATCCACACCCGGCAGCGGTGCAGTACATGGCCGACCTGCCGTGGCGGCGCGACTCACTCGCCGGCTGACGACGCAGCCGACGTCGGCGTCGACACGTCGGTGCTGCCGGTGTCGACGGTGTCCGCGGACTCGACGACCTCCGGGCAACCGCCGGTGACCAGCCGGTCCACCAACTGCACCCAGCCGTGGCCGAGCGACGTGCGCTCGTCGAACGCAGCGTGCTCCTGCCCGGTGACCGCACGGAACATGGTGGCCGACAACGCGGTGGCCACCACGTCGCCGACGCCGATGGCGCGAGCGATGGCGGCTTCGGCACTGAGGCGTGCCTGCACGGTGTTGCCCACCTGCGCGTAGGCGCCCGCGCCGGCGACGTAGGCGAACACCTGGTCGAGGTACGTGGCCCCCTTGGCGGGCGACACCGGGTGCGTGACCGCCTCGGCGTGGGCGAGCGCGTCGTCGGCGGATCCGACTGCGGCGTACACGAGCGCGGTGACTGAGTGCGTGAACGGATGGTCGGCACCCTCGGCGGGCACCGATTCGACGGTGGCCAGCGCTTCGTCGGTGCGGCCGAGCTGTGCGTAGGCGAGCGCGAGCACCAACATCGGTTCGAACAGGCGGCCGCCACTGGCCTCGATCTGTGCGAGCGCACGCTCGGCCATGGCCGCGGCCACGGCCGCGTTGCCGCGGTGCATGGCTGCGCCGGCCACCGCCATCAGCGGGGCCGGCCCGTTGTGCGTGGTGTCGGCCAGTGTGAGCAGCTCCTCCGAGCTGCGCAGCGCGGCGGCGTTGCGGCCGAGCGCCACCTGCGCGCGCACCAGCGGGGCCAGCGCCTGCGAGAGACCGAACTTGTCGTTGAGCTGCTTGAACCGAGCGCGTGCCTTCTCCGCGAAGTCGGCTGCTTCCTCCAGCTTGCCCTGCCACAGCCGGAGGTCGGCGAGCAGCGTGTGCATCATGCTCGCCGCCCACACGTCGCCGCGCTGCGCGGCCTCGGTGCCGACGGTGCCGGCCAGCGCCTCGGCCTGATCGAAGTGGCCTTCGAAGAACTCGACGAACGCGAGCAGGCCGCACGCCCAGCCGACACCGTTGCGGTCGCCGAGGCGTGCGTGGGTCTCGGCCGCGTGCGTGAGCCGCTCGCGTGCCGCGCCGAGATCGCCCGACAGGAACGAGATCCAGGCGCGGTGCTGCTCGATGTAGGCGAGTCCGCGTTCGTCGTCGAGCGTCTGGTACAGCTCGTCGGCCTCGCCGAAGAACCACTCGGCATCCACCAGCGAGCCGCCGAACATCTCGATGAAACCACGCACTCGCAGCGCGCGGGCCAGCAGCACCGGCTTGTCGGCGGTGCGCAGCAGGTCGACCGCGTGGCCGAGTTGCGCGCGGGCCTCGTCGATGCGCCCGGCGGTGTGGCTGAGCGAGCCCCGCATGCGGAACGCCTCGGCCAGCAACGACACGTCGTCGAGCTCTTCGGCCAGTGCCTGCAGCGCGTCGATGTCGGTGGTGGCCGACTCGATGTTGCGCTGGTCGGTGTACGCGGCCGCGCGCACCAGGTGCAGGTGCGCGATGTCGTCGTGCGACGTGGGGTGCGTGACGGTGAGATCGAGGGCCCGCGACGCATGACGGATGGTCATCCGCAGGCTGCCGGTGTCGAGCGAGCGGTCGGCCGCCGCGCTGAGCGTCGCGATCGCCTGCGCCACGATGTCGGCCGGCACCTTGTCGACCGCACCGAGCTCCTGCACGAGCTCGGCGGCGGTGGCGAGGTGGTGGGCCCGATCGTCGAGCTGGCCCATTGCGCCACCGAGCGCCTTCGCGACTCCGGCGTGGCGTTGCGCGCGTGCGGCCTTGGTGAGCGTCTGGTAGGCGGCATCGCGCACCGAGTCGCTGCGGAACTCCCAGCGGCGACCGCGCACCTGCAGCAGTCCGAGATCGTCGAGGTCGTTGAGCACGCCCGCGTGGTACGGCTGGCCCAGCTCGCTCGCGAACTTCTCGATGCTGACCACGCTGCCCGACGTGCCGAGCACGGCGGCGTTCTCCAGCACCTGTCGCTGCTCCGGCGTGAGCTGATCGAGACGCGCGGCGATGAGCGTGCGCAGCGAGTCGGGCAGGTCGCGCGAGCCGCCCCCGCTCTCGGTGAGCGCGACCAGTTCGAGGAGGAACAGCGGGTTGCCGCCGCTGCGGTCGAACAGCGCGGTGAGCAGCCCTTCGTCGCGTGGCGCGTCGCCGAGCAGCGACGAGGCGAGCAGGTCGGTGTGCGCGCGGCTG
Organism: Actinomycetota bacterium; assembly: GCA_030685215.1. GTDB lineage: Bacteria > Actinomycetota > Acidimicrobiia > Acidimicrobiales > Ilumatobacteraceae > UBA668. The sequence continues at coordinate 15,548 of JAUXQB010000125.1, forward strand.
AGCGGCTGCAGCGTGATCGAGACGACGGTGCTGCGGTCGGAGCGCGGCGGCCACAGCACCTCCGTGCCCGGGCGCATGGCCGTGACGAGCAGGAACGGATGCCTGCTGAGCGAGGTGACGAGATGTTCCAGGAGGTCGAGCAGCACGGGGTCGGCCCAGTGGAGGTCGTCGATGCTGAGCACCATCGGTCCGCGCTGCGAGCGTGCCTCCATCACCATCGCCACCGTGTGGTGGATGGTGCTGCGCGCGTTGGGCGGATCGAGCTTGTCGATGGCCGACGGGTAGCCGAGGAGGTGGGTGAACACGTCGACGAGTCGTTCGGCGTCGCCGGGCTCGATGGACGGGAACATCTGCTGGGCGCGCTGCAGCGCGGTGGTGCGCGCGGCAGGCAGCTGCAGGCTGGTGTCGAGATCGAGGTAGTGCGACAACGCGCTGGCGATGGGCCACCACACGTTGGACTCGCCGTAGGGCACGCATGCACCTTCGAGCACAGACACCTCGCCGTGCTCGCGGATGCGGCAGATGACCTCGTCGACGAGCCGGCTCTTGCCCACGCCGTTCTCGCCGTTGACGTGCAACAGCACACCGCGACCGTCGCGGGTGACGAGCTCGAGCGCGGCGTCGGCCATGGCGAGTTCGGGATGACGGCCGACGATGGCCACGTCGCGCCGTCGGCGCCGACCACCGGGAGGCGCGGTGGCTTCGAGCGCCAGCCAGGCCCGCAGCGATTGTTCGCGACCGCGCGGCTGCAGTTGCCCGGCAGGCTGGTAGCTGAACGTGTGCGAGGTGAGCTCGTAGGTGGCGTCGCCGACCAGCACGCCACCGGGAGGCGCCTCGGCCTGCAGACGAGACGCGGTGTTGACCACGTCGCCCATCGCGGTGTAATCGGTGCCCGACAACGTGCCCACCAGCACCTCGCCGGTGTTGATGCCCACGCGCATGCGGATGTCGTCGCTGCCGGCGAGCACGCTGGTGGCCACGTAGTTGGCCAGCGTCTCCTGCATGCGCAGCGCGGCTCGCACGGCACGCTCGGGATCGTCCTCGTGGGCGACAGGCGCGCCGAACAGCACGAGCATGCCGTCGCCGAGCAGCTTGTCGACCTTGCCGCCGAACTCCACCACCACGTCGACCAGTCGCTCGAAGCACGCGGCGACGAGGCGCTTCACCTGCTCGGGGTCCATCCGTTCGGCCAGCGTGGTGAAGCCGACGAGGTCGGCGAAGAGCACCGTGACGATGCGCCGTTCCTCCGGCTGCGCGAGCGCCACCGCATGACCGCACGACGGGCAGAACCGTGCGCCAGCGGGAATGGTGGAACCACACGACGTGCACTGCATCACCCTGCGAGCGTAGGCGACATCCACCCGCAGGTTGACGCTGCATTCGGCGCGCAGGGTTAGCGTGCGAGAGCGATGAACCACCGACACCCGATCCGATGGTTGCGCGAGCGGCCGCAGACGGCCGACTGGCTGCTGGCGGGAGTGTTGGCGGTGTCGGGCGTCGTGTTCCACCTCACGTTCCGGGAGCCGGATCTGGCCGCGCCCAGCGTGCACGGTGTGCTGCTCACGCTGGGCGCGACGGTGCCCATCGGCTGGCGCCGTCGCGCCCCGGCAGCGGTGCTGGTGGTGGTGAGCGTGTGCCAGTTGGCCATCGAGGCCTCCAACGCCGCCGGCCCCGGCTGGATGGGCGTGATGATCGCTGCCTACACGCTGGGTGCCCATCGCAGTGGCAACGTGCTCTTCCGGGTGAGCGGCGCGCTGCTGGTGGCGGTCACCGCGTTCGTGTTGCTCGGTGTGGCCCACGGCGACGCTCCGTGGCAGGCCATCGTCACCACGCCCATCGTCATCGGCGCGGCCATCGTCGTCGGCGACAACATGCGACGTCGTCGTGAGCGGGCCGCCGAGCTCGTCGAGCGCGCCGAACGCGCCGAACGCGAGCGCGAGCTGCTGGCACACCAGCACGTGCAGGACGAACGCACTCGCATTGCTCGCGAGCTGCACGACGTGGTGGCCCACAGCGTGAGCCTGATGGTCATCCAGGCGGCAGCTGCGCGACGCCAGCTCACGCTCGACCCTGCCGTCGCCGACGCGGCGTTGGCCACCGTGGAGGACACCGGTCGGGCAGCGATGCAGGAGATGCGGCGCATCCTCGGCGTGCTGCGCGACTCCGGCCACGACGCGGTGCCCACCGCGCCGCAGCCCGGTCTCGCCTCCATCGACGGGCTGGCCGGCGCCGCCGACGACCTGCCGGTCTCGGTGCGCACCGAGGGCGACCTGCATCACCTGCCGGCAGGTGTGGAGCTGAGCGCCTACCGCATCGTGCAGGAGGCGCTCACCAACGTTCGCCGCCATGCCGGCCCGGTGCACCACGTCGACGTGTCGATGGTGCGCTCCGGCGCGACGCTCGTGGTCGAGGTCGCCGACGACGGCCGCGGGGCGGCGGCCGGCCGCGCGCAGGGTGGTCCGCCCGGCGACGGGTTCGGGCTGCTCGGCATGCGTGAGCGTGTGGCCGCGTACGACGGCGAGCTCGTCGCCGGGCCGCGGCCGGGTGGCGGTTGGCGTGTGCGCGCGACGTTCCCGGTGAGAGCCTCGTGAGGGCGGCCCGATGATCCGTGTCGCGTTGGTCGACGACCAGGTCATGGTGCGTTCCGGCTTCCGGCTCATCCTCGAGAGCGAGCCCGACATCTCGGTGGTCGGTGAGGCCGGCGACGGCCGCGAAGCGCTGCAGATGGTGGAGCGCAGCGCACCGCACGTGGTGCTGATGGACGTGCGCATGCCGGTGATGGACGGCATCGAGGCCACCCGGCACCTGGTCGCGGGGCCGGGCGACGCCCGCGTGCTCATCCTCACCACGTTCGACCTCGACGACTACGTGTACGCCGCACTGCGCGCCGGAGCCAGCGGGTTCATGCTGAAGGACGCACCCGCCGACCAGCTCATCAACGCGGTGCGCGTGATCGCCGCCGGCGATGCGTTGCTGGCCCCGTCGGTCACCCGTCTGCTGATCGAGGAGGTGTCGCGCCGCCCGTCGGTCGACGCAGCGACGGTGGCGCCGGGCCTCGCCGACCTCACCGAACGCGAGTTGGAAGTGTTGCGCTCGATGGCACGCGGCCTGTCGAACGGCGAGATCGCGACGCAGCTGTACCTCGGCGAGGCCACGGTGAAGACGCACGTCGGTCGTGTGCTCACCAAACTGGGCCTGCGCGATCGCGTGCAGGCCGTGGTGGTGGCGTACGAGAGCGGCCTGGTCACGCCCGGCGCCCCCGACCCGCTGCCCTGACCCGCGGACATCAGCCTTGCGGCGGACGGAGGTCACCCGCAAAGCGGATGCGCTCCGGCGGCGTTCCGCGGTACAACGGAGCCATGACTGACACGACCACACTTGTTGCCGCGGCCGGCGCCATCGACGCGATGAAGATCTACGGCGGGGGCGACAGCGAAGTCCGCGCCCTCGACGGCGTGAGCGTGCACTTCGAGAAGGGCAAGTTCACCGCCATCATGGGGCCCTCCGGTTCCGGCAAGAGCACGCTGATGCACTGCCTGGCCGGCCTCGACTCGCTCACCAGCGGCGCCGTCTACATCGGCGACGTGTACCTCGCCTCGCTCAACGACAAGCAGCTCACCGAACTGCGCCGCACCGCAGTGGGGTTCATCTTCCAGGCCTACAACCTGGTGCCCACGCTCACCGCGGAGGAGAACATCACGCTGCCGCTGCTGCTCGGCGGCTCCAAGGGCAACCAGGAGTGGATCGATCGGGTCATCGACACGGTGGGCCTGCGCGACCGGCTGAGGCACCGCCCGAGCGAGCTCTCCGGCGGCCAGCAGCAGCGTGTCGCCGTGGCCCGCGCGCTCGCCAGCCAGCCGACCATCATCTTCGCCGACGAGCCCACGGGCAACCTCGACAGCCGCACCGGCGCCGAGATCCTCGACTTCATGCGCCTCGCCGTGCGTGAGCTGGGTCAGACCATCGTGATGGTCACCCACGACCCCAACGCGGCCAGCTACGCCGACCGCGTCATCTTCCTGGCCGACGGCAAGGTCGTCGACGAGATGTTCGAGCCCACCGCCGAGCGCGTGCTCGACCGCATGAAGCACTTCGGTGAATGAGCCATGTTCAAACTCAGCCTGAAAAACATCTGGAGCCGTAAGGGACGCCTCGTCCTCACGGCGCTGGCGGTCATCGCCGGCACCGCGTTCCTCAGTGGCGTGTTCGTCTTCACCGACACCATCAAGGGCAGCTTCGACAAGCTGTTCGCCAACGCCTACGCCACCACCGACGCCTACGTGCGGTCCGCCGACGTCATCGAGGGAGAGTTCGGCGAAGAGCTCCGTGCGAACATCGACGCCGGCCTGCTCGAGGTCGTCGCGGCCGTCCCCGGTGTCGCGTCGGCGCAGGCCGACGTGTCCGGCACGGCCGTCATCACCAACGCCGAGGGCGAGAGCGTCGGCGGGAACGGTCCGCCACAGTTCGGCGCCGTGTGGAACGACGGCGCGCCGTCGCCGTGGACGCTGAAGGAGGGCGCTGGCCCGGCCGACGGCACCGAGGTGGTCATCGACGTGGCCGCTGCCGACCGAGGCAACATCGAGATCGGTGACCCGGTCACCATCACGACGGAAGAGGCCACTCGCGAGTTCACGGTGGTCGGCCTCGCGCTGTTCGCCGGAGAGGACGGTGCCAACGGTGCCACGTTCGCGCTGTTCGATCAGGCAACGGCGCAGGAGTTCGTGCTCGGCGATCCCAGCCAGATCGCAGTGGTGGTGGTCGCCGGCGACGGCACGGTGTCCGAGGACGAGTTGGCCGGTGCCATCCGAGCCGCCATCGGCAACGACGAGGTGGAGGTGCTCACGGGCACCGAGATCACCGAGGAGACGCAGAGTCAGGCGGAGGAGAGCCTGAACTTCCTCACCCTGTTCCTGAGCATCTTCGCGCTCATCGCGCTGTTCGTGGGCAGCTTCGTGATCTACAACGTGTTCAGCATCAGCGCGGCGCAGCGAGAGCGCGAGAACGCGCTGCTGCGCGCCGTCGGCGCCAGCCGCGCGCAG
>JAUXQB010000132.1 GCA_030685215.1 Actinomycetota bacterium
CGGTGGCCCCCTCGGCGCCGCCATCGGCGGCACGCTCGTCCTGCGCCCCATCTGGGCCCGCAACCTGCGCGGCCTGCGCACCCTCGTCGAATCCCGCTGACACTCGGACGGCCCCCCAACTTTGGCGCTCACACGCCCATATGGGGCGTCCCAGCGCCAAAGCTGAGCCCCAGGGGCCGCACCCGTGAACTGCCGTCCACCCACCTCGACGACGATCGACGGACTACGTGAGCGCTCGCACCGCGGCGGTGACGGCGGCGCCGATGACGATGACGGCGATCAGTGGCGCCCTACGCCAGGCCGCGATCACGGCTGCGCCGACACCTGCGGCGCGGGCGTCGAGCTGCAGGTGCTTGCCGACGGCGAACGTGTCGTTGACGATGATGGCCGCGATGAGTGCCGCCGGGATGAGCGCGAGGCAGCGGTCGAGCACCGGCGGCAACGTGCGGTCGCCCACCAGCACCAGGCCGAGCGCCTTGAACCCGTACGAGGTGGCGGCGAGCGCCAACACGAACCCCCAGCTCACGGCGTCGCCTCCTTCGGCGCGGGGATGCCGACGACGACACCGACCGCGGCGCACAGGATGGGCACGCCGATGGGAACGAACGGGATGGTGGCCAGGCACACCACTGCGCCGATGGCCGCCGCGACGGCCGAGCGCCGCTCACGCAGCAGCGGCCAGAGCATCGCCACGAACGCCGCGGGGAACGCCGCGTCGAGGCCGTACACCGTCGGGTCGATGGCCGACCCGAGCACGGCACCGAGCAGGGTTCCCAGGTTCCAGAACAGGTAGATGCTCGCGCCCGTGATCCAGAACGCCGCCACTCGATGCCGCTCGTCGTCCTGGCCCGCTGCCATGGCCGTCGACTCGTCGAGGACGAGGTGTGCGGCGAGCAGCCGCGTGCCGAGCCGACCGTGGAGGTGCGGCGCCATCGCCAGGCCGTACACGCTGTTGCGCGCCGCCAACAGTGCCGCACCACCGAACGCGGACATCGCCGAGCCACCGGCGCCGAACACGCTGACGGCCGAGAACTGGGAGGCACCGGTGAACACGAGCAGCGACATCACGCAGGTCTGCGCCACCGACGCGCCGGCCGACACGGAGGTGACGCCGAACGACACCGCGAACACGCCGACCGCGAAGCCCAGCGTCACGCAGGCGGCCACGACGGCACGCAACTGCTCGTCTCGCCACCACTTGCTCATCTGCAACCCGGGCTCACGGACGAGCGGCTCCGACCCACAACACGCCCAGCGGCGGCAGATCGACCACCACCGACGCCGGTTGCCCCTGCCACGGCACCTCGGTGGTGGCGACGCACACGGCGGTGCCCGTGCGCAGACCTTCCAGGTCGTAGCCGGCGAACCCACTCCCGCCGTAGTTCGGTGAGTCGGAGTCGAGCAGCACGTGCCACTCGCCGGCCCACGGCACACCCATGCGGTAGCCGGGCCGCGGCACGGGTGTGAAGTTGGCGGCGACGGCCACCGCGGTGCCGCCCGCGTAGCCCCAGCGGAGGAACGCGAACAGCGAGTTCTCCGCGTCGTCGGCCTCGAGCCACTGGAAACCGGTGGGCTCGTGGTCGCGCTCGAACAGCGCCGGCCACGCGGTGACCACCCGATTGAGCTCGGCCAGCAGGTCGCGGATGCCGCGGTGCGGCGCGTGCTCGAGCAGGTACCACGGCAGGCCGGTGCTCTCGTTCCACTCCGTGAACGGGGCGATCTCCGCGCCCATGAACAGCAGCGGCGCGCCCGGTTGCGCCCACATCCACGCGTAGAGCGCACGCAGGTTCGCGAAGCGCTGCCAGTCGTCGCCGGGCATCTTGGCGAGGAGGCTGCCCTTGCCGTGCACCACCTCGTCGTGACTGAGCGGCAGCACGAACCGTTCGCTGAACGCGTAGAGCAGCCCGAACGAGAGCTCGCGATGGTGGAACTTGCGATGCACCGAGTCGTGCTGCAGGTAGCCCAGCGTGTCGTTCATCCAGCCCATGTTCCACTTGTGCGTGAAGCCGAGGCCGCCGTACTCGATGGGGTGGGTGACCTTCGGCCACGCCGTGCTCTCCTCCGCGATCACCATCGCCGTCGGCGCCTCCAACGCGACCACCGTGTTGAGCTCGCGCAGGAACGTGATGGCTTCCAGGTTCTCGCGGCCGCCTTCACGGTTGGGCACCCACCCGCCCGCCGGGCGCGAGTAGTCGAGGTAGAGCATGCTGGCCACCGCGTCGACGCGCAGGCCGTCGATGTGGAACTCGTGCAGCCAGTAGAGCGCGTTGGCCACCAGGAAGTTGCGCACCTCGTTGCGGCCGTAGTTGAACACGTACGTGCCCCAGTCGGGGTGCTCGCCCTGGCGCGGGTCGGAGTGCTCGTACAGCGCGGTGCCGTCGAAACGGGCGAGGCTCCACTCGTCCTTCGGGAAGTGCGCCGGCACCCAGTCGATGATGACGCCGATGCCTCGACGGTGCAGCGTGTCGACCATCGCGCGCAGGTCGTCGGGCGACCCGTAGCGGGCGGTGGGTGCGTAGTAGCCGCTGACCTGGTAGCCCCACGAGCCACCGAACGGGTGCTCGGCGACGGGCAGGAGCTCGACGTGCGTGAAGCCCAGCGCCGACACGTGATCGGCGAGCTGTTCACCGAACTCCACGTAGCCCGTCACCCCGGAGCGCCACGAACCGATGTGCGCCTCGTACACCCGCAACGGCGCACCCGGTCGGTGACTGCGCGACGACATCCACTCGTCGTCGCTCCACTCGAAGCGATGGTCGGCGGGCACCACACTCGCGTTCGACGGCGGGCACTCGCTCTGACGAGCCATCGGGTCGGCCTTCATCATGTAGGCACCGGTTGCCGACGTGACGCCGAACTTGTACCGCTGCTCGCCCAGCGCGGTGGGGCAGTCGAGCGCCCAGATGCCCGACGAACCCTGCGGTTGCAGCTGCTGGCCGCCCTGCCAGTCGTTCCAGTCGCCGAGCACTTCGACGGCCTTCGCGTTCGGCGCCCAGACCGCGAAGCGGACGCCTCCTTCGGGCAGCACGTGCGCACCGAGGAACTCCCAGAGTCGCCGATGGCTTCCCTCACCGAACAGATGCAGATCAAGGTCGGACAACACCACGTCCCGAGCGTAGGCCACAGCGACGCCGTCGGCGTCGGTCGCCGCGCTGCTACGTTCGCTGCGTGCGCGTGTTGATGTTGTCGTGGGAGTACCCACCGCTCGTGGTGGGGGGCATCGCCGCGCACGTGGAAGGCCTCGCGCGTGCGATGCAGCGCGCCGGCCACGAGGTGGTGGTGTGCAGCCTGTACCACCCCGACGAGCCCGACGACTCGGTGGTCGAGGGAGTCCGCGTGCTGCGCGCCGACCCCGCGTTGCCGTGGTTGCCCGACGACGATCTGGTCGCCCGGATGGCGAGCGCGAACCACCAACTGGTGCAGCTCGCGACTCGGCTCGGCGACTGGCGGCCCGACGTGGTGCACGCGCACGACTGGCTGGTGGCATGGGCAGGCGACACGCTGAAGACGCTGCTCGACGTGCCGCTCGTCGCCACCATCCACGCCACCGAACGCGGCCGCCACGGAGGTCACCTGCCACCCGGGCTGCCCGGCACCATCAACTCCGTCGAGTGGTGGTTGGCGTATCAGGCCAGAACCATCATCGCCTGCTCGCAGTTCATGGTGCGCGAGGTCGTGCACAACTTCGAGCTCCCGGTGGAGAAGGTGCACCTGGTGCCCAACGGCGTCGACACCGAGCGCTGGCGCTCCGTCGCTGCCAGCGGCAGCTCGTCGCGCGAACCGCTCGTCGTGGCGTGGGGTCGCATCCAGTACGAGAAGGGGTTCCAGGTGCTCGGCCGCGCCATCGGCGAACTGCGCCACCGCATCCCCGGCATCCGCTGCGTCATCGCCGGCCGCGGCAGCTACCTGCCCGAACTGCAGACGCACATCGACATGGAGGGCGTCAGCGACATCGTGCAACTGGCCGGCTTCGTGCCCGACGACGAGTTGCACGAGCTGCTGCAACGGGCAAGCTGCGTGGTCATCCCCTCGCTGTACGAGCCGTTCGGCATCGTCGCACTGGAGGGCATGGCCGCGGGAGCACCCACGATCGTGGCGCGCACCGGCGGCCTCGCCGAGATCGTCGACGGCACCGATGCCGGCATGCTGTTCGAGCCCGGCAACCACCACGAACTGGCCGACCGCATCGCCGAGGTGATCGCCGACCCGGCGGCGGCAGAACGGTTGCGCACCAACGCCGCGCAGCTGCTGCGCAAGACCTACACCTGGGACGCGATCGCCACCGAGACCATCGCGGTCTACCGCTCCGCGCTCGTCTGACCAGCACCGCAGCCTGCCGCGCGCGAACTCGTCACATGTGGCAACGGACCGTCAGGGCGACGGTTGCCGCTTCGCGGACTACCCTTGCCCAGATGCGTGCAGTTCGTCAGTTCAACGTGGTCCCTGCCATTCCCCCCGCTCTGCAAGCGCTTACAGACCTGGCGTTCAACCTCCACTGGACCTGGGATCGCGATGCCAAGGCCCTGTTCGAGCGTCTCGACCCCGTGCTCTGGAAGAGCACCGGCAACGACCCGCTGCGCCTGCTGGCGAGCATCACCGAGCAGCAGTGGGCCGTCCTCGCCGCCGATGCGGGCGTGGTGGCCGCCACCACCGCCGCGGTCGAGCGCCTGCGCGACGCGGTCGACGAGGCACGCTGGTTCCAGAACCGTGCCGACTCGCCGCTCGACAGCGTGGCGTACTTCGCGGCCGAGTTCGGCCTCTCCGAGACCCTGCCGCAGTACTCCGGCGGCCTCGGCATCCTCGCCGGCGACCACCTCAAGGCCGCCTCCGACCTGGGCGTGCCACTCACCGCGATCGGCCTGCTCTACGCCGAGGGCTACTTCCGCCAGAGCCTCAACGCCGACGGCTGGCAGGAGGAGCGTTACCCCGCGCTCGACACGCACGGCCTGGCGCTGCACCCCACCGACGTGCAGGTGAGCCTCGAGATCGGCGACGAGACCGTGCAGGTGAAGGCGTGGCGCGTGCAGGTGGGCCGCGTGCAGCTGTACCTGCTCGACACCAACGTCGACGGCAACAGCGAGTCGGCGGCCGCCATCACCGACCGTCTGTACGGCGGCGACTCAGAGCACCGCCTGCGCCAGGAGATGGTGCTCGGCATCGGCGGCGTACGCGTGCTGCGTGCGCTCGGCCTCGACCCGCAGGTGTTCCACACCAACGAGGGCCACGCCGGGTTCCTGTCGCTCGAGCGCATCCGCGAACTGGTCGCCACCGGCACCACCTTCCGCGAGGCCGTCGAGGCCGTGCGCGCGGGTGGCGTGTTCACCACCCACACACCGGTGCCCGCCGGCATCGACCGCTTCACCCGTGAGCTGATGGAGAAGTACTTCGCCAACTTCGCCCCCTCGCTCGGCATCACCTTCGACGAGCTGATGACCGTCGGCCAGCGCGCCGACGAGCAGGACGACAAGTTCAACATGGCCGTGATGGGGCTGCGCATGGCCGGTCGCAGCAACGGCGTCGCGCAGCTCCACGGCGAGGTCAGCCGCGAGATGTTCGCCGGCATGTGGCCCGACGTGCCCGTGCAAGAGGTGCCGATCGGCGCCATCACCAACGGCGTGCACGCGCACACCTGGGTGGGCGACCACATCGCGCCGCTGCTCGCCAAGACGGTGGGGCCGGTGTGGGACGGCGCCGACGAGGCCTCGTGGGCCGGTGTCGTGCACCTCGACCCGCTCGAGGTGTGGGCCGCTCGCGCCAAGGGCCGCGCGGAACTGGTGGCGTTCGTGCGCTCACGCATGGGCGATGCACTGCTCGACCCGAAGGCGCTCACCATCGGCTTCGCGCGCCGGTTCGCCACCTACAAGCGCGCCACCATGCTGCTGTCGCAGCCGGATCGCCTCCGCGCGCTGCTGCTCTCCACCGACCGGCCCGTGCAGTTCGTGTTCGCCGGCAAGGCGCACCCGGCCGACCAGCCGGGCAAGGACATGATCCGCGACATCGAGCTGTTCGCTCGCCAGCTCGACGTGGGTCACCGTTTCGTGTTCGTGCCCGACTACGACATGGCCGTGGCCCGCATGATGTACCACGGCTGCGATGTGTGGCTCAACAACCCCCGCCGACCGCTGGAAGCGTGTGGTACCAGCGGGATGAAGGCCGCGCTCAACGGCGCGCTCAACTGCAGCATCCTCGACGGCTGGTGGGACGAATGCTACGACGGCGAGAACGGGTGGGCCATCAACTCCGCCGACGACGACCCCGACCTCGCCCGCCGCGACCAGCGCGAGGCCACCAGCCTGTTCGGGCTGCTCGAGCGAGAGATCACGCCGCTGTTCTACGACCGCGACATCACGGGCACGCCCATCGGCTGGATCCAGAAGATGCAGCACAACTGGCGCTCGCTCGGCCCGTTCGTCACGGCCGCACGCATGGTGCGCGACTACACCACCGACCTGTACGAGCCCGCCGCCGCCAGTTCCCGACACGCACTTGCCGACAACGCCGCGGCCGCCCGCAGCCTGGCGGCGTGGAAGCAACGCGTCACCGACGCGTGGCCGTCGGTGAAGGTGATCGATGTCGTCTCCGACAACTCACCCGCACACGAGGGCGAAGCGCGCCACGTGGTCGCGCACGTCGACATCGACGGCATCGAGCGCGACGCCATCACGGTGCAGGCGTTGCACGGCCCCATCAACTCCGAAGGGGTGTTCATCGGCACCCCGAAGATGGTGGCACTCGCCCCCACCGGCGAGGGCGTGTGGGAGGCCGACTACACCGTCGGCGAGGCCGGTCCGTACGGCATCACGGTGCGCGCGATGCCGTCGAACCCCGACCTCATCTCGCCCGTCGAGATGGGCACCATCGCCTGGGCCAACTGACCCGTCAGCCGTTGCGGAAGTCGGGGGTCTCCCAGATCCGCTGCGCCAGGTAGCTCTCCACCTCGGCGATGTACTGCCGAGCCGGTTGCGTGTACCAGCGACCTGCGAACCAGACGCCGAGGCAGCCCTTCATGTCGCCGGCGACGTAGGTGGCACCGCGTTCGACGGAGTTCAACCACGTCTCGCGGCCCTCGAAGCACGAGCGCCAGACGGCGTAGGTGTAGTCGACGTTGTACGCCGACGAACGGCGAGCGTTGTCGTCGACGAACGCGCTGCCGTGGTACGGCACACGCACCTGGCCGAGACCGAACGACTCACCGCCGTCGCCCACCGCGGTCATGTTCCACCACGACTCCTTGGCGATCTGTGCGCGGACGATGTCCTCGTCGATGCCCCACTTGCAGGCCACCCACTGCAGGATCTCGTCGGTCGTGCCGACGAAGTTGCCGTCGACCCGGGTGTACACGGTGTTGGCGCGGGTGCCGCGCGTGTTGTTGTACGCCTGGTTGCCGGGGCGGATCTCGGCGACGCCACGGATGCGTGTGGCGCACTGTGCACCGGTCGGCAGCACCGAACCGACGGGAAGCGTCGTGAACTTGGAGGGTGTCGGCGGTGGCGGCACGGGCGGACGGCTCAGGGTGCCGGGCACCCAACCGACCGCGTCGGCGATCAGGCTCACCGGCGTGCCGTTGTTGCTGACCGCTCGCAGGCAGATCTCTCCGGTCGCCACCGACAGCGTCATCAGCGCCGAGTTCGCACGCACCGCGCCGGGCCAGAAGTTGAGCACCGAGGCATCGGGCATCGCCCCGTCGCACGACCAGGCCGTCACGTAGCCGAAGCCGCCCACGTCGGCCACGGTGAGCGTGAGCATCGCGGCAGCCGACTCGTTCGGCACGCCACCGCGACCTGCAACGCGCAAGCGCAGCGTCTCACCGCTGCGCGCCGCGCCCGTCGACCACAACCCGATGCGCGTGTCGAGCACTCGGGCGGGGTCCTTCACGCGCAGCCCACCGGTGGCGGGTAGGTGGCCGAACGTGTCGACGATCAGTTCGGTGGGCGCGCTGGAGTACGCACACACGTCGCCCGTCGACAACGCGGTGGTGGTGAACGACGCCACCGTCTCGTAGGCGCCGAAGTTCACCGTCGACGAGCTCGGCGCCCAGCCGGACCCGCCGGCCGCCGAGCACGGGAACAGCGACACGAATCCGCCGCGCTTGGGTGCGACGACGGTGACGTTGAGCGCTGCTGCGGTGGCATCGGCAGGAATGCCGACGGTTCCGGCGACTCGGATGCGACGGACGACGTTCGCCGCCAGCGGGTTGTCGGTGATGCGTGTGTCGACGATGCGTTGCGGCGTGATGGTCGACACGTCGCCGGTGCCGGTGAACAGCGCCATCGCGTCGGCGAGCAGCTGCACGTCGTCGGACGACTCCAGGCACACCGAGCCACGCGTCGCCGTCGCCTGGCTGACTCGCACCACCACCATGTTGGGCACGGATCGTCCGGCGACGAAGTTGAGGTTGGAGGTGGTCGGCTTGGCCTCGTCGCACGACCAGGCGGTGACGAACCCGTTGGTGTCGGCGCCGGTGGCGGTGACGTTGAGCGCGACGGCCGTGGCACCTGCGGTGACCGCGCCGGGGATGGTGAACCGCACCAGCTGGCCGCCACGAACCGGGCCGACGACGCCGCCGACTCCCGTACGAGTGTCGAGCACGCGAGCCGGTGTCGACGGCAGCACTGCTGCAGAGGCCGACGGGACGGGGGCACCGGGTGCCGACACGACGGCCGACGATGCGATGACGGCGAGCGCAGCGGCGCGAGCGAGCAACCTCATGCGATTCTCCTCCCGGGCGATCATCGCCCGACGTAGCCCACGCGCGCCCCGCGGAACCTGACCCCATCCACGCTAGCCCGCACCCTCGCGGAATTGTCGTCAAACTGTAATGTTGCGACGCTCGTCGAGGCCACGACGTCCTGGTTCTGGACAGGAATCGTCCCACTCCGGATTCTGGAACGGAATTGTCCCGACTTGCGGGACGATTCCTGTCCGGAACGGGTCGAGCCGGCTCAGTGGCCGGTGAACTCGGCCTTGCCGGGGCCGTTGGCGAGGAAGCTCTGCACGCCGATCTGGCTGTCGTCGGTGCGGAAGACGGCCTCGAACAGATCGATCTCCAACGCCAACCCGGCTGCGAGCGGAGTGCCGGCGCCCTCGTCGACAGCTCGCTTGACCAGTGCCTGCGCGAGCACCGCGCCAGCAGCCACTTCGGTCGCCAGCGCCAACGCGCGCTCGTGGAGCGATTCGTTGGGCACCACTTCGCCGACCAGGCCGATGCGCAGCGCCTCGTCCGCGCGCACCTGGCGGCCGGTGATCATCAGCTCCTTGGCTCGGCTGCGGCCCACCGTGCGGGTCAACCGCTGCGTGCCGCCGCCACCGGGAATGATGCCCAGCAGCACTTCCGGCTGTCCGAACACCGCGCGCTCGGCAGCGATGCGATAGTCGCACGACAGCGCCAGCTCGCAGCCCCCGCCCAGGGCGTAGCCGCTCACCGCGGCGATGACGAAGCGCGGGATGGCGGCCACTGCGTTCAGCGCGCGGTGGAAGCCTTCGCCGATGGCGCGGCCCTGGTCGGCGCCACCGAACTCGGCGATGTCGGCCCCTGCGGCGAAGATGCGCTCGCCGCCGGTGATGACCACGGCGCCGGGCGGGTCGGCGGTGAGCGCGGTGGCCACCTCGAACAGTTCGCCGAGCAGCGCCTGCGACAACGCGTTCACCTTCGGATTGTTGAGCGTGACCACGGCAACGCCGTCGTCGCGCCGCTCCAGCAGCACCAGTTCACCCATGCCCGGCACTCTACGCCCGCCACCCCTCCCGTCTCCCCGACCACGTCATGCCGCATGCGACGAATCCTCGCTCCAGCCATGACACAAACGAAGAATCTCCCCCGACGGACGAAACCGCGCCTCAACCCGCGCACGCACCACCCTCCCGACCACGTCATGTCGCATGCGACGAATCCTCGCTCCAGCCATGACGCAAACGGAGAAACCGCCGATGGACCGGGCCGGACCTGGGCCGCGGCTGAGTCCGCGGCCGGGGAGTGAGCGGCTTGTCAGGCGCCGATGGTGCCGAGCATCTCGTCGGCGGCCGCCCACGGGTCGATGGTGCGGTGCAGCACGTCGGCCTGCAGCTGAGCCCAGCGCTCGCCGGTGGTGAGGTCGCGGGCACGTTGCTCGAGCCGGCGGGCGACGATCTCGCGCAGTTCCTCGCGGAGGCGGAACTCGCGGCGCCGAACCAGCTCGCCGTTGCCCTCGATGAACGCCCGGTGTGCCACCACGGTGTCCCACAGCTCGGGCACTCCCCGCTTGTCGGTGGCGACCACGGGAATGATGGGCGGCCGCCACGCTTCGTGTGCGAGGTCGCTGAGCTCGAGCATCTGCTCGAGGTCGCGGCGGGTGTCTTCCACGCCCTTGCGGTCGGCCTTGTTGATGACGAACACGTCGGCGATCTCCATCAGCCCGGCCTTGTTGGCCTGCACCGAGTCGCCCCAGCCGGGGTTGACGACCACCACTGTGGTGTCGGCCTTGCCGGCGATCTCCACTTCCACCTGGCCGACACCGACGGTCTCGACGAGGATCCAGTGCCGACCGACCGCGTCGAGCAGCCGAGCGGCTTCGGGCGTGGCCAACGACAGCCCACCGAGGTGACCGCGGGTGGCCATCGACCGGATGAACACCCCCGGGTCGGTGGCGTGGTCCTGCATGCGGACGCGATCGCCCAGGATGGCACCGCCGGTGAACGGCGAGGAGGGGTCGATGGCCAACACCGCCACCTCCTCCTGCTGTTGACGCAGGTGGCCGATGAGCGCAGACGTGAGCGTGCTCTTGCCGGCACCCGGCGCGCCGGTGAGACCGACGGTGTAGCCGCTGCCCGACATCGGGTACGTGATGCGGCTGACCTCGCGGGCATCCGGGCCCCCGCGCTCGACCAGCGACAGCAGCCGGGCGAGCGCGCCGCGGTCGCCGTTGCGGGCCGCTTCGAACAGCTCGGCGACGGGCAGCGACCGACGGCTCATAGCTCGTCGGGCACCACGTTGACGACTTCGGTGATGCCGTCGATGCGGTCGCGCATGATGCGCTCGATGCCGGCCTTCAGCGTCTGGCTGCTGGCCGGGCAGGTGCCGCACGCACCGATGAGCGTGACGGTGACGATGCCGGTGGCCTCGTCGACGCCGCGGAGGATGATGTCGCCGCCGTCGGCTTGCAGCGCCGGCCGGATGACCTCGATGGTTTCTTCCACTTGAGTGAGCATCGGGAACTTTCGCATCGGGCGGAACGACTGTGCAGTGAGCGGTCGACGCCGCAGGGCGCGCCGGACGACCATTGAACCAGGACCAACCGTAGGATTGCGACTCATGAGATCAGTTCGTGCTCTGGCACTCATCCCGGTTGCAGCGCTGCTCGTCGCAGCGTGCGGTGACGATTCCGCCGCGACCGACGCCTCGACTGCCGACACCGTCGCCACCACCACCTCCGTGGCTCCGCAGACCACCCTCGTCGTCATCGACACCGTGCCCGGCACCGAGGCGCCGCAGGTCACCACGCCCGAGACCGCCATCGACGGTCCCGTGCAGATCGACGTCGTGGTCGGCGTCGACAGCAGCCCCGATCGAGTGGTGCCGGTGCAGCTCGGCGCCGACGTGACGCTCAACATCACCAACCCGAACGCGGCCGACGAGTTCCACATCCACGGCATCGAGCTCGAGCAGGCAGCCGACGCGGGACAGATGATCACGTTCAACTTCGTCGTCGATCAGCCCGGCTCGTTCGAGGTGGAGAGTCACGTCACCGACGGCGTCCTCGTCACGATCACCGTGTCGTGAGCAGGACCGTGTCGTGACCAGGACCGTGTCGTGATCAGGACCGTCTCGTGATCGCGCATCAGGGTGGCTGGGACGAGATCCTGCTGGTGCTGGGGCCGATCCTGGTGATCGCCGGACTGCTGCGGCTCGCCAAGCGACGCGTCGACCGTCATGAACGCGGCGACGACGACCCTGCCGCCACCGACGACTCGGTGACCTGACTCGTCAGGCGGGCGCGTCGACGCGTTCGATGTCGGCGCCGAGCGCCGCGAGGCGGCCGACCAGATCGTCGTAGCCGCGGTCGACGTGGTGCACGCCGGCAACCGAGGTCTCGCCGTCGGCGGCGAGCCCGGCCACCACCAGCGCGGCACCGGCTCGGATGTCGGGAGCGCGCACGGGTGCACCGCTGAGCTGGGGCACGCCGCGCACCACGGCGTGGTGGCCGTCGGCGCGGATGTCGGCGCCGAGGCGCTGCAGCTCCTCCACGTAGCGGAAGCGACCCGGGTAGAGGTTCTCGGTGACGATGCCCACACCGTCGGCGACCGCGAGCATGGTGACGATGAGCGGCTTGTAGTCGGTGGCGATGCCGGGGTACGGCAGCGTGGCCACGTCGATGCTGCGCAGGCGACCTTCCGCCCACACCGCCAGCCCGCCGCCCGCGTCGCTGCCGTCGAGCGCGCCACCGATGGTGGTGATGCTGAGGCCCATGTCGCGGAAGCGGCGCAACAGCATCTCCATGTGGTCGGCGCGAGCGCCGCGCAGCACCACCTCGCCACCGCTCACCGCCACCGCAGCCAGGTAGGTGGCCGCCTGGATGCGGTCCGGCACCACCTGATGGTCGGCGGCGTGCAGTTGGCCGGGTTCGACGCCTTCGATGACCAACGTGGACGAACCGATGCCGCCGATGTGCGCGCCCATGGCCACCAGGAAGTTGCACAGGTCGGCGATCTCCGGTTCGCGGGCTGCGTTGTCGATGACCGTGGTGCCCTTCGCGTGCACCGCTGCGGTGAGGATGTTCTCGGTGGCGCCGACGCTGGGGAAGTCGAGTGTGATGTCGGCGCCGTGCAGCCGCTCGGCGCGGGCCTCGACCACGCCATGGCGCAACTCGAACGTGGCCCCCATCGCCTCCAGCCCCTTGAGGTGCATGTCGATGGGGCGACTGCCGAAGTCGTCGCCGCCGGGCAGCGACAGCGACACTCGTCCGAAGCGACCGAGCAACGGACCGAGCACGTTGATGCTGGCGCGGATGCGCTCGACCAGTTCGTAGGGAGCGACCGGTGAGATGTTGCCGTCGTTGACCATGCGCACGGTGTCGGGGCCGACGCGCTCGCTGCGCACGCCGATGGCGGCGAGCAGGTCGCCCATGATGCCGACGTCGACGATGTCGGGCACGTTGGTGAGCGTGGACGTTCCGTCGGCGAGCAGGGTGGCAGCCATCAGCTTCAACACCGAGTTCTTCGCGCCGGGAATGGCCACTTCACCACGGAGCGGGCCGGCGCGGCGGATGAGAATTCGCTCGTCGTTCATGAGGTCGTCAAGTATGCCCGGTTCCGGCAGCTGCGCGGTCCCGCCGACGGCCCGCCGGGTAGCCTCCGTGCGGTGCCGAAACGACTCTCCACCATCACCACGGTGTGGCCGGCAGGGTCTCCGGGAGCCGAGGCCGCGACGACCCCACGCTCCGACGTGGTCGACGAGCAGGCAGAGGCCGACGGATCGTTCAGCCAGGCCGTCGGCCCGTTCCGCAGCTACCGCCGCGAGGTCGCGACGCACGACGACGGCTCGGTCACCGAAACGACCACCTACCGGCTGAGCATCCCGTGGTTCGGCTGGCTGTTCGCCGGCGCGCTGCGCCGGTCGCTGCGCAGTCGTCGACCAGAGGGCGCCTCCAGTCCGTGGTGGTCGCCGCCCGACCGGCTCACCGAACGTCAGGCGCGATCGCTCGCGCTGCTGGCGGCCGCCGGCATGTCGGCCACCTTCGCCAACACGCTGTTCACCCAGACGTCCACGTTCGTCGCCGACAGCTTCGACATCTCCGAACGCGGCCTGGGGCACGCGGGTGCCATCGTCCGCCTCGGTGTGGTCATCGCGCTGCCGTTCGCGCTGCTGGCGGATCGAGTTGGCCGGCGACGCATGATCGTGCTGCTGGCGTGGTTGACGCCCATCGTCTGCGCACTCGGCGCGGCGGCCACCAGCTTCCCGCTGCTGGTGGCGACGCAGACCGTGGGCCGCCCGCTCGGCATCGCACTCGCGTTGCTCGCCGCGGTGGCCGCGGCCGAGGAGATGCCGCGCAACAGTCGCGCCTACGCCGTCAGTGTGCTGGCGATGGCCGCCGGTCTGGGTGCCGGCGTCGCGGTCGCGGCCCTCCGCCTCACCGACCTCGGGCCGGAAGGGTGGCGGTTGGTCTACCTGCTCTCGCTCGTCTGGCTTCCGGTCGCGGTCAGTCTCGGCCGGCACCTCCTCGAGACCCGACGCTTCGAGACCATCCACCGCATCGGCGTGCCGATCAATCGAAAGCGACTCGCGCTCATCGCATCGGTGGCGCTGGCCGCGAACATGTTCGTCGCGCCGGCCTCGTACTTCCAGAACAACTACCTCGACAAGGTGCGCGGCTACAGCGGCGGCGGCATCGCGCTGTTCACACTTGCCACCGGCACACCGGCGTCGCTCGGCCTGGTGGTCGGCGGCAAGCTGGCCGACGTGGTCGGCCGCCGCCGGCTCATCGCCATCTGCTCGCCCATCTCCACTATCTGCATCACCACCGCGTTCTTCGTGTCGGGCCCGTCGATGTGGGCGGTGTCGCTCACCGGTGGGTTCATGGCCGCCATGGCCTACCCCGCCTTCGCGGTGTATCGAGCCGAGATGTTCCCCACCGGCAACCGAGGGATGGCGAACGGTCTCGTCACCGCGACGGCCCTGCTCAGCGGCAGCGTCGGCATCCTGCTGGTGGGGTCGTTGAGGGACCAGGGATACAGCTACGGCAGCCTGATGGCGTGCATGGCGCTGGGTCAGCTCACCGCCGCCTTCGTCGCCTACCGCTGGTACCCCGAGACCGCGCACCTGGAGCTGGAAGCCCTCAACCCCGGTGACCCGGTGATCTCAGAGCGCTGACATCCAGGCGGCCACGACCGCGACCGGACATCGACCAGCATCGCGGCAGACCCAACTAGCGGAGTGTCATAGAACGTCTGCCCCTATCACCTACCGGCACTTCCGGGAAGCGTTTCCTTCAGCGAAGGGCGACCGTCGCCGTTCGATCCGTCATGTCGGTCGGGCCCGTGGAGAACGCAGGTCACGGTTGAAGCGGCTCACGGAGCCCGGCGATGAGCCCCTCTGAGGTGATCCGCAGGCGACCCGGCCGGGCCGCCGAGAACTGGCTGTACAACGCAGGCGAACGAGCTTCCAGACTGGTCAACCACGTTGCGAACACCGCGAGCACCGTTGGCAACTGCATCTCAATCCACTCGTCCCAGCGATGTCCCGGCTCGGCTCGAACAAGGCCGAGATGTGCGAGCCGACCGTTGAGTTGATCCATCTTCAGGAGGTCACGGTCCGGCCGCCACGCCCAGTCAGGCACGAAGTCCCGTGCCGAGACGCGATTGCCCTTCTGCTCGCCGAGGAACTCGATCACGCAGCGAATGTGCACGAGTCCCGCCTCGAGGAGCGAGTTTCGGACGACCTGCTCAACCTCGTTTCGATTGCCCCGAGCAGCGAACAGCAGGAGCTGCTGAACCTCGTAGTGGACAGGGTCGAGCATCTGAGCGAGTAGCGCAGCTGTCTTGGTCGGAGGCTTCGAACCCACACCAGCAGTCCGTCGTGCTCGCAGAGCGCGCTGAGCCGTCTCCACAGAGTCGCCCTGTCGCAGACGGCGTCATGCGGTCCCGATCACCCTGGCGACGGAGCGCCGGGCGGGCAGCGCTGCGCCGCCCCGCGTCCGCGGACGCGTGGCTCGTGCTCGTCAACAACTCTGTAACAGGCCTTGATGACGCTGATCGCGCGAGCGCGATCGAGAACACGATGCTGGTCCGATTGACCCGAGTCGACGGTCCCCAGGCGCCGAGCTTTCTTACGTGGCGCGCGTCCGCGGACGCGTGCCCCGACGACTGCCCGACAGCCAGCGCGGGACGAGGTTCTTTCAGCGCCGCTATCGGCAGTTCTGCGCGGGCGGTCCGGAGCCCGTTCGCGCTATTTCGTACCGCGGCGACCCGTGGTGAACAGACCGGCGAGCATCAAGGCCATCCCGATGACACCGGCGAGCCATAGCGATTTGCCCGCGTACCAGACACCGATCGTCGCAAGCCACACGGCAACGGCGACCCACCATTCGATGGACGGCTGGTGACGCACCGAGCGGTAGATCGCTACTGCGAGAGCAGCGACCGGCACCGCGACGATCGCAAGCACCATCAGGTAGATCAGCACATGTCCACGCTAAGGGACGAGCAGATCGGCATACCTGCGCTACGCACGGAGGGTGGGTTGGTGCGCGATCATGGGCCGGTGAGACGAAGCCTGCGGCGTACAAACTGCGGTGCAACGTCTATCTCGAGAAGTCGGGCGACCGATCAGTCGTCGCTCAATGCTTCAACCACTCAGGACTGCAAGCCGAGATTGCAGGTGCTGCCCGGTTGATCTCTGCGACTGATGACGAAGTGCTCGGCGGCGAGACGCTGACAGCACTCGACGCCTGCCGCTGGGGACCGTCGTTCAACTATCGCGACGCCAAGCTGACCGACTGGCCGGCCTACCAAGCGTCGGGTGAGACGTCCGTCAAACGATTCGAGCAGCGATGGCGCAAACTTCGTGTCGCAGGCGCCAACGAGCACAACCTCATGTGGGAACTCTCCGTCAAACTGGACCGGGACCACGACCTAGCGCTGACCGCGACAGTGGCACACCGCGACGATCGCACGCGACTGGGCGAAGCCCTTACCTACGTGAACCACCAGGCCCAACTCTTCGAAGGTTTGTGAGACCCCTGGTCCGGTGCGAGCCAGGGTCTCGAAGGGCATATCCGCCGCCACGAGCGGCGATCTCCCCAGACCTATCGGCAGATAGGCCGCACCGTGGTCGTGTAGAACAGTCGGCGTG
Source organism: Actinomycetota bacterium (assembly GCA_030685215.1). Lineage (GTDB taxonomy): Bacteria > Actinomycetota > Acidimicrobiia > Acidimicrobiales > Ilumatobacteraceae > UBA668. The sequence goes on from JAUXQB010000132.1 coordinate 16,823, forward strand.
TCGATTACAGAGCGCGTTCGCGTGGTGCTGCGTGGCAAGGGGACCTGCACCCGATGCGGGTCCAGCACTGGGCATGCCTTCATCCACTGGGCACCCGACGAGCCTCGCCCCAAGTTGCGGGATCACGTCGTCGTCTGCTCCTCGTGTCACACGGTGTTCACCAGCCACCGCGGCCGACTTCGCGTGTGGTGCCCAGGCGGTGCCAATAGCGCCTAGTGCCCGCTATGTGCGCATGGCGCAAGCCGCTGGAGCGCACAGATCGTTTGATCTGAGCGCATCCCCGCCGCCGGATCTGGGGCAGCGGCTCGACAGCGGTGCCCGGAGTGGAGCAAGGTCAAGTTCTTGCTCATTCGCAAGTCGTAGACCGCACGTCAGCTCTCCAAGGGCGTTCGCTCGCCGGCCGATTCAAAGGAGGCCAAGTTGACCTGGAGGCCGTCGGCGTAGAAGATCCCGGTTGGCGGCCGCGGGCCACGCTCGAAGAGCACGATGTCTGGCACGACTACTACGGCTATCGTCACAGTCGAGGTCGCAATCGGCACACGCTCTCACGTTCGCGTAAGGATCTCAGAGCGCTGACATCCAGGCGGCCACCAACTGAGCGATGCGTTGGTCGCAGCCCTTCAGGTCGTGGCCCTTGCCGTCGAGCCACTCGTGGGTGACGGGGCCGGGGATGGTGGCGGTCCACTGCTGCAGCTCGTCGGGCGTACCGAACGTGTCGCGGGTGCCGGAGATGAACAGGCACGGCACGGTGAGCCGCGGGAAGTGCTCGACGCGCAACCGATCGGGCTTGCCGGGTGGATGCAGCGGGTAGCAGATGAGCACCAGACCCTTGGCCGGCAGCGGGTCGGTCTCGTCGCCGACCACCATCGAACAGATGCGTCCGCCCATCGAACGTCCACCGAGCACCAGCCCGTCGGGAGGTGTGAGCGCGGCCAGCATCGGCGCGGCGTGTTCACGCACGGTCTGCAGCAGCACCGGTGGACGGTCAGGTGCTCGACGGCCGGCGAGTCGGTAGGGGAAGTCGGCGCGCACGCACGGCGCGGGCACGATGGCGGCCTCGATGGCGACGAGGCTGGCGTGCGTGCTGGACGAGCCGGCGCCGGGGAAGAGCAGCAGGCTGTTCATTGCCCGAGCAGGATCCGTCGTGCTTCGCCGAGCCGCTCGATGGTGTCGCCCGCAGTGTCGTCGTCGCCACCGTGGTCGGGGTGCGCGTCGCGCAGCCGGCTGCGGAAGTGCTTCATCACGTCCTTCTTGCTGACCGTACCGGTGTCGACCGGGAAGCCGAGCAGCGTGAGCGCCCACACTCGCGGGTCTGTGACACCGACCAGATCGTTGCGGCTGACGCCCGTGATGTCGGCGACGAACGACGGGCCGATCGGCCCCCGCCATCGCATCGCGCGGTGCAGCACCGGAGCGACGCTGCGCCGCGACTCGAGGCTCATCCGCTCGAGTGCGTACACCGCGCCGAGCACCTGCGACAGCGGGCGCCCCATGGAGTGCAGGTCGAACTCCACGTGGTCGGCGTCGCCGTTGAGCTGATGCACGCTGGCGGCCAGACCGTGCCGGTCGACCTGGTAGCGGTGCTGCAGACGCGGCTGCGTGATGCGATCGCCCCTTGCCACCTGGTCGATGAGCCGACCGAGGTCGGGGTGCAGCTCGTCGTCGACGTCGGGAAGGTAGGCAGCCACCACCGCCGCCAGCAGCACCCCACCCAGGCCGGGTGCGGGGTCGGTGGGCAGCACCAGGTGACCGAGCGCGACGCGGCGCGTGGGGGTGACCGGGCGTGTGTGCCAGATCTGCAGCTCCGCCAGCAGCACGGCCACTCAGATGTAGGGACGCAGGAGGTCGTGCAGGTCGGCCGCGATGGTCATGGCCGCGTCGTGGTCGGGCTCGTCGTCGTCGACGAGCGCACCGGCCAGCTCGTCGGCCAGCTCGCACGTGCGCTTCCACAACCGCAGGTCGACCCCGTAGGGAGGCGCATCGGGCTCGGCCACCGCGACCGCGGCGAGCAGCTGCTCGAGCCCATCGGCGTCGAGCGCATTTCGCTGCAGTCGTTCGCCGGCGAGGAAGAAGGTGGTGAGCGTCTCGAACGGCAGCCGCTCCGTGTCGTCGTCGTCGTCGAGGTCGTCGGGATGGGCGGCGAACTCGCCGGACTCGATGAGATCCATCAGCGACTCGACCACGGGTTCGTGATCGGTGGGCACGAGCAGCAGGTCGTCCTCCCACCGGTACGGGATCTCCTGGCGGGTGAGCGCACGGGTGATGGACTGCCGATCGCCCTCCGGCCACTCGGCCAGGTCGTACTCGGTGGTGGCGACGCCCTCGGCGATGTCGATCGGTTGCGCTGCCGGGTTGTCGTGCGGCGCTTCGGCGTCGGCGGAGTAGACGATGCCCAGGCGCTCTTCGACGCGGGTGATGGTGGCGTCGGCCACCGCCTCGTGCGACTCGGGCACCACCAGCTCGGCGCCGTCCCACGTGTGCGGGATGTCGTCGTCGGCCAGCTCGGCGGCCAGCTCGGCCTGCTGGTCGAACGACCACATGCTCAGGTCGTACAGCACCCGAGTTGCATCAGGATCGTTGGGATTCCACTCGTCGCTCACGACCGAGACGCTACCGGCACGCAGCGAGCCAGGAAGCCCTCGACCCGGCGATACTCGTCGAGCTGGTTCACCGCCTGGCGGAAGCCGTGCCCCTCGCCCTCGTACACGTGCAGCTCGACCTGCCCGCCGGACGTGGCCACTCGTTGCGCGAACACCCGACTCTGCTGCACGGGCACCACCGCATCGCCGTCGCCGTGCAGCACGAGCAGCGGCGTGCGCCTGAGGCGGCCGGTGTGCAGGATGGGCGAGCGTTCCCGATAGCGCGGCAGCGCGTCGGGCAGCGGGCCGACCAGGCTGACGGTGTAGTGACGTTCGAAGCGGTGGCTGCGCTCGGCGAGGTCGGCGAGGTCGGTCACCGGGTAGAGCACCACCGCGGCGGCGAACGCATCGGGATCGGCCGCCACCGCGCCGAGCGCGGTGAACCCGCCCGCGGAGCTGCCCATCACGACCGTGTGCGAGGGACGCGCCCACCCGGCGTCGTGCGCGTGGCGCACGACGGCCAACGTGTCGCCGACGTCGAGCTCGCCCCACCGTTCGCGCAGCGCCTGCTGGTACGCGCGCCCGTGCCCCGTGGAGCCGCGATGATCCGGCACCAGGATGCTCCACCCACGCGAGAGCCAGTACGCGAAGCGAGGCATGAACGTGACCTGCCACTGATCGGTGGGGCCACCGTGCAGCCAGACGATGAGCCGGCCATCGGACTCGGCAGCGCGATAGAGACGAGCGTGCACGACCCCATCGATGGCGGCGACCTCCACCAGCTCCGGCTCGGGCAGCGCGTCAGGGGTGAAGCCGGCTGCGGGTCCCACCGCAACCACCGAGCGTTCCCAGGTGGCGGTGTCGTAGACCACCACCTGCGTCGGCGTGCGCGCTCCTGTGCGCAGCGCTGCGAGGCGAGTGCCCTGCCACGACAGCTGACCGTGCACGCCGCGCGCCACCTCACGCGTGACGCCACCGGCGAGGTCGGCAACGCAGAGCCGACCGAAGCCTGACTCGTTGCGCGTGTACGCGAGCGAGCGTGCGTCGGGCGACCATGCGTACGAGCACTGACCGGGGCCCCAGCTGGGGCCTGCGTGCTCGAACGGCTCGGCGACCACTGCCCGATCTCCCACGTGCACGTTGAGCCAGCCACTGTCGTCGCGCACGGACGTGGGCGTGCCGTCGGGCATCACACGCGGCTGTTGGACGGCGCCCCCACCATCGAGCACGACGCTCACGTGTCCCTCGGCGTCGATGCGCTGCACACGGCTGCGATCCCACGGCATGTCGGGAACGTCCCACGCGTGCCACCGCACGCTGAGCGAGTCGGCCTCCACGAACGGGTCCATGCAGAAGTCGGCATTGCCGTCGTCGAGCCGGGTCGTGGACAGATCGGCGAGGCGCACGCGGTGCACCTCGGCGAGGTCGAGCACGTACACGACCGACGAACCATCGGGCGCCGCGGTGGGACCGGTGGCGCTGCGATCAGGTCCGTGATCGGTGAGCGCCCTCGGGGGTGCGCCGGTGAGCGACTGCAGCCAGAGGTTGCCGTCGACACCCACGTAGACCACCGCGTCGCCGGCCGCCGTGAAGCACCACGCACCGCCACCCATGCCGCGTCCGGCACGCAGACCGGGCGCGTTCGCGAGCACCTGCTGGTGCCCGCCGTCGAGGTGATGCAGCACCAACCACGCCGCACCGTCGTGCGCAACCGCATGCACCAACAGCGATCCGTCGGCGCTCAGTCGGGGTTCGGTGAGGTCGCGTCCACCGATGCACTGCTCGGCCGAGATCGGTGCCATTCGGGCCACGATACATATCGTTCGTTTATTCAGTGGACTGCGCACTCGGTCGTCGGGCACACTGCTGGCCGTCGTCACGCCAGCCACGAAAGGAGGCACCCTCATGTTGCAGCAACACATCATCGGCACCAAGAGCGCGAGCCCCATCGGCAGCGCACGCCTCGCCACCGTCTGACCGGTCGGCACTTCACCACCATCTCGCGAGCGTCGTCACTCGACGGACGCCCGAGCACGCGGCCGGCACTCCGCTCGCTGCGCACCGTGACCTGACGCACCGTCGCGCCACGTACCTCCCCCTCATGAACAGGACACTCCCGTGAACAACCTCCCTTATTCCCTGATGCAACACCTCGTACACGATCACCAGGAACGCCTCCGGCGCCCTCGCGATCGCGGACGACCACTCCGGCCCTCACGCGCCGGCGCTCACGAGCGTCGGCGCTGAGGCCCCCGGCCGATTTCAGGCACTACGGCCCCCGGCCGATTTCAGGCGCTACGGCCCTCGGGCGATTCGCGCACTACGGTGGGTGCCGATGATCGCCAACTCGCAGAAGCCCGACCGCAACCTCGCCCTCGAACTGGTCCGGGTCACCGAATCGGCCGCACTCGCCGCATCGCGTTGGGTGGGTCGCGGCGACAAGAACGGCGCCGACGCCGCCGCGGTCGACGCGATGCGCACCGTGCTCTCCACCGTGCCGATGGACGGCATCGTCGTCATCGGTGAAGGCGAGAAGGACGAAGCACCGATGCTCTTCAACGGCGAGCGCGTGGGCGACGGCACCAGCCCGCAGACCGACGTCGCCGTCGACCCCATCGACGGCACCACACTCACCGCCTATGGCCGCGCGAACGCCATCGCCGTCATCGCGGTGGGCGAGCGCGGCACGATGTTCAACCCCGGCGGGTGCGTCTACATGCACAAGATCGCCGTCGGCCCCGAGGCCGCCGGGTCCATCGACATCACCGCCACCCCCACCCAGAACCTGCGCTGGATCGCGAAGGCGAAGGGCGAGTCCGTGCGCGATCTCACCGTCGTCATCCTCGACCGCCCCCGCCACGCCGACCTCATCGCCGAGGTGCGCAGCACCGGCGCACGCGTGAAGCTCATCGGCGACGGCGACATCTTCGGCGCCATCGCCACCGGTTGGCCCGAGGCCGGCGTCGACGTGCTCATCGGCATCGGCGGCACCCCGGAGGGCGTCATCTCGGCGGCAGCTCTGAAAGGCATGGGCGGCGAGATCCAGGGCCTGCTCGCGCCACGCGACGACGCCGAGCGCGATGCGGCCATCGCCGACGGCTACGACCTGTCGCGAGTGCTCACCACCGACGATCTCGTGCAGGGCGACAACTGCTTCTTCGCCGCCACCGGCATCACCGACGGCGAGCTGCTCCGCGGCGTCCGCTACGAGCACGGCGGCGCCCGCACGCAGAGCCTGGTGATGCGCTCACGCAGCGGCACCGTGCGAATGATCGACGCGCATCACCGCATCGACAAGCTCGCGTCGTTCGCAGCCGTCGAGTACTGACCGCCGCGTTCAGTCGCGCTGCACCAGGCTGCTCAGTCGACGAGCAAGGCCGCGCGGCGTGAGACCCGACGCGGTGACCATGCCCTTGTAGAGCACACCCGGCACCGACAGCGCCTTGCCCTTGGCCACGTCGTTGAGGCCGGCGAGCGCCACCTCGTGCGCTTCCAACCACACGAACGTGGGGTACTGCGTGGCATACGACTCGGTGCTGCTGACGCTCTGGAACTCGGTGCGCGTGAGGCCCGGGCACAGTGCGGTGACGTGCACGCCGGTGCCGCGAGCTTCCTCGTGCAGGCTCTCCGTGAGGTTCGTGACATACGCCTTGGTCGCCGCATAGACCGCCAGCTTCGGGGCCGGTTGGAAGCTGGCGACGCTGCTCACGTTGAGCAGGAACCCGCGACCGCGAGGGATCATCACACCCATCGCGGCTCGACTGAGGCGGGTGAGCGCCGCGATGTTGAGCTGGATCTCGGCGTCGAGCCGATCCGCGTCGAGCTCGTGGAACGAGCCGGACGTGCCGAAGCCCGCGTTGTTCACCAACAGGTCGATCGGGTTGGCACTGTCGGCCACTCGCGCCGCGACGGCGGCGAGGCCGTCGGTGGTGCCCAGGTCGGCGACCAGCACTTCCACCGACGTGAACCGATTGGCCAGCTCCTGCAGCCGATCCCGTCGGCGGGCCACCACGACCGTGGGGATGTCGGCCTCGCCCAGCAGTTCGGCCATGGACTCGCCGATGCCACTGGACGCGCCGGTGACCAGTGCAGAGGTGAACGGGAAGGAAGCACTCATGCAGGCAAGGCTAGGCCGCGCTGCGTCGTACGATGTCCGGGTGCGGACCATCAGCCTCAGCCGAGCCTCCACCGTTCGATCCCGTCTCACCACGCTCGCAGTCGTCGGCTCGTCGCTCGTGCTCGCATCGTGTGGCGACGGCATCGACGAAGGCGTCGGCGGCCAGGCCACCGATCGTCCGGCCACTGCGCCCACCACCACGGAGCCCGCCGTGCGCACGCTGCCCACGCTCGAGTTCACCGACCTCGAACTCGACATCACCGACACGAGTGCTCAGTACAGCGGCGCGCGCACCGCGCTGCACCTCGCCGACGGCTCCTGGCTGGCCGCGGGGTACGACAACCACTCCACTCGCGGGCAGCCGGAACCGGGAGCGGTCTGGCGCAGCGACGATCTCAGCAACTGGACGCGCGTGGGCGACGGCATCAGCGACGAATCGGGCCAGCAGGTCATCGCCTCACTCGTCGCCGTCGACGATCGAATCATCGCGGCCGGGACCAACTTCGTGCGCGACGACCTGGAGGCCGACCTACCCACCTACGACGCCGACGTCTGGGTGAGCGACGACGGTGCCGACTCGTTCCGCAAGGTGCACCTCGCCGACGACGCGGCGGTCAACGGCGCGGCGTCGCTGCTCGGCGCCGTCTACGCATGGGGCTACGAGTTCGACGACGGCGGCATCGGTCGCGGACAGATCTGGCGCAGCGACGATCACGGCGACAGCTGGCAGCACCTCTCGCCCGCCGCGAGCCCGCAACCCGGTGCAGCCGTCACCCCGCTCGGCCCGGTCCAGCAGGTGGTGCAGTGGGACGACACGTTGGTGGCCGTCGGGTTCTCCAACCTCGGTGATCCCGACGGCTCCGACTATCCGCTCGACGAGATTGCCCTCGGCTCCGCCACCGAGACCTGGGAACCACTCGACATCACCCTGTCCTACTCCGACGATCAGGGCGCATCCTGGCGCACCACCACACCCGTCGGCCTGAGCGGAGTCGCCGACGCACAGATCGCATACTCCGCCGCCGTGGTCGGCGACCATCTCGTCCTCAGCGGCATGTCGGCGCAGCAGGGCCTGATGTTCGACCCCGACGAGTTGATCGACATCGACGACCTCGAGTTCGACCCCGAGTTCGACTTCGAGTCACCGCTCGCCGAAGCCCGGCTGTGGACGTGCGACTTCGTGCTGCAGAGCTGCGCCGCCGTCGAGATGCGCGATCGAGGGTACGACCTCGTCATCTCCACCATCGCCGTCGCCGATGGTCTCGTCTACGCGGCCGTCACCGGCATCGACGAGGAGCCCTTCGCGACGGTCGACCGCCTCTACGTGTTCGACCCCGCGTCGGCAGAGCTGCGATCGCAGCGACTTCCGGCCTGGATCGATCAGGTGAACGAGATCGTCACCGATGGCGACGAGCTGCTGCTCTTCGGCCACGGACCCGACAGCGACCTGCTGCAGGTGGCACGAGCGTCGACCGGTTGAGTCAGGCGATCAGTGCGCGCCCTGCGGCGTACCGGCGAGACCGCCGGATGCCGACAGACGAGCATGTGCACGACTGAGCGCCGAGATGGCCTCGGCGTCGTGCTCGCGTGCGATCGCTTCCTCGGCGGACTCCTTGGCCCGCAACGCACGCGCGCGGTCGATCTCGTCGCCGATCTCGGCCACGTCGCTGAGGATGCTCACCCGAGTGCCGCTGACGTCGACGAACCCGCCGTGCACGGCGACGTCGAGGACGGTGCCGTCGACGAGGGTGATGCGGGTGTGGCTCTCGGTGAGCGCGCCCAGGAACGGAGCGTGGCCGGGCAGGAACGCGATCTCGCCGCCACCGAGGGTGCGCGTGATCACCTGCGTGGCCTCACCGGAGAACAGCACGCGCTCCGGCGACACCACTTCGACCTTCATGCTCATGGTCAGGCTGCGCCTTCCTGCAGCGACTTCGCCTTGGCGAGCACCTGCTCGACACCACCGACGTTGAGGAACGCCTGCTCGGGCACGTCGTCGAGCTCGCCGTTGACGATGGCTTCGAAGCTCTCCACGGTCTCGGCAACCGGCACGGTCTCGCCGCTGACACCGGTGAACACCTCGGCCACGTAGAACGGCTGGCTGAGGAAGCGCTGCACCTTGCGAGCACGCGACACGGTGAGGCGGTCTTCTTCCGAGAGCTCGTCGAGACCGAGGATGGCGATGATGTCCTGCAGCTCCTTGTAGCGCTGCAGGATCTCCTGCACCCGGCGGGCCACGCCGTAGTGGCGCTCGCCGACGACCTCGGGCTGGAGGATGGTGGAGGTGGAGGCCAACGGGTCGACGGCCGGGTAGATGCCCAACGAGGCGATCTGACGGCTGAGCTCGGTGGTGGCATCGAGGAAGGTGAAGGTGGTGAACGGCGCCGGGTCGGTGTAGTCGTCGGCGGGCACGTACACGGCCTGCAGCGAGGTGATCGAGCGACCGCGGGTGGAGGTGATGCGCTCCTGGAGCTGGCCCATCTCGTCGGCGAGGGTGGGCTGGTAGCCCACGGCCGACGGCATGCGGCCGAGCAGCGTCGACACTTCCGAACCGGCCTGCACGAAGCGGAAGATGTTGTCGACGAACAACAGCACGTCCTGGTTCTGCACGTCGCGGAAGTACTCGGCCATGGTCAGGGCCGACAGCGCCACGCGCAGGCGCACGCCCGGCGGTTCGTCCATCTGACCGAAGACCAGGGCGGCCTTCTCGAACACGCCCGACTCGGTCATCTCGATCATCAGGTCGGTGCCCTCACGGGTGCGCTCGCCGACGCCGGCGAACACCGACACACCACCGTGGTTCTGCGCCACGCGGCGGATCATCTCGGTGATGAGCACGGTCTTGCCCACACCGGCGCCACCGAACAGACCGATCTTGCCGCCGGCCACGTACGGGGTGAGCAGGTCGATGACCTTGATGCCGGTCTCGAAGATGCGCTTGCTGGGTTCGAGTGCGGCGAAGTCGGGGGCCGGACGGTGGATCTCCCACCGCTCGATGTCGGCGAAGTCGGCGTTGTCGGCGTCGAGCACCTCGCCCCACACGTTCCACACGTGACCGAGGGTGCGGTCGCCGACGGGCACGCTGATGCCACGACCGGTGTTGCGCACCGCGGTGCCACGGGTGAGGCCGTCGGTGGGCTTCATGCAGACCGCGCGCACACGGCTGTTGCCCAACTGCTGCGCGACCTCGGCGAGGACGACGACGTCCTTGCCATCGACGGTGATGGTGAACTCGAGCGCGGTGTTGAGCTCGGGCAGCGAGCCCGGCTGGAACTCGACGTCGATGACGGGGCCGGCGATGCCGACCACGCGGCCATCTTTGCGTGCTGTCTCAGTGATGGTCATAGCGGTAGCTCTTTCTTGCGTCAGTCGCCAGAGTGCTGGGTGGAGGTAACGAGGGATTCGGAGGTGAGCGGACCCAGCTCGATGAGCTGGACCTCGCGGACGGCCTTGCCGCCGGAGAGCGCTTCTGCACCACTGACGATCTCCATGATCTCGGTGGTGATGCTGTCCTGGCGTGCGCGGTTCATGATGCGGCTGAGGTTCTTGATGAGCTCTTCCGCGTTGTCGGTGGCGCTCTTCATGGCTCGCTGGCGGAAGGCGTGCTCGCTGGCGGCCGCGTTGAGCAGCGCGGCGTAGATGCGTGCTTCCACGTAGCGCGGCAGCAGCGTGTCGAGGATGGTGCCGGGGTCGGGCTCGAACTCGTAGTCGGCGGTGGCGCCGGTGGCGTCGCTGGCCTTGCCGTCGCCGCCGGCCACGGTCTCGCGGTCGAGGGGCACCAGCGGGCGCAGCACCACTTCCTGCGAGCCGGCGCTGATGAAGCGGGTGTAGACCAGCTCGACGCGGTCGAACTCGCCGGCGACGTAGCGAGCCACGACGTCCTGGCCGATCTCGCGTGCCTGGGCATAGGTGGGGCTGTCGCTGAAGCCGGAGTACGACGTGGCGATCTGGTAGCCGCGGAACTTGAAGTAGCCCTCGGCCTTGCGACCGATGGTGACGAGTGAGTAGTCCTTGCCGGCCAGCACGGCCGCCTTCACTTCGCCTTCGGCAGCGCGCTGCACACCGGAGTTGTAGCCGCCGCACAGACCGCGATCCGCGGTGATGACCACGTACGCGGTGGTCTTCACTTCCGCGCGACCAGCCAGCAGCGGTGACTGCGACGAACCGCCCGCGGCAGCGAGGTCTTTCACCACTTCGGTGATCTGCTCGCTGTAGGGCACGGCCGCGGCGACCCGCTGCTGCGCCTTGACGATGCGCGACGCCGCGATGAGCTCCATGGCGCGCGTGATCTTCTTCGTGGCCTGGACGCTACGAATGCGTCCCCGAAGAATGCGCTCCTGACCACCAGCCATCTAGATCACTCCGTCGCGAGGGTCTTGTTGCTGTGGGCTTCGCCCAGCTCTTCGGCGTCGGTGGCCAACACGTCGGCCGCAGCCTTTGCCGTGGCCAGCGCGGCGACGAACTGCTGCTTGAACGACTCGATGATGTCGCCGAGCTCGCCGGGCACGTCGGCCTTCGGGTTGCTGCGCATGCCGGCCAGCAGGCCGCCCTGCGTGCTGCGCACGTGAGCGAGCAGCTCACCTTCGAAGCGACGGACCTCGTTGACCGGCAGGCTGTCGAGGTAGCCCTTGGTGCCGGCGAACACGACCACGACCTGCTCCTCCACGGGCATCGGGCTGTTGAGCGGCTGCTTGAGCAGCTCGACCAGACGGTAGCCACGCTCGAGCTGCGCCTTCGAGATGGCGTCGAGCTCGGAACCGAAGGTGGCGAACGCCTCGAGCTCACGGAACTGTGCGAGGTCGAGCTTCAGGGTGCCGGAGACCGACTTCATCGCCTTGATCTGTGCAGCACCACCCACGCGCGACACCGAGATGCCCACGTCGACGGCCGGGCGCACACCCGACTTGAACAGGTTGTCCTGCAGGTAGACCTGGCCGTCGGTGATGGAGATGACGTTGGTGGGGATGTAGGCCGACACGTCGCCGGCCTTGGTCTCGATGACCGGCAGCGCGGTGAGCGAACCGGCACCACGATCGTCGCTGAGCTTGGCAGCGCGCTCGAGCAGGCGGCTGTGCAGGTAGAACACGTCGCCGGGGTACGCCTCGCGGCCCGGCGGGCGGCGCAGCAACAGCGACACCTGGCGGTACGCCTCGGCCTGCTTGGAGAGGTCGTCGTACACGATGAGCGCGTGCTCACCGTTCTCCATCCAGTGCTGGCCGATGGCGCAGCCGGCGTACGGCGCGAGGTACTTGAAGGGAGCCGGGTCGCTGGCCGGAGCCGCCACGACGACGGTGTACTCGAGGGCGCCGTACTGGCGCAGGGTCTCGACGGTCTGGGCGACGGTGGAGCCCTTCTGACCGATGGCGACGTAGATGCACTTCACGCCCAGGCCGCGCTGGTTGATGATGGCGTCGACGGCGACGGTGGTCTTGCCGGTCTTGCGGTCGCCGATGATGAGCTGACGCTGGCCACGGCCGATGGGGGTCATCGCGTCGATCGACTTGATGCCGGTCTGCAGCGGCTCGTGCACGGGCTTGCGGCCCATGATGCCGGGCGCCTGGATCTCGACGCGGCGCTGGATGCCGCCGACGATGTCGCCCTTGCCGTCGATCGGCTGGCCGAGCGCGTTGACCACGCGACCGAGCATCGCGTCGCCGACGGGCACCGAGAGGATGCGGCCGGTGGCCTTGACGGTCTGGCCTTCCTCGATCTCGAAGCCCTCGCCGAGGACGACGGAACCGATGGACTCCTCGTCGAGGTTCAGCGCGAGGCCGATGGTGCCGTCCTCGAACTCGAGCAGCTCGTTGACGGCGCAGTCGGGCAGGCCGCTGATGCGGGCGATGCCGTCGCCCACCTGTGTGACGCGACCGACGGTGCGGGCCTCGAGCGACGGCTCGAAGCCGTCGAGGTTCTTCTTCAGCGCTGCGGCGATGTCGCCGGCGCTCAGTGTGAGTTCAGCCATGTTGTTCGTTGCTCCGATTCGGCGCCTCTAGAGGCGGGACTTCAGCTGGTCGATGCGGGTCCGGACGCTGCCGTCGATGACGGTGTCGCCCACGGTGGCCACCAACCCGCCCAGGACGGACGGATCGACCACGACTTTCAGGTTCACCTGCTTGCCGGTGGCGTTGACCAGCGCTGCGGTGAGGCGAGCTTCCTGGTCGGCGGTGAGAGGAACGGCGCTGCGCACTTCGGCCACTTCCTGGTGCTTGGCCGCGCTGGCCCGAGCGACGAGGTTGTCGACGATGGCGGGCAGGTCGCGGGTGCGGCCGGAGCCGACCACCATCGAGATCAGCTGCGTGGTGGTGCCGGTGGCCTTGCCACCGAGCAGGTCTTCGATGATGGCCTGGCGCTTGGCCGGCGGGATCTGCTCGTCGGTGAGCGCGTTGCGCAGTGCATCGCTGCTCTCGAAGCTGCGAGCGAAGCGGAACAGTTCGTCCTCCACCTCGTCGAGCGTGCCTTCCGCGCGGGCGATCTCGAAGAGACCGCGTGCGTAGCCTTCGATGCGGTTGTCACTCATGCCGACGCTCCGACTGTTCTCAATGCTCGTTTCCGCTCGCTGCAGCGGATAGCTGGTTGGTGGCTCATGCGCTCGCTCCAACTCGTGCGATGAAGTTCTCGATCAGTTCCTGCTGCGTCGCGTCGTCGAGCGAGCCGGTGACCACGTGGTCGACGGCGGCCGACGAGAGCCGTGCGATCTCGGCGCGCAGTTCGTCGCCGACGCGGCTCTGTGCGCTGACCAGATCGGCGGCGGCCTTCGCTTCCACTTCCGCGACCTCGACCGACAGGCGAGCCCGACCGTCTTCCAGCACGGCGGCAGCCTGGGTCTCGGCCTCGGCGAGCAGACGTGCACGCTCGCCGGCGATGTCGCCCTTGGCGGTGCGGATCTGCGCTGCCTCGGTTGCGGCCGACGACGTGTCGGCTGCTGCGGCGTCGAGCTCCTTCTGGATCTTCTCGGTGCGAGCGGCGAAGCTCTTCTTCATCACCGGCCAGCCGAACTTGTAGATCGCCGCGAAGATGATGACCGAGGCGAGACCGCCCCAGATGATCTCGGCGGTCTCCGGCAGCAGCGGGCTGTGCGTGACGACGTTGCCGTCGGCGTCGGTGTAGATGTGCTCTTCCTCCGCGACCCAGCGGCCGGCGGTGGCGATGATGCCCAGAACGCTCATCGTGCCATCACCTCGCTGACCACTCGGTCGACCACGTCGGCGCCGGGCTTGCGGCCCGTGGCCAACTCGCCGGCGCGGCCGGCGACATCGCTGACCGCAGCGTGGATCTGTGACTGTGCGGCGGCCCGGACGGCCTCGGCCTGGGCGGTGGCGGCAGCACGCTGTTCGGCGAGCCGTGCGTTGACCTCGGCCAGCGTGGTCTGCCGCTCTGCCTCCAGCGTGACCCGTGCGGCGTCGACGATCTTGGCCGCTTCGGCCTTGATGCCGGCCAGCTGCGCTTCGTACTCGGCCACTTCCGCGCGAGCGGCTGCCCGCTCGGCGTCGGCGTTGTCGTGCGAGCTGCGGATGCCGTGGTAACGAGCATCCATGCCCTTCTTCAACTTCGGGAAGAGGAAGAAGCGCATGAGCAGCGCGAGGACGATGAACGAACCTGCGCCCCAGGCGAGTTCCTTCATCTCCGGGACGATGGGACCAGGATCCTTGCTCACGGTCTCGCTGTGAGCTTCTTCCTCGGTGCCTTCGTCACCCGCGCGAGGCGCGAGGACGACCGAGACGGTGGAACCGTGGCCGTGAACGACATGGAGATGTACGACGGCGGAGTGCACGTCAGCTCCTTCGGGTAGGACGGACAAGAGGACGGCTCAGAGACCGATGAGGATGAAGACCACGAAGCCGATGAGGGCGAGGGCTTCGGTGAAGGCGATGCCCAGGAACATGGTGGTGCGCACCATGCCTGCGGCCTCCGGCTGACGAGCCATGGCCTCGACCGACTTGCCGACGAGGTAACCGATGCCGATGCCGGGGCCGATGGCGGCGAGGCCGTAGGCGAAACCGGCCGACGCGGCGGCCGATGCGGCCTTCACGTCGTCGGGAGTCTGCACGGGCTCGGTGACAGCGATGAGGCGAGCGATTGCTTCCATTTGGGTATTTCTCCTAGTGAGTGTTCTGGGTAGTGGAGACGGGTGAGCTTTGTGTGCGATCAGTGCTCGGGGTGAGTCGAGCCGCCGATGTACACCGCGGTGAGGATGGTGAAGATGTAGGCCTGCAAGAAGGCCACCAGCACCTCGAACGCGGTGAGGAACACCAACATGAAGAACGGCAGCACGGCCATCGGCTTCAGGAAGGCCTGCATGGTCTCTGCCGTGATGAGCGACTGCGTGAGCAGTGCGAACGTGACGAGCAGGATGTGACCGGCGAGCATGTTGGCGAAGAGTCGCACCGTCAGCGAGAAGGGGCGGACGATGATGTTGGAGATGAACTCGATGACGCCCACCAGCGGCTTCAGCGCCACCGGCACGCCGGGGGGCCAGATGGTGTTGGTGAGGTACTTGATGCCCTGGTGCTTGAAGCCGACGCCGTTGTAGATGACCCACACGAGCAGCGCGAGGAACATCGGGATGGCCATGCGAGCGGTGGCGGGCATCTGCAGCAGCGGGATGATGCCGGGCACGTTGCAGAGGTAGATGAAGATGAACAGGCTGAGCAGGAAGGGGGTCCAGCCGAGGCCGTCCTTGCCCATGGTCTGCATCACGATGCCGTTCTCGATGAACTCGACCGAGGTCTCGGCCAGGTTGCGCACGCCCTTGGGCGCGACCATCGGGTCCTTGCGGCCCGCGAGCAGGAACACCACGATGCCGATGAGCGCGGCTGCCACCGCGATGAGGGCGATCTTGTTGAACGAGGTGAAGAAGTCTTGCCAACGCAGGATCGAGTTGATCTCTGGGAAGGAGAAGGATTCGGCGATCACGGTGATTCCTGTGGGTGGTGAGGAGTTCGGTGTGGACTACGAGCGGGTCGGCTTGAGGCCGGGATGGGCGAGCGAGAGAGCAACGTACTTCATCTCCCAGATGAGCAGCCCGAGGTGCGTGACGATGATGGCCGTTCCGAGTGCCGGAAGCGAAATCCAGCTGGCGTCCTTCACGAGATACACGGCCAGGAAGATGAGCCCGAGCCTGATGAGATAGCCGAACAGCACGGCCCCCATCATGAGACCGAGGCTGATTCGAGCGGTGACCGCCACGAGTGTGGCGGCCAGCGCGAAGTTGAGCAACACGATGGCCACGGCGTACGCACTGCTGTACGCGCCGTCCATGCCCCAGACCACACCGCACACAGCGATGAGCAGCGGAGCCACGATGAGACCGCGGCGCACCATGTCCTTGGTGACCCCGACCTCCGGTGCCGGCCCGCTGAGCGCAGTGGTGGCGACGAACGCGTTGCTCATGCCGACTGCTCGCGAGTGCTGCGCGGCTGGCTCTGCACGCCGGCCTTCCGCTGGGCTTCGAGCTCGGTCATCGCGGCGGTGTACTCGAAGTACATCTTGATGAACTGACCGACCACGGAGAACACGACGAGGCCGATCATGAACAGCGGGCGGGTGTCGAGCCAGCGATCGAGGCCGTAGCCGATGCCGAGGAACACCAGCACCACCAGCGCGAAGTCCATGCCGCGGCCCAGCGTCTGACCAGACCGCTGGTGCTCAGCGATGGTGCGCTGATCGGGCAGAACTTTCAACAGGGGCGGAGTCCTCGGGATGCGCGCCGGCCACAACGTTGTGGCCGAGCTTGTGAACGCGAACACAATCTAGTCGCACCGGCGCACCGCGATGCAACCCTGGAGCAACAAATCACCCGCACGCACGGATCGCGGCTCGAGTCACGTGCGGCGGCGGCGGATCTGCGGGTGCAGCACGGTGTACAGCACGAGGCCGAGCATCGCCGCCCCGATCGGGATGTAGCTGACGCCGCTGCCGGTGAACACCGGGTAGAGCACGAACGCGCTGAGCAGCGCGGTCCACGTCCAGAGGATGAGCACGCTGCGCCGTTGGCCGTGGCCCATCTCCATCAGCCGGTGGTGCAGGTGCCCCTTGTCGGCCGACGCGACGCCCTGTCGGCGAGCCGCTCGGCGCACGATCGCGAAGAGCGTGTCGAGGATGGGCACGCCGAGGATGAACAGCGGGATGAACAGCGGCGCGAGGAAGAAGTAGGTCTGGCCGAGCACGGGTTCGGCGTTGGGGTCCGCGCGACCGCCGACGACGCTGGTGCTCACGGCCATCAACAGGCCCAGCAGCAGCGCGCCACCATCACCCATGAAGATGCGCGCCGGGTTGAAGTTGTGCGGCAGGAAACCCACGCAGATGCCGACGGCGAGGATGGCGACGAGCGGGCCGATGTTGGGCGGGGTGAGCATGCCGGGCATGTCGGCGAGGTGCTGGCTGTAGAGGAAGAACGCGCCGGCGCCGATGGCGACGATGCCGGCCGCGAGCCCGTCGAGCCCGTCGATGAGGTTGATCGCGTTGGTCATGCCCAGCAGCCAGACCACGGTGATGAGCGGCACCCAGTCGTCGCTGAGGATGTACACGTCGAGGAACGGCACGCGGAAGTAGAACATCGTGACGCCGTACACCACCAGCACCACACCGGCCAGCACGGTGCCCACCACCTTCGCCGGCGCGGAGATCTCGTGGATGTCGTCGATGAAGCCCACCGCGAAGATGACGGTCGCGGCGAAGAGCACGCCGCGCGGTTCGGAGAACCCCGCGAACAGCGGGTCGAATGTGTCCATCAACCGTGCCGCGGCGAACGCGACGAGGAAGCCGATGAACATCGCGATGCCGCCGACGTCGGGAGTGGCCACCTTGTGGATGCGGCGATCGTCGGGCTCGACCACCCAGCCCATGCGGCGCGCCAACCAGCCCACCAGCGGCGTGGTGAGGAAGGTGGTGACGGCGGCGATCGCCCCCACCACCAGGTATGCGCCCGTGCCTGGCATCAGCCGGGCCGACGGTGTTGCTGCTGCTGCGGGTCGAAGCCCTGGAAGCCGAACCAGCCCGCCGCGACGAGCGCGAGCAGCGAGTAGACCGGCGGCGACACCGACTTGGTGAACGCATGGTGCAGCACCTCGACCAACCAGTCGAGGTACGGGACGAGCGGGATGTCGAGCGCGTCGCCGTTCTCCGCGAACAGCCGGATGACGAGGTGACGCTCGACGTAGTACATGGCCAGCATCAACGTGACCACCGTGACGACCACCGAGACGACCGCCGATGCACCGCCCGCGCGCCGCGCGCCGAAGTACACGCCATAGGCGACCACCACTCCGAACGCCGGGATGAGGTAGGTCTGCATCGACGACGTGCCGAGCACGATGAGGTACCACACCAGACCGGCAGTGATGCCTGCAGCGAGACCGCACACCACGCCCCGGCGCAACGACGGCACGAGGGGGCTGGTGTCAGCGACGTTGCTCACGGCCGACCACTGTAGCGATCAGCTGTAGGCGGGGAACTGCGCACACAGGGCGGCGACTTCGGCCTTCGCGGCGGCCACCGCGGCCGGATCGGCGCGGTGGCGCAGGATGCGCGCGATGAGCTCCGCGATCACCGGCATCTGCGCTTCGGTCATGCCCTGGGTGGTGACCGAGGGCGTGCCGATGCGCACGCCGCTGGTGACGAACGGGCTGCGCGGGTCGTTGGGGATGGTGTTCTTGTTGAGCGTGACGCCGCCCAGATCCAACACCGCCTGTGCTTCCTTGCCGGTGAGCTCGGCGTCGAACGGCCGCAGGTCGACCACCATCAGGTGGCTGTCGGTGCCGCCGCTGACCAACCGGAAACCCTGCTGCACGAGCGCGTCGGCCAGCGCGCTCGCGTTCTTCACGATCTGCTGTGCGTAGACCTTGAACTCCGGCTGCAACGCCTCGTGGAAGGCGACGGCCTTGCCCGCGATGACGTGCTCGAGCGGACCGCCCTGCCAGCCGGGGAACACGGCCTTGTCGATGGCGACACCGTACTCGGCCTTGCTGAGGATGCATCCGCCGCGCGGGCCGCGAAGGGTCTTGTGCGTGGTGAACGTGACGATGTCGGCGTACGGCACCGGGTTCGCGTGTGCGCCGCCGGCGATGAGGCCTGCGAGGTGTGCGGCGTCGAACATGAACAGCGC
>JAUXQB010000136.1 GCA_030685215.1 Actinomycetota bacterium
CAAGAACAACACCGACTCCGCCGGCAACAGCTATGGGTGCCACGAGAACTACCTCACCTCGCGGCGCGACGACTTCGGTCACTACGCCGAGGTGCTCATCCCGTTCTTCGTCAGCCGGCAGATCTTCACCGGCGCCGGAAAGGTGTTGCAGACCGCACGCGGGGCCACGTTCTCGATGGCGCAGCGGGCGGAGCACATCTGGGAAGGCGTCAGCAGCGCCACCACACGCAGCCGCCCCATCATCAACACACGCGACGAGCCGCACGCCGATGCCGAGAAGTACCGTCGGCTGCACGTGATCGTGGGCGACAGCAACATGAGCGAGTACACCACGTTCGTGAAGGTGGGCTCGGCGGCCTGCATGCTGCGCATGCTCGAAGACCCCGGTGTCGTGCTCCGCGACATGACCCTCGAGAACCCCATCCGCGCCATCCGCGACATCAGCCACGACATCACGTGCCGACGAAGGGTGCGCCTCGCCAACGGCCGCGAGGTCAGCGCGCTCGACATCCAGCGCGAGTACCTGGATCGTGCGCTGCGCTACGCAGACACGAAGGGCTTCCCGCCGATGGAGCAGAAGGCGCTGGAGATGTGGGAGCACTGCATCAGCACCATCGAGAACGACCCGCTGAAGCTCGATCGTGAGGTCGACTGGGTCATCAAGCACAACCTCATCGAATCGTTCCGCGCCCGGCACGACCTGCCGCTCGGGCATGCGCGAGTGCAGCTGCTCGACCTGCAGTACCACGACATCTCGCGCGACCGCAGTCCGTTCTACAAGCTGCAGGACCGTGGCATGGTCGAGCGGATGTGCCTCGACTCCGACATCGAAGCCGCCATCGAGACACCACCGCAGAACACCAGAGCCCGGCTGCGCGGCGAGTTCATCAAGCGGGCGAAGGAACGCAAGCGCGATTACACCGTCGACTGGGTGCACCTCAAGCTCAACGACCAGGCGCAACGCACCGTGCTGTGCAAGGACCCGTTCCGCAGCCGCGACGAGCGGGTCGAGAAGCTCATCGCGTCGCTCTGACCCGTTGCCCGCTCCGACGGCACCGCGGGTCGCACGGGGTGCGACACCGCTAGCGTGTGGCCGATGTCCGACGAGCAGTTCCGGTCCACCGAGATCGAAGCGCTGATGCAGCAACTCTCGCCCGACGATCCTGGGCCCCCTGTCGGCACCATCGAAGGTCCGCCGACCGACGGGTCCGGCGACGGAGCGCCGCCCACCGACAACGACACCCCGGTCGGCGCACAGCACCCGCGCAAGAAGGGCAACGTCCTCACCGAGTGGATCATCGTCATCATCGTCGCCATCAGCGCGGCGCTGCTGGTGAGGGCATTCGTCCTGCAGCAGTTCGCGGTGTCGGGCCACTCGATGGACACCACGTTGCACAACGCCGACCGTGTGCTGGTGAACAAGCTCAGCTATCGCATGCACGACCCCAACCGTGGCGACGTGGTGGTGCTGAAGACCATCGAGGGTGCCGGCGAACGCGACCTCATCAAGCGAGTGGTGGCCCTGCCGGGCGAGACCGTCGAGTACCGGGCCTGCGTGCTCTACATCGACGGTCGCGAGCTGGTCGAGCCGTACCTCGACCCCGAGATCGTCACCTCCACCACCTGCGGCCAGGACCAAGCGCCGCTGGAGGTGCCCGACGACACGGTCTACGTGATGGGCGACAACCGCGGCGGGTCCAAGGACAGTCGCGACCTCGGCCCCATCGAGTACGAAGACCTCATCGGCCGCGCGTTCGTCGTGATCTGGCCGATGGAAGACTGGACCTGGCTCTAGCTCCTCGCTCGGCGGCGTCAGGTGCGGTCGGTGACGGGGTTGGGAGGGCCGAGCTGCTCCTTGTAGACGTCGAGCATGCGGTCGGGGTAGTCGCTGTACACGCCGTCGAGGCCCATCCGCAGGCAGCGCTCCAGGATGTGGGGCTCCTGCATGTCCCACCCGAAGGCGACACGGTCGAACCGGTGCACCAGCGCCACCATGCCGCCCGACCAGTCCGTGTGATGCATGTTGAGTGCGTCGATGCCCTGCGCGGCGAGCGTGGCCACGCGTCGTTCGGTGCCCTCCTTGATCTTCTGCAGGCGCGTGCTGTCGACCAGCTTGGCGCCGTGGCCGCGCAGCGGCAGCAGCGACTCCCACACGGGTGAGCACAGCCACAGACGCTCGAGCATCGCCGGCGCCGCCTCTCGAACGACGTCGATGACCGCCTGGCCCGAGCGGGGGTCCTTGAGATCGAGCGACAGGTGGTACAGCGAGCCGCACTGCTCGATCAGCTCGGCCAGGGTAGGGATGTGCTCCGGCAACTCGGCCCGACGCATCGCCTCGATCGGCTTGCCACGGCCGAACCCGCGCCGCACGACCCCGTCGTGGTCGAGCACGGGAACGCCGTCGGCGGTGACCCAGACGTCGCTCTCCAGGCCGTTCGCACCCAGCTTGAGGCCCAGCGCGAACGCCTCGATGGTGTTCTCACGCGCATACGCCTTGGCGCCGCGGTGAGCGAACGCGATGGGATCGTCGAGCAGCGAGGGGAGGCGTTGTTGCACCGGACGATGATGCCACGGCCGCCCGGCGCTCGGCGAGCGGCCGGGCCACTGGCAGCCGAGCGGTGACCTGCTGCATTCCGCCGCTGCCTCCTAGACTCGGCGGCGTGTTCAACATCCAGGGCAGTGAGCTGATCTTCTTGCTGCTCGTCGCGCTCGTCATCCTCGGGCCCGAGAAGCTGCCCGATGCAGTGCGCAAGGCCACCAAGGCCTACTCCGAGTTCAAGAAGATGGCCAACGGCTTCCAGGGCGAGCTGCGCCAGGTGCTCGATGAGCCGATGCGCGAGCTGCGCGACACCGCCGACGCCGTGCGCGATGCCGCCCGTTTCGACATCGACCTCGACATGGGCACCGGCCCCACCAAGTCGTCGTCATCAGGCGGCGGGTCGAAGCCGAACAACAACCCGATGGAACGCGCCACCCCAGGTGTCAGCAAGATCGAACCGCGCACCGGCCCGTCCAGCTCGCGCGACACCGGCCTCAACTTCGGCAACGCCAGCGCCAAGCGCCAGGCGCGCGTGGCCCGCGGTGAGGAGCCCGCCACCGATCCGATCGCCGAGCCTGCCACCGAGCCGGTGACCGACGCGGCGGCAGCACCCACGACCGAACCGGCACCGTCCGCCGAGGTGGCCGAGGACGCCAACGAATGAAGATCCCCTTCCGCGGCGACGACCGCACCAAGGTGAAGACACCGGAAGATCGGATGACGCTCGTCGAGCACCTCGCCGAGCTGCGCACGCGCATCATCCGCTCGGCGCTGGCCATCGTGATGGGCATCATCGTGCTGCAGGTCTTCTACAGCCAGCTGCTCGAGTTCCTGCGCAAGCCGTACACCGACCTCTGCGAACGCAAGCCCGACCTGTGCGACGGCAACCTGCAGTTCCTCAGCCCCCTCGAAGGCTTCTCCACCCGTCTCGCCATCACGTCGTACGGCGGCATCATCCTGGCCCTGCCGGTCATCATGTGGCAGCTGTGGCGCTTCATCGTGCCGGCGCTGCACGCGAAGGAGAAGAAGTACGCGGTCCCGTTCGTGCTCAGCTCCGTCGCGCTGTTCATCCTCGGCGGCGTGGTGGCGTACTGGACCCTCGGCCCGGCGCTCGACTTCCTCATCTCGTGGGCGGGCGACGACATCGAGGCCAACTTCCAGGTGAGCAAGTACATCAGCCTCGTCGGGTTGATGGTCGCGGCGTTCGGCATCGCGTTCGAGTTCCCCGTGCTGCTCGTGTTCCTGCAGCTGGTGGGCGTGCTCACACCGCAGACGCTGCTCAAGCAGTGGCGCTACGCCATCGTCATCATCTTCGTCGTGGCAGCGGTCATCACCCCCAGCGGCGACCCGTACTCGATGATGGCGCTCGCCGGCCCGATGACCCTCTTCTACCTCATCTCGATCGCCATCGGCCGATTCGCGCAGAAGCGGAAACTGGCGCGCGAAGCCGCGGCCGAGTGACGCCGGGGCCCACGGTGCGAGCCGACCGGAGTGAGCTGATCGCTCACTACGCGTTCCCGCTGGATCAGTTCCAACTGCGAGCGCTCGACGCGCTCGACGCCGGCGAGTCGGTGCTGGTGGCCGCGCCCACGGGCAGCGGCAAGACCGTGGTTGCGGAGTACGCCATCGACGCCGCGGTGGCCGACGGCAAGCGAGCGTTCTACACGGCACCGATCAAGGCGCTCTCGAACCAGAAGTACCACGACCTCGTCGAGCGCCTCGGACCACAGCAGGTGGGTCTGCTCACCGGCGACAACAACATCAACGGCGACGCGCCGGTGGTGGTGATGACCACCGAAGTGCTGCGCAACATGATCTACGCGCGCAGCCCCGCGTTGCGCGATCTGGCGGTGGTGGTGCTCGACGAGGTGCACTTCCTGCAGGACACGTACCGCGGCCCGGTGTGGGAGGAAGTCATCATCCACCTGGCCGTGTCGGTGCGGTTGGTGTGCCTGTCGGCGACCGTCAGCAACGCACACGAGTTGGCCGAATGGATCACCACCGTGCGCGGCCCCACGCGAGCGATCCTCGAAGACCGCCGGCCGGTGCGACTCGACAACCACTACCTGCTCGGCGACCGCACGCACGACCGGCTGCACCTGCTGCCGGTGCTCGTCAACGGTCGACCGAACCACGATGCGATGCGCCTCGACGCAGAAGGCGCGCGGAGCAACCGCGACCGCAAGGGTGGCAAGACGATGGGCCGGCGCAAGCTGTACACGCCGTCACGGTTGGAGGTCGTCGAGACCCTCGACCGCAACGGCATGCTGCCCGCCATCTGCTTCATCTTCAGCCGCAACCAGTGCGACGAAGCGGCGAAGAGCTGCCTCGCCGCAGGCGTGCGGCTCACCACCGGCGCCGACCGCGACCGCATCCGTGAGATCGTCGATGCCCGCCTCGGCTCCATCGACCCCGCCGACCTCGCGGTGCTCGGCTACGGCCAGTTCCTCGCCCAGCTGGAAGCCGGACTGGCTGCGCACCACGCGGGCATGGTGCCGCCGTTCAAGGAGGTGGTGGAGGCCTGCTTCGTGGAGGGGCTGGTGAAGATGGTGTTCGCCACCGAGACGCTCGCTGTGGGCATCAACATGCCGGCCAAGACGGTGGTGATCGAGAAGCTGAGCAAGTTCACCGGCGATCACCACACGTTCCTCACGCCGGGGGAGTACACGCAGCTCACCGGCCGAGCCGGACGTCGAGGGCTCGACGAACTGGGCAACGCCATCGTGCTGTGGAGCCCGTTCGTGCCGTTCGAGCAGGTGGCCGCGCTGGCGAGCAGCCGCACGTTCCACCTCAACTCCGCGTTCCGGCCCACCTACAACATGGCCGCCAACCTCGTGCGCTCGTACACCAGCGATCGCGCCCACCACCTGCTCAACCTGTCGTTCGCGCAGTACCAGACCGACCGCGACGTGGTGAAGATCGAGGCTCGCCTGGAGCGCCGGCAGCAGCACCTGGCCGAGTTGCTGGAGAAGGCACGCAGCCCGTTCGGCGACATCGACGAGTACCGACGATCGCAGCAGCACCACGACCGCACGACGCCCGGCGGGGCCATCGTGCGTGACGACCCGATCTCGTTGGCACTGATGAAGCTGCGACCGGGCGACGTGGTGTACGTGGAGAAGGGGCGCTACGCGGGCCCTGTCGCCGTGCTGGCCAACGCCCACCGCAAGGGCGGCGTACGACTCACCACGCTCACGGCGAGACGCGATCTGCTGATGCTGAGCGCGGTCGACTTCGACGAGCCACCGACGTCGCTCGCGCGCATCGAGATGCCCGTGGACTACGCGCCGAACCGCAACGACTTCCAGAGGCAGGTGGCGACCCGCTTGGAACAGGCGCGCCTGGCGCCGCACCGGCGCAACCGACGCAGGGCCGATCCCACCTATGAAGGCGTGCACCCGGTGGAGGACGACCCGAACCTGGCCGACCGGTTGAAGGCTGCGCAACAGGCGGACCGCATCAGTCGCGAGATCGACGATCTGCGGCTGCGTGTGAGCGGTCGCAGCCAGTCGATCGCTCGCGACTTCGACCGTGTGCTCGGCGTGCTGCAGTCGTGGGGCTACGTCGACGGCTGGTCGCTCACCGACGGCGGCGAGATCCTCGCCCGCCTGTTCCACGAGAGCGACCTGCTCGTGGTCGAGTGCCTGCGACGCGGCCTGCTCGACGGGCTCGAACCGGCGCAACTCGCGGGTCTCGCCAGCGTGTTCGTCTACGAGCACCGCAGTCCCGAGGCCCCACCTGCACCGTGGTACCCGTCGGCCGAGGTGCGCCGGCGGTGGCAGTCGATCGCGCGCATCAGCTACGAACTGCAAGACGCGGAGGAGGCCACGGGCCTCGGCGTGCACCGGCCACCTGATCCCACGTTCATCTCGGTGGCGTACGCGTGGGCGGCGGGGGAGGGGTTCGCCGAAGTAGTGGCCGCCGAGGAGCTCTCCGGCGGCGACTTCGTGCGCACGATGAAGCAGCTCATCGATCTGCTCCGCCAGTTCGCCATCGTGAGCCCGGTGAAGGCCACCCGCCGCGCCGCCGACATCGCGGCCGACGCACTGTTCCGCGGGGTCGTCGCCTCGTCGAGCGCGGTCGACGTGGACGACGAGGTGGCCGAGGTGAGCGACGAGGAGCCGCTCGCCGACGAAGCCATCGACGAGGCCGACGACGAGGCCGACGACGACATCGACGCGGGCGCGGAGCGGGACCACGGATGACCATCCGGCGCGGCGAACCGTGGGGCGAGGCGGCAGAGTCGCCGCACGACCTGCGCGTCGTGCCCACCGACCTGCACGCGCGCGAGTGGGTGGTCGCGCAACGCGAGACCGATCGCCCGCTGCGTCCGGTGGGACTCGGCGGCGGCGACATGGCGCGCACGCTCGGCGGCGGCAGCGGGCGCTTCCCGGGCACCGTGATGACCGCACCGATCGATCTGCTGCGCGTCGAGGCCGACGGCCGCACCACGTGGGCGGTCGCGCACGTGGTGGCCCGCGGCAGCTGGTGGCGCGGCGAGGTGCTCTTCGCGATGAACGCTCAGTTCCACGGTGCGTACGACGTGGCCCCGCGCTCGCATCCGAACGACGGCAAGGTCGACTTCCTCTTCGTCGCCGCCGACATGCCGGTGCGAGCGCGCCGCCAGGCCCGAGCCAGGGCCCGCACCGGCACGCACGTGCCGCATCCGCAGCTCACTGCGTCGCAGAAGAGCTTCGGAACCTTCACGTTCCGGCGACCATTGGTGGTGTGGGTCGACGGTGCTCGCTGGGGCACCACGTCGTCGCTCACCATCACGTGCGAGCCCGACGCGCTCACCGTCTACGCCTGAGGCGGCCGGGTCGCCGGCCGCGCGGTCGCGGTAGGGTCGGCACATGCAGTCGTGGATCCTCGATGAGTCACCGGGCACCTACCGCTGGGGCGAGATCGAGCCCCCCGAGATTGGCCCCGACGACGTGAAGGTGCGCGTCGTGGCGAGCGCACTGAACCACATGGACCTGTGGGTCACCCGCGGCATGCCCAAGCCACCGCTGCCGCACGTGCCCGGCTGCGACGTCGCCGGCGTGGTCGACGCGGTGGGCGACTCCGTCACCTCGGTGGCGGTCGGCGACGAAGTGGTCATCAACCCTGGCGTCTCGCCGGTGGCCGACATCGTCGCGCTCGGCAACGACAGCCCGATGGGGCCCGGCTTCATGATCTACGGCGAGCACTGCTGGGGCGGGCACGCGACGTTCGCAGTGGCACCCAGTCGCAACGTGCGGTTGCGGCCGGCCGGTCGCAACTGGGCCGAGTGCGCTGCCTACCCGCTGGCCTACCTCACCGCATATCGCATGCTCCGCCGGGCACGCGTGCAGGCCGGGCACACGGTGCTCGTCGTCGGCATCGGCTCAGGCGTGTCCACCGCTGCGCTGGCACTGGCCCGCCACATGGGATGCGACGTGGTGGTCACCAGTCGCAGCGAGGCCAAACGCACCGAAGCACTCGCCATGGGCGCGGTCGCGGCGCACGACAGCGCGGCCGCGAAGTGGCCGGTGGAAGCCGACGTGGTGATCGAGAGCGTCGGTCCGGCCACGTGGGAGCAATCCGTGCGTTCGCTACGGCCAGGCGGCCGCCTGGTGGTGTGTGGCGGCACGTCCGGTCCCAAGGTCGAGCTCAACCTGCCACGTCTGTTCTTCAAGCAGATCGAGATCATCGGCAGCACGATGGGCAGCTACCAGGAGTTCGACGAGGTGTCGGCCCTCGTCGCCCAAGGCGTCGCCGTCCGTGTCGACCGCACCTACCCGCTCACCGAGTACACCGACGCACTCGCCCGACTCGAGCACGGCGAGCAGCTCGGCAAGATCGTGCTCTCTCACGAAGGAACCTGATCCATGTCTTCCGCCACTCACGACTCCGACGTCGAAGCGCTCAAGCAGGCCGTGTGCGCCAGGGTCGACGAGCTCGCCGACCAGCTCATCGACGCCAGCCACCAGATCCACGCGCACCCGGAGCTGAACTACGAGGAGGTGTTCGCGCACGATCTGCTCACCGACCTGCTCGAACGGCACGATGTCGCGCCGGTGCGCCACGCGTACGACGTGGGCACCGCGTTCGATGCCGGCGCCGGCGCAGAGGGCCCCACCATCGCCGTGCTCTGCGAGTACGACGCGCTGCCCGGTGTGGGACACGCCTGCGGCCACAACATCATCGCCACCGCAGGTCTCGGTGCAGGTCTCGCCGCGGCCTTCGTGGCTGAGGCCGCCGGCGGACGGGTCCGCATCATGGGCACACCCGCCGAAGAGGGCGGCGGCGGCAAGGTGCGCATGGCCCGCAAGGGCGCCTTCGACGACATCGACGCAGCGATGATGGTGCACCCCGCCGACGCCGATCTCATCGCGATGGACTGCATCGCCATCCAGGAGCTGATGGTCACCTACCACGGCAAGTCGGCCCACGCGTCGGCCGCACCGTGGGAGGGCCGCAACGCGCTCGACGCTGCGGTGCTCGGCTACACCAGCCTTGCTCAGATGCGCCAGCACATCCGGCCCAACGAGCGCATCCACGGCATCTTCACGAAGGCGGGCGACAAGCCCAACATCGTCCCGTCGGAGGCCGCGATGGACTGGTACGTGCGATCGGCCACCATCTCGTCGCTGCAACCGCTGAAGCAGCGCGTGTTCACCGCGTTGGAGAGTGCGGCCACTGCGTGCGGCTGCACGATGACCCACGAGTGGGTCGACAACACGTACGCCGACATGATCGACAACGGCCCGATGGTGGCCAGCTACGTGGCCAACGCGGCGCGCATCGGGCGCTCCGTGCTCGACCCCGCCACCAGCGGCAAGCGGGTGATGGGCAGCACCGACATGGGCAACGTCAGCTACCTCGTGCCCAGCATCCACCCGATGATCAAGGTCGCTCCCGACGGGGTGCCCATCCACAGCGTCGAGTTCGCCGAGTGGGCGGCCAGCGCCGACGGCGACCAGGCGGTGCTCGACGGGGCGAAGGCGATGGCCATGACGGTGGTCGACCTGTGGTCGTCGGCCGAGCTGCGCGAACGCATACAGTCGGCCTTCGCCACCCGTCCGGCCGGCGTACAGGTGCTCTGACCTGCACCTCCTGCCGGAGCGAAGCCGGTCCCTCGGCATCCCTCCCGCGCACCGACCGCCACCGTAGGATGAACCCTCGTGACGGTCTACGTCCCTGAGGACTTCACTCCCGGCGAAGAAGACATCCTTCGCCGCTACTTCACCAACCTCGATGGCCCCGTGTTCGCACTCGTGAACCTGCCCGAGGTCGTCAAAGGCGCGCTGTTCGCCCGTTACAGCCGCAGCCCGAAGAGCCTGCGCCGGCTGTTCCTCGACGAGTTCGTCGGCGACCTCGACATCGAGGGCGACACCACGGTCGACGCCACGGTGGGCCTCGAGCGTGCCGAAGAGCTGTACGAGAAGGTGTTCTTCGAGTACGGCGACGACTCGGTGGCGCAGCTCGGCGGCGTGCACCTCGCCTGCGAGCAGGCCAGCAACATCCTCACCAAGGTGCTCGAGTGGGGCCGCCTGATGAGCTACCTCGAGCAGAGCACGCGCTACATCAGCTACGACGCTCGCCTCGGCGGCCGCTACCGGTTCTACCGCGACCCCGCCATCCTCTCCGGCCGCTTCGGAACCCGCTACGTGGGCGACATGGACCGCATGTTCGACAGCTACAGCCTGCTGCTCAACCGCGTCACCGACCACGTGCGCGCCACCGTGCCGCGCGATCCCGGCGACAGCGACTTCGTGTACCGCATGGCCACTCGCGCCAAGGCCCTCGACGCGGTGCGCGGTGTGTTGCCGGCGGCATCGCTCAGCAACGTGGGCATCTACGGCAGCGGGCAGGCGTTCGAGGCGCTGCTGGTGCGCATGCGTTCGCACCCGCTGCCCGAGGCGCGGCACTACGCCGACCTGATGCTGCACGAGCTGCGCAAGGTCATCCCCAGCTTCCTCCGTCGCGTGGATCTCGCCGATCGTGGTGGCCGCTGGAGCCAGTACCTCGCCGGCACCCGCGAGCACACCTCTGATCTCGTCGAGTCGCTGTTCGGCGGCACGCCGGTCGAGCAGGTGCCCGCGGTGCAGTTGGTCGACTTCGACCCCGATGCGGAAGACAAGCTGCTGGCAGCAATCTGCTATCCGCTCACGCACCTGCCGGAGAGCCAGCTGGCCGAGCGTGTGAAGTCGTTGGGGCCCACCGAGCGTCTGGCGCTGCTGAAGGCCTACGTGGGCGACCGCGAGAACCGCCGCCACAAGCCGGGTCGGGCATTCGAACGGGTCGACTACCGGTTCGACGTGCTCAGCGACTACGGCGCCTTCCGCGACCTGCAGCGGCACCGCATGCTCACCATCGAGTGGCAGTCGCTCACGCCGAATCACGGCTACGTGCGGCCCGAGCTCGTCGAGGAGGCCGGCATGACCGACGTCTTCGACGACGCGATGGCCCGCTCCGCGGCGCTGTACGACGCGTTGAAGGACGAATACCCGCAGCAGGCCCAGTACGCGGTCAGCATGGCCTACCGCATGCGCTACACGATGCAGTTCAACGCTCGTGAGGCCATCCACATGCTCGAGCTGCGCTCGTCGCCGCAGGGCCACCCGTCGTACCGCCGCATCGCGCTCGAGATGCACCGCCTGATCGCCGAGCAGGCCGGCCACAAGGCCGTCGCGTCCACCATGACCCACCTCACCACCGAAGCGCCCGAATTGGAGCGTTTGGAGGCCGAACGGCGTGCAGAAGCACGCCGCGGCACCACCTGAGGGCATGGCGTGACCGTTGTCACTGCGCGGTTGAGTAACCTCCGCTGACGCTCGCCGTAGTATCCCGCCTCCGCGGGGCGACGAATTGGGCAACGACAAGGAACGATGATGGCTGACGACGACGAAGAGATGACCACCGAGCCCGACGAAGAGTTCGAGGAGACCGACGAAGAAGTCGATATCGACCCTGCCGAGCTCGATGAGGACGAGCTCGACGAAGACGTGCTGGTGGAGGACGACGAGTTCGTCGCCGACGACGACTTCGTGGCCGCCGACGAGGAAGAGGACGACGACGACACCAGCGGTCCCGTGCGCCGTGCCGTCCCCGCCGGCGAGGACGAGGACGAGGACGACGACATCATCGCCCCCGACGACGTGGAGGCCGACCTCGACACCATCCTCAAGGATCGCCTGGTCGCCGCCGACGACGAGGACGAGAACGAGGACGACGAGCCGGAGGAGAAGGGTGAGGCTGCCGATCGCCTGCAGCCGAAGCGCTCCGACGAACAGCTCTGCCCCAGCTGCTTCCTGCTGGTCCGTCAGGGTGCGCCCGTCTGCCCGGTGGGCGACGACGAGTGCCCCATCTTCAGTTGAGCCGCTGATGCCCTCGCCACGCCCACTCGTCGAGAAGGTCCTCGATGTGTGGCTCTACGCCCCTGTGGGTGTGGCGAAGCAGTTGGGCATCGACGTGCCGGCCGGTGTCGCCCAGCGGCACGCGCAGCTGCACGACCGGGTGCGTTTCGCCCGCTGGGTGGGCGAGATGGCCGTCACGTACGGCCGGCAGAACCTGGAGCAGCGGCTCGCCTCGGCGGCCGAGGCGAACCCTGTGCTCGAACGAGTGGTTGCCGAACCGTTGGCCGCGGCGCAGGCCGACGAGCTCACGCACCCGCCGTTCGACGGCTACGACCAGCTCGCGGCGGCGCAGATCGTTCAGTTGCTGGGTCGGTTGCCGCACGTCGAGCTCGAGCTCATCCGCACCTACGAGGCGCAGCACCGCAAGCGCCGCACCATCCTGGCCAAGGTCGATCAGCTGCTGGACACCTGATGGAGCAGACGGTCCGCCCGCTCACCACCGACGACCTAGACGCGGTCGCCGAGCTCGAGCGCGAGGCACGCACCGCACTGATCGAGCAACGCGGAGGGCCGGCCCACCTGGCCGAGCGAGCCGAGGTGGGCGACTGGGCCGCGGTGCTCACCGACCCGCTGCGTGCGGCGTGGGTGGGCACCATCGACGAGGTCGTGGTCGGCTACCTCGAGCTGGCTTACCACGGTCCTGTCGCGGAAGTGATGCAGGTCTTCGTGCACCCCGAGGCCCGCGAGGTCGGCTTCGGCGACTGGATGCTCGAAGCGGCGCTGGCCGAGGCACGCAGCCGCGGCTGCACCACCATCGAGGGCACCGCCCTACCCGGCGACCGACACACCAAGAACCTCTACGAGCGAGCGGGCATCACCGCCCGCAAGATCACCCTCGCCGCCCCCCTCTGACCCGGGCGATGACTTTCGGGCTCACGTCCCGTCGGTCCTGCGACAGAGGGGGAGGCAACGTGTCGGCAGTTCGAGTTCACAACTTCACCGTGTCCCTCGACGGCTTCGCCGCCGGACCGCAACAGAGTTTCGACGACCCGCTGGGAATCGGCGGGATGCGGCTGCACGAGTGGTTGTTCGCGACGGGCACATTCGACTCCACCGACGGCGCGTCGGGTCTCGACGACGAGTACGCACTGCAACGCGAGATCGGTGTCGGCGCCACCATCATGGGCCGCAACATGTTCGGCCCGATCCGCGGCGGGTGGGGCGCGGAGCAGTGGGCCGGATGGTGGGGTGACGACCCCCCGTTCCACCATCCGGTCTTCGTGCTCACACATCATGCGCACGCGCCCATCCACATGGAGGGCGGCACCACCTTCCACTTCGTCACCGAGGGCATCCAGGCCGCACTCGAGCAGGCTCGTGCCGCTGCCGGCGATGCCGACGTGTGCATCGGCGGGGGAGTTCAGACCCTGCTGCAATACCTCCGCGCCCGGCTCATCGACCGGGTCCACCTGGTGATCGCTCCCGTGCTGCTCGGGTCCGGCGAGCGCCTGCTCGGATCCGATCCGGCCGAGCCACCGCTCGGCTACGAAGTGACCGAGATGGTGAGCTCACCCACCGTCACGCACGTCCGCCTCCGCCGCGCCACCTGACCCACCTCCGCGGCACCGGGCGAGCGGGGGTGGCCCTCCTCAGTGAGCTGCTGCTCGATGCCGGAGGCGACTCGTACCTGGAGCGACGGTTCCTACGGCTCGTGCGGTTCGCCGGCTTCCCGCGACCCCACTGCCAGGTGGTGATGAAGTCGCACGGACAACGAGTGGCGCGAGTCGACTTCACGTTTCCCGGCTCGATGATCGTGGTGGAGGTGAGCGGCCGGCTCGGCCACGTGTCGGACCGCGACCGCCAGCGTGATGCGCGGCGACGGAACCAGCGATTGTGAATGGCCGTCGGTGCGATCAGCGGCCTTGCCAGTTGGGGAGGCGCTTCCCGATGAAGGCGGTGAGGCCTTCCTTGGTGTCTTCGGAGCCCATCACCTTGGCGAACTCCTCGTTGGTCATCCGCTTCAGGGTCTCGTCGTCGCTGTAGGCGGCGGCGAGCACGACCTTGCGGCTGGCCCACACGGCCAGGGGAGCGGAGGCGGTGATCTTGGCAGCGAGCTCCATCGCGGCCTCGACGGCCGTGCCGGGCTCGACCAGGCGGCTGATGAGGCCCAGCTCGTAGGCACGCGGGGCGGGGATCGGCTCGCCGGTGAGGATGGCCTCCATGGCCGCTGCCTGGCCGATGGCGCGAGGCAGGCGGAAGAGGCCGCCGGCGCCGGCGATGAGGTTGCGCTTCACCTCGGCGAGGCCGAACGAGCTGCGCGTGGTGGCGACCACGAGGTCGGCGGCGAGCACGATCTCGCACCCACCGGCGGTGGCCAGACCGTCGACGGCGACGATGACCGGCTTGGTGCGCTCGCGGTACACGAACCCGGCGAAGCCGCCGCGCTTGGTGTTCAGCCCGGCAGCATTGCCGGAGTTGATGGCCTTCAGATCGGCTCCGGCGCAGAACACCGGCTTCTCCTGGCCCTCGGTGTTGGCGGTGATGATGCCCACCCAGACGCCCGGGTCGGCTTCCAGCTGGTCGATCGCTGCTTCGAGACCTTCCGCGACGTCGCCGTTGACGGCGTTGCGGGCTTCCGGTCGGTTCAGCGTGATGAGCGCGACGCGGCCTTGGACTTCATACTTCACGATGTCGGACATGCGCCCGACTGTAGGGGCGCGAGCGCGGTGGCGCCGAACCGGCGATCAGGCCTCTGTGGCGTCGTCGCCTGCGGCAGGAGCGTCGTCAGCCACGGCGGGGGCCTCGGGGGCAGCATCGGCCTCCTCGGCGACTGGAGTCTCCTCGGCGACGACGGGGGCCGCTTCGACGGCGACCGGCTCGGTGGCGGGAGTCTCCTCGACAGGAGCTGCCACCTCGGCGGCGGGTGCCTCGTCGACGACCGCAGGGGCTTCGTCGGCGACAGGAGTCTCTTCGGCCACGGCAGCCGGCTCGGTGGCCGGAGTCTCCTCGACAGGAGCTGCCACGTCGGCGACTGGAGTCTCTTCGACGACCACGGCGGCAGCCTCCTCGGCGACCACGGGGGCGGCTTCCTCGGCGGCTGGGGCAGCCGGCACTTCGGCGGCCGGAGCGGCGGGAGCGGCGGGAGCCTTCTCGGCGGGAGCCGGCTTCGGTGCCTTCGCGGCCGGGGGAGTGGGCGGCTTCGGTGCGGCCTTCTTCGCCGGAGTGGTGGGACGAGTGGGGCGCAACGGCTTCGGCTGCGACTTGGCGTCGACCTCCACACCGAACAGCGCGGCCACCTGCGGCAGCAGCGAGCCGACGCGCTTGACCGTGGCGAGCAGTTCGTCGCTCACCTGCGTGGGCTTCTCGGTGGGCTGCACCTGGCTGCGGATGGGGCTGAAGGCGACAGCCTCGAGCACAGCGACCCAACGGTCGGGCAGCGCCTCGGCGGTGAGGCTGGCCGTGGACGCCGCAGCCAGCTTGCCGGCGAGCTCGGTGGGGAAGCGGATGCCGGCCTTGGGAGGCTGCGAGGAGAGCTTCAGCGCGCGCACGACACGACCGACACCGATGGCGGCGTCGATGTCGCCGAACCACAGGTTGAGCTCCTTCTCCTGCTTGGTGACGAGCGCTTCCTTGAGACGTGCCGACACCTCGCGGGTGGCCTCGTCGCGAGCAACCGCGGGGTCTTCGCCGGAGGCGACCACGCTGCGCAGGTCGCGCAGGTCGAGCTCTTCCAGATCGGCGATGGCGGCATCGGCACGGTCGAGCCACTCGGCCACGCGCAGCTGCGGCAGCAGCTGCTCGGCGATGGCGAGCAGGCCGGCGGCCGGGATCTCTTCCTTGCCCTCCGACTTCAGGCGGGCGTTCTGCTCGTTGACTGCCTGGCGGACTGCCGGCAGACCACCCTGGAGTGCACGCTCGGCGACGGCGCGCTGCGAATCCGGCAGCGCGGCCAGCACGGCGTTGCGGTGCGCGCGGCCGGGCTTCAGGCGCTTCGCCTTCGGGCGCTGCGGCAGCTCGGGCGGTGCTTCGAAACGGGGCCGGTTGGGGCGATCGCCACCGGGGCGCGGGCCACGATCCGAGCGCGGGCCGCGCTCGCGGCCTTCACCAGGTGCACCGGCCGGACGGTCGCGGCGGGGACCACCGGGACGGTCGCCGCCCGGGCGGGGGCCACGGTCGCGACGGTCGCCACGATCGTTGCGGTCGCCGCGATCGCGGTCGCCACGCTCACGGCGGGCGAGGGTCTGGGTGACGGCTTCGAACGGCTTGTCGCTGGCAATGAGCTCGAGTGTGTTGCCCTTCTCGACCTTCTGCTTGCCCTGCGTGACCGACAGGATGTTGGTGCCGTCGAGCTCGGTCTCGGCGTCGGCCTTCAGCACCATGCCGATGGTGGCACCGGCGGGGAGCAGCGCGCCGTCGAGCACACCTTTGGGTTTCTGGGCACCTGCGGCCCGCCAGGTCCACGTGCCGTCGGGGCGCGCACTGGTGAGTTCGATTTCGATCCTGCGGGACATAGGCCTCCACGGTATCTGCTGGACGGCACTTCGCTCCACCGTGATCTGCATCGGTACCCTCGTGTCGTGCCCATCTACGCCCTCGGTGATCTCGTCCCCACCATCCATCCCGACGCCTTCATCCACCCCGACGCGGTCATCATCGGCGACGTGCGCATCGGCGCGCAGAGCTCGGTGTGGCCGGGCGCGGTGCTGCGCGGCGACGAGGGCTACATCTCCATCGGCGACCGCACCAGCGTGCAGGACAACGGCGTGCTGCACACCACGCCCGAGTGGCCCACGGTGGTCGGCAGCGACTGCGTCATCGGGCACATGGTGCACCTCGAAGGATGCACCATCGAGGACGGCTGCCTGGTGGGCAACGGCAGCATCGTGCTGCATCGGGCCGTGGTGCACACCGGGGCCATCGTCGCGGCCAACGCGGTGGTGCTCAACGACACGGTGGTGCCGGGCGGGGCGTTGGCGGTGGGCACTCCCGCCACCATCAAGGAAGGCCGTGCTCGCCAGGCCGACATCGATCGCGGTGTCGAGTCGTACGTGTCGCGGGCCGCTCGCTACTCGACCGAGCTGCGGCGACTCGACTGATGCGGCAACTGGTCGTCACCGTCGAACCGCACGAGGCCGAACTGGCCGGCGACGCACTGTGGGGTCTGGGCGTGGTGGCCATCGAGGAGCGCGAGGGTGTCGGCGGTGCCGTCGAACTGTGGACCTCGCTCGGCGACGACGCTCCCGAGACCGCGTTCCAGCTGCCGTGGCCGTGGCGCTTCGTGGAGGTCGACGAAGCGGTCGCCGAGACGTGGCGGCAGTTCGCCGAGCCGATCTGGGTGCAGCCCGATCTGGTGGTACGTCCGGCGTGGGTGCCGTTCGACGCGCCCGCCGGCGTGACGGTGCTGCACATCGAGCCGGGCGCCACGTTCGGCATGGGCGATCACCCCACCACCATCCTGTCGCTGCGCGCCGTGCGCCGCCTCGTCGCTCCCGGCTGCTCGGTGCTCGACGTGGGGTGCGGGTCGGGCGTCCTCGCCGTCGGCGCGTGCGTGTTCGGCGCGGCCAGCGCGGTGGGTGTCGACATCGCTCCGGCGGCCGTGCCCACCACCACGGCCAATGCGATGGCCAACGGTGTGGCGCCCCGCATCGACGTGAGCACCACCGACCTCGCCGACGTCGCCGGCACCTTCGACATCGTGGTCGCCAACATCCTCGCTCCCACGTTGGTGGCGTTGGCCGACGACCTCCGCCGAACCGTCGCACCGGGAGGCGCGCTGGTCATCAGCGGCATCCTCGCCGCCGCTCACGAGCACGTGCTGGCCGCCCTCGCGCCGATGCGAGTGGTCGAGACCGACGAGTTCGACGGCTGGGTGGCCGTCACCCTCCGCTGAGCAGCGCCTCCACGTCGGCGCGGTGCGGGATCGACGGCACGGCACCGGCCTTCGTGGTGCACAGTGCGCCCGCTGCCGAGGCGAAGCGCAATGCGTCGGGAAGGACGTCGCCCGCCGCGAGACGAGCGCACAGCGAACCGGAGAACGTGTCGCCGGCACCCGTGGTGTCGACGGGGGTGACGTCGAACGGGTCGATGTGGGTGACGCCCTCGGCGGTGTGCAGTGCGGCGCCGTCCGCTCCGAGCGTGACCACCACCGCTCTTGCGCCGAGCGCCAGGAGGTGGGCGACGCCACCGAGCAGCTCAACCTCGTGCTGGTTGGGCACCACGATGTCGCACCACTGCAAGATGTCCGCCCCCAGGGCGGCGGCGGGAGCGGGGTTGAGCACGGTGACCGCGCCGCTCGCGCGCGCCGTCGCCAACGCGAGCTCGACGGCGGCGAGCGGCACCTCCAACTGCACGAGCAACACCTTCGAGGCCGGCAGCTCCTCGCCGGTGACGGTGCCGTTCGCACCCGCGACGACGATGATGGAGTTCTCGCCCGCGCTCGACACGCCGATGAGCGCCCTGCCGGTGGCGACCGACGCGGTGGCCACGTGCGACGCGTCGATGCCGTCGTCGGCCATCACCCCGCGCAGCACGTCGCCCGCAGCGTCGCTGCCGAGTGCGCCGACGAACGCCACCGACGCACCCGCGCGAGCAGCGGCCACCGCCTGGTTCAGACCTTTGCCACCGGGATACTCCGCGTAGCTGGTGCCGGGGACGGTTTCTCCCGCACCGGGCAGGCGCTCGACAGTGGCAACGAGGTCGAGATTGGCACTGCCGACCACGCACACGTCGAACACGGGCGGCACGTCGTCAGCCACCTCAGGCCTCTGGGCGGAACACGGGCGGGCGCTTGCCGAGGAACGCAGCGACCGCTTCGGCGTGTTCGGGGCTCTTCCAGCACTCGGCCAGCATCACCTGCTCGCGCTGTTGGATGGCACGCAGGTCGGTGTCGACCACGTTCTCGGTGAGTAACTGCTTGGTCATCCGCAGCTGTGGGTCGGGGTTGGCCGCATAGCTGTTGGCCACCGCGAGCGCCGTGGGCAGTAGCTCGTCGGGTTCGGTCAGGCGATCGGCGAGCCCGATCGCGTGTGCCTCGGTGCCGGTGATGAGCCGACCGGACAGGAACAGGTCGCTGGCACGCCCGAACCCGACACGCGCCGCCAGCAGGCGGGTGCTCGCAAGTTCCGGTACCAGGCCCATCTTGATGAACCCCATGCCGAACTTCGCCGCGGTGGACGCGACGATCTGATCGGCGGGCAGGCACATCGTGACACCGATGCCCACCGCCGCGCCGTTGACGGCGCACACGATCGGTTTGCTGGAGCGCAGGAACGCAACCCAGTCGAGCCCGGCCGGCATGCCGCCCACGCCGCCGGCGGTGTCGTTGCCCGGATCGGTACCGCCGATGCGAGTCTGGAACGTGGCCTCCATGTCGGCGCCCGCGCAGTAGCCACGACCGGCGCCGGTCATCACGATCGCGCCGATCCGCGGGTCGTCGTTGGCGGCGCGGATGGCCTGCACCTGTTCCTCGGCCATGCGCGGCGTCCACGCGTTCAGCTTGTCGGGCCGAGAGAGCGTGATGACCGTGACCGGGCCCTCGTCGGCAACGGTGATCTGCGTGTAGTCGATGGTTCCCACGCCCGCCATCGTTGCACGCCGGCCGAGCGGTGGACGGAGGGTGCGGCTACAGCCGCTTCTCGAACCAGTGGTGCGCGAAGTGCTCGTCGTTGAACGGGTCGACCTCCACGTAGCCGGCGGAGCGGTAGAGCGCGATCGCCTCCGCCAGCGACCGGTTCGTCTCCAGGCGGACGACGGCGTTGCCGCGCTCAGCTGCGAGCCGCTCGAGCTCGGTGAGCAGTCGCCGACCGAGCCCGACGCCGCGGGCCGAGTCGGCCACCCACATCCGCTTGATCTCGGCGGAGTGATCGCGGTGGAATCGCAGCGCACCACAGCCCACCGGTTCGCCACGCAGCCGGGCGACCACGAACAGACCGGTCGGTGCGGAGAACACGTCGGCGTCGGGTGCGTTGCTCAGCGACGGGTCGAAGCCACCGTCGAACCGCCGACCGAGCTCGTCGAAGTATCGGCCGAGGCAGAACTGTGCGTCGGCCGATCCGGGGTGCTCGACGTGGAACCGGAGCGGGTCGGCAGGGGCCGCGCGGAGGTACCAGGTGCGATCGCTGCCCGGCAGCTCGATGACGTCGGTGAGGCCGAGCGCATCGCACGCGGCCAGCTGGTCGGGGCACTGCGAGTTGGTCTGCCACCACACGCGCGGGAACGTGAACGGCTCACGCCCGAGCCACCACGTGCTGGCGCCGATGAGCTCGGCCGCCGGCCTCTCGTGCATCCACCCGCGCACGACGACGTCGGCTGCGGGAAGCTCGAGCCCGGCGGGCACGGTGATGCCTCGGCCGCCGAGCGACTGGGGCAGCGGCAACACATAGATGCACCCGAGCACCCGACCGTCGACGAGCACGCTGTAGGTGAGCGCCACCCGCTCCATCTGCTCGCGGTGGTGGCGCTCGAGGTCGGCGAGGTTCTCCTCGATCGGGAAGTCGACGGTGGGCCAGTCCTCGCCGCTCCAGGCCCGCAGCATCGGGATGTCGCGCATGACGGCCGTGTAGTCGGGTTCGACCAGCGCCGGCGTGAGCGGCACGAATTCGAGGCCGCCGACCACGCCCACCCGCTGCGGCAGCTCGACAGGCAACCAGCTCATGATGCGGTGGTGAGCAGCGGGCTCGCGTCGAGCTTCGCCAGCGCAGGCAGGTACGTGCGCACCGCGTCGCTGCGGAACTTCGCACAGAAATCGGGTCGGAAGAAGCGGGCTCCTTCACGCACCACGTAGTTCAGGATGAAGAAGCGGTAGACCTCGGGCAGGAACATCACTTCCTCGTCGGTCATCGGGAACACCTTGCGGTACGACCGCAGGAACTCGAGGAAGGTCGGCTCCACCAGCGTGTGCGGCCCGTAGGTGAACCGTGTGCGGTCGCCGGTCTTGCTCGACACGCGCGACAGGAAGTAGAAGTCGAGCACGCGGGGTTCGATGCGGAACCAGTCGTAGTCCCAGCGGCTGAACAGACGGAACGAACCGTCGGGCTCGGTTGCCACCGAGAAGTTGCCGAGGTTCCAGTCGATGAGCACCGGGATCTTCGGCCACTCGTCGTATCCGACCTCGACGAGACGCTCGAGGAACTGGTGCGTGTGCTTCCACAGCACTCCGATCGACTCCGGGGGCATGTCGAAGTTGCGTGGCGCGAAGGGGCTCTCCAACAGCTCGAGCAAATGGATCGCGTCGCTCTTCACGGTCTTCGAACCGGCAGGGATCTTCGGCGCCAGATCGGTGCACGCGAGGTGGAACTCGGCGATCTCGCGGCCCAGGTTGTGCACCTGCGACACGGTGAGCACGCGTGGCAGGTTGTCGCGGCGAGGCACGTCGTCGTAGAACACGGCCCACATCTGGTGGTCGTACCAGGTGAAGATGCGCCCGTCGTCGCGCCGCCACACCTCGGCCAACATCCCGTGGAAGCGCGTGCCCTCCAGCA
>JAUXQB010000265.1 GCA_030685215.1 Actinomycetota bacterium
GATCCGTGCCGACACGGCAGGGGCCGGCGTCGACGTGGTGCTCAACTCGCTCTCCGACGAGTTCATCACGAAGAGCTTCGAGGTGCTCTCCGACACCGGCCGCTTCCTCGAGATCGGCAAGCGCGGCATCTGGACGGCCGAGCAGGCGGCAGCCGCGCGACCCCGCGGCGCCTACCACCCGTACGACCTCGCCGACTTCCTGCTCGAGCCCGGCGGCATCCACTCGCTGCTGCAGGAGATCGTCGACGACATCGCCGCCGGCCGAGCCGCGCCACTGCCGCTGCGGGCGTTCCCCGCCGACGACATCCGGCACGCGTTCCGGTACATGATGCAGGCTCGCCACATCGGCAAGGTGGTGCTCGTGCACCGGCCTGCGGCCGCGCACGTGCGCGACGACGGCGCGTACCTGGTCACCGGAGGCCTCGGAGGTCTCGGCGTTGCGGTGGCAACGTGGCTGGCCGTGCAGGGCGCCCGCCACATCACACTCACCGGTCGCAGCGCGCCGTCGGCGGAAGCTGCCGCTGCGATCGCGGCGCTCACGACCTCGGGGGTCGATGTGCGCGTGGTCCGCGCCGACGTCACCGACCGCGCCGGGGTGGCGCAGATGATCGCCGAGGCCACCCAGCAGGTGCCGCTGCGCGGCGTGTTCCACGCGGCCGGGGTGCTCGACGACGGTGCCATCGGTCAGCAGACCTGGTCCCGGTTCGAGCGCGTGCTGGCCCCGAAGGTGGTGGGCGCGCAGCTGCTCGACGAGGCCACCCGCACACTCGATCTCGACCACTTCGTGCTCTTCTCCTCGGCTGCCGCGCTGTTCGGGTCGCCCGGCCAGGCCAACTACGCCGCGGCCAACTCCGCGCTCGATGCGCTGGCGCGCCGCCGTCGTTCACATGGCCTGCCCGCACTCAGCATCAACTGGGGCGCGTGGGCCGAGGCGGGCATGGCCGCCCGCCTCGACGATCGCGAGCAGCAGCGGATGGCGAGCCGCGGCGTGGGCATGCTCGACTCGGCCACCGCGCTCGATGCGCTGGGCCACCTCCTCGAGCACACCCGCCCGCAGATCGCCGTGATGGCGATCGACTGGCCGAAGCTGCTGTCGCGGATCGAGGGCGCGCCCCCGGCGCTCTTCGCCGAACGGGCGGCCCCGGCCACCGAACGCCGCGACGTCGATCTGCCCGCGCCGGGTTCGTTCGTCGACGCGCTCGCC
>JAUXQB010000159.1 GCA_030685215.1 Actinomycetota bacterium
CAAGGCCGGCGGCACCGGCCGCCCCCTCGGTGTGGCCGATGTTCGACTTGATGGAGCCGACGATGCACTCGTCGGCCCCGCGGCGGCCGACTCCGACCACCGCGGCGAGGGCCGCCAGCTC
Source organism: Actinomycetota bacterium (assembly GCA_030685215.1). GTDB lineage: Bacteria > Actinomycetota > Acidimicrobiia > Acidimicrobiales > Ilumatobacteraceae > UBA668. The sequence continues at coordinate 122 of JAUXQB010000159.1, forward strand.
GACCGGGTCGCCGGCCGCAGTGCCGGTGCCGTGCGCCTCCACGTACTGCACGGATCGCGGGTCGACGCCGGCCAGCCCGTAGGCGCGGCGCAGCATCTCCTCCTGGCCCGCCTGGCCGGGCCGGCCGAGCAGTCCACTGGTGCGGCCGTCGTTGGTGACCGCGCTGCCGCGCACCACCGCATAGATGTGGTCGCCGGCTTCCTGCGCGGTCGACAGCCGCTTGAGCGCGATCATCACCGCGCCATCGCTGCGCACGTAACCGTTGGCGGCGGCATCGCCGAACTTGCAGCGACCGTCGGGCGCCATCATCCGCGACTGCGAGTACGCGATGGTGATGAACGGCTCGACGATGAGGTTCACGCCCCCCGCGAGGGCCAGGTCGCACTCGCCGTTGCGCAGCCCCTGCGACGCGAGGTGCACCGCGACGAGCGACGACGAGCATGCCGTGTCGATGGTGACACTCGGCCCGAGCAGGTCGAAGAAGTACGACAGCCGGCCGGACGCGGCGTAACGACCGGTACCGGTGGTGGTGTGGAAGTCGATGCGCTCGCGGTCGGCGAACATGCGCGACTCGTACTCGTTGGTCCACATGCCCACGTAGACGCCTGCGTTGGTCCCGGTGATCGACGAACGGGTGACACCGGCGTCTTCCAGCGCCTCCCACGAGGTCTCCAGCAGCAGCCGCTGTTGCGGGTCGAGTCGCTCCGCCTGGCGCGGCGCCATCTCGAAGAACCCTGCGTCGAAGCCATCGATGCCGTCGATGAACCCGCCCCACTGGCTCATGATGTGCCCGGGGGTGGCGGCACGCTCGTCGTACAGCCCGTCGAGGTCGAAGCGACCTTCCGGAATCGGCGTGATGGCGTCGCGACCGTCGCGCAGCAGCTGCCACAGCGATTGCGGGTCGGTGACGCCTCCCGGGAGCCTGCACCCGATGCCGACGATGGCGATGGGTTCCGGCGCGGTCATGACGCGTCCGGCACGTACGAACCGGAAGGCGAACCCGCCTCCGCAGCGCTCCAGAATGCGGTGATGTCGGCCACCAGCTCGGTGCGGGCATCGTTGAGGTAGAAGTGGTCGCCGGCGAACGTGCGCAGCGAGATCTCGCGTTCGGCCAGGCGCTGCCAGCCCGGCAGCAGCTCCGGCTTCGGCCGGCGGTCGTCGAGGCCGCCGTACACGCGCACCGGGCACAGCACCCGCCGATCGGTGAGCGGTGCGTAGGTCTCGAACACCTGCACGTCGGCGCGCAGGCCGGGTAGGAACAGCGCCAGCAGCTCGGGTTCCTGGCGCACGGCGTCGGGCACGCCGCCGTAGAGGCGCTGCATCTTGTCGAGGAACGTCTCGTCGGCGAGTGCGTGGATGCGTTCGCCCTCGTGCAACTCGTCGGGCGGGCGCCGGCCGGAAACGAACAGGTGTGCCGGCACCGAGCCGGATGCGTGGGCGTCGGCTTCCATCGCCACCGTGAGCTCGTAGGCGACCAGGGCACCCATGCTGTGGCCGAAGATGGCGAACGGCAGCGAGTGGCGGCGCTGCTCCGCCCGGATCTCGGCGAGGGCGGCGTCGACCAGTTCCGCCATCGTGCCGGGGGGCGGTTCTCCCGACGCGGCCCTGGTGCGCGGGTCGCGGCCGGGCAGCACCACCACGACCACTTCCACGTCGCTGGGCAGGCTCTTCGGCCACAGCCGGTACGTGGACGGGCCGCCACCCGCGAAGGGCAGGCAGTACAGGCGGCGGCGGGCGGTGCCGGTGGCTTCGAACCGGATCAGCGCGCTACGAGCCCCTGCAGCGGGTTCACGAACCGTCATCGCCGCCTAGGACGACCGGCAGGGCACAACCCGCGATGCACGGATGTGAGCGTGAGAACGTCGAGAACGTCACGATCGTGCCCTCCCATCGGCCCGCTCTGGTGCACATCGAAGAATCTCGGGGGTCGATGTGGCACGCCTGACTTGAGTGAGGAATCATAGGCGGCACACTTCCGGCACTCAACCGGTCACGGCGCCGGAAGTGTGTGGACTTCGTCAAGGAACCATGACGAGCGCCACGTACCGATCAGCCGCCATGGCGAACCGTCCCCGCAGGTCGGAGCCATCGGGCAGCACCGTCGCGGTGAAGCGGTCGCCGTCGACGCGCAACCGCACTTCGTGGTGGTCGAGCATCCGGCCCCCGCCGGTGCTCCACGCCTTGTACGCAGCTTCCTTGAGCGTGAACGCGAGGTGCGCGTCGAGGCCGGCCTCGTCGTCGCGCAGGATCACTCGCGCCATGTCGCTCGACAGCGGTTCCGCCGGTTCCACGTCGATGCCCAGTGCAGTGATCGCCGGGTCGCGGGTGACGGCTGCGACCACCACCTCGCGGTCGTGCGCCAGCGATCCGACCACACCTTGCGGCAGGTGCGGCGCCCGCGAGGGCCCGACAGGGATGGTGTCGTTGGTGCCGAGCAGCTCGCGCAGCAGGGCGCGGCCGCTGGCGAACTCGTGCTGGCGTCGCGGGACCGCGTTGGCCACCTTCGCCCGCTCGACGTCGTGCAGCTCGTCGAGATCCGCCGCCACGATCAGCCGTGCGCCGGTGACCACACCCGGCACGGCGAGCGCCGCCAGCGCAGCGGCGAGATCGTGCGAGTTCACGTGCATCGACGTGGACGGTACCGGAGCCGCGGCCGTCACACCGGCAGGGTGTACGAGTTCTCCAGCTCGTCCTGCAGCACGGTGGCGATGGTGGCCGTGGTGTCGACCACCAGCTCGTCGTCGAGGATGCGAGTGCGATACGTCCAGCCTGCGGGCAGTGCGAGCCGTTCGCCCAGGGTCGCGAGGCTGTCCTGGGTGATGGTCGGGTCGACGCCGATGCAGTACGCCTGCATCACGTAGGCCAGCCCGTCGGGGTTGACCAGTTCGTACACGGGCGCTCCGGCGTCGAAGAAGAACACCGCGCCGCGGTTGACGTGCCGCTCCACGTACGGCAGCGGTGCCGGCGTGTCGCCCAGGTCGACCGTCGCGATGCGGCGCATCGTGAGCCCGTTGAAGTCGCGCAGCACGGGCTCCACCGGCGCGACCTTCGCGCCCAGCCCGTCGAGCATCCAGTGCCGCGGCCCGTTGAGCTTCACCATCGCCGCCCCCATCTCCTGCGCGATGGCGGCCGCGTCGAGCGTCTCCCACAGCTCCTGCGGGCAGTCGTTCAGCATCTGCGTGCCGTACACCTCGGCCTCCAGCCCGGTGTCGCGCAGGTAGATCGCCAGCACCTCGCCGTAGCGCACCCCACGCATGCCCGAGATCAGTCGAGCCGGCGGTTCGTTCACGTCGTTCCCCATGCGCCACAAACTAGTGGCAGTCACACTGCCATTTCAACCCTCTCCCCTGCTTCGTGTCGCGGCCCCACCGACTCACACCCAGGTCGGGCCGCGACACGTGCGATCGTGAAGTGGGCGAGGCTCAGGGCACGCTGGTGGCGATGATCATGGAGGCGCTGTCCGCGATGCCGAAGGTGCCACCCAGATCGACGACGACGTTCACCTGCCAGGTGATGGCGTCGGGGCCGGACGCGTCGAGCTCCTGCACCGCGTAGAACTCGTTGGAGCCGTTCTCGATGCCGCTGCACAACAGGGCGGGGCCCTGGCAGTCGACGACCGTCTGGGTGCCGGTCCCGCTCGCGAGATCGAAGCTGCCGGTCGTGTAGATGTGGCCCACTCCGAGGGCGTTGTCGACCTGCTGGTCGATGGCGAACGTCACGCGGTCGCCGTCCACCACGACATCGCCGGTGTACGTGTACTCCGAGTCCGCGATGGAACCCGTTCGCCCGACCAGCGAGCCGGTGCCGCTGATGGCGTGCGTGCGATCCTCCAGACCGGTGAACGGCAGTTCGTCGACCGGCACAGCCAGGTTGTACCAGCGCTTGACCACGTACTCCTGAGCATTGTCCCGGTAGAACACCACGCTCGGCGACGCACTCACGAACTCGCTCCACGGTGAGGAGAACGCATCCACCGAGACCTCGGCCGGGAGGTGGACGGGCACGTCGAGGGTCTCGGCGTCGTAGAAGTAGTTGTCGCAGATGCCGTTGAGGTGGCAGATGATGTCGCCCGCTTCGATCCAGTCCATCGAGAGCTCCTGCTCGGTGGTCCCCGCGGTCTCGAACGACGCCTCGAAGGTGATCGCGGCCGAGGACAACCGGGTGCTGAGGACACCGTCGACGAGCTCGTGGTCGACGACGCTGGGCAGGTTGAGGATGCTGACCGGATCGGTCGCGACGTCTTCTGTCATCAGGTCGACGACCATCATGTTCGGACGACCGTCGCCGTCGTCGGTGTACACGCTCCACTCCGCTCGTGTTCCCTCGATGGCGTCGTCGACCTCGTAGATCGAGAGCGTGAGGAAGTAGCCCTCGTCACCGCCCTCGAGGAGCCGGGTCGGAGCGAGGCGATGTCCCGGAGGCAGATCGAGCGCGGCCTCGAAGGCCTCGGGGTCGGTGATCTCGAAGTGGTAGTAGGTGGACGGCGTCTCGTTCGAGACACGGAACGGCACGAGCGCGCCCGTTTCACCGCGGAAGAGGAGCTCGACCGCCCTGCGCATGAGCCCCACCTGGTGCCCGTTGTTCTTGAAGCCGACCAGCTCGGCCAGCCACTCCGGTGTGATGTCGAGGTGGTCGGAGTCGAGGTTCGCCATCGGCGAGGCGACGTACTCCAGGCTGTTCACGTAGTACGCGGCGTCGGTGACGGTGGGCTTCAGGTACTGCGCCCAACGTGAGTTGTCGGCGAAGGTGATCTGCGAGGGGTCCACCAGGTAGGCGTCGTGGTTGAACGTGGTCGCGTTGTAGAGCACGCGGTCCGACACGCCGTGCGCCCAGTAGATGTAGTCGTTGCCGATGGCCATCTCGCGGGTGAACCGGGCGACCTCGTTCCGGGCAGGGTCGGGCACCGGGAACGTCGACTCGAAGACGGGCACCTCCTGGTCGCCGTCGATACGCCGCACGCTGCTGGTCACCACGCCGTCGACGATCTGGTGCGAGACGGGTTCGGCAGGCGTCAGCAGGTCGCCGGCGTTGGCCGACACCTCCTCGGCCGCCACGTCGACCACCATGAACCGAGGTCGGGTGCCCGCATCGGGGTCGGCGCCGGCGGGTGGATGGACGAACACGTCCCACTCGGCGCGGGCGCCACCCACGATCATGCCGCCGCCACCGTTGTAGAGGTTGAGGGCGAGGAAGTACCCACCCTCGGCGGGGTCGGACTCCAGGAAGCGGGTCGGCGCCAGCCGGAAGCCGGCAGGGAGCTCGTTCGCCTCGAACGCCTCGATGGCCGCCTGATCGCGGAACTCCCACCGGATGTACACCGAGCCCGGTGACGGCTGTGAGTCGTCGAGCTCGCTCTTGACGAGGAAGTCGAACCACGCGGCGTTGCCGGGGTCGAACACGTCCTCTGCGTAGTCGTAGGCCTCCATGCCGACGAACAGCTTCTTGAAGGTGTTGCGCGA
>JAUXQB010000161.1 GCA_030685215.1 Actinomycetota bacterium
CGAGACCAAGGAGTGCGAATGATCACCAACATCGAGCATTACTTCGAGAGCGGGTGTGGCCGTTGCGACCGCTTCGCGACCCCCGACTGCTCGACCAGGTTCTGGTACGACGGCCTGCTCGATCTGCGGCGGATCTGTCGCGACGCGGGCTTGTCGGAGCACGTCAAGTGGGGCCACCCGTGCTACATGCACTCCGGGCGCAACATCGTCATCATCGGTGCCTTCCGCGACGACTTCCGGTTGACGTTCTTCAACGCGGCGCTGATGCGCGACCCGCACGGTGTGCTGATCGGACAGGGGCCGAACAGCAGCCATCCGGACTGCTTCAAGTTCGACGACAACCGACAGGTCGTCGCCTCGGAAGCGATCATCCGCGAGTACCTCGCAGAGGCGATCGGCTACGCCGAGCGAGGCATCCGGCCGCCGAAGGTCGAGCACGACCTCGAGCTCCCTGACGAACTCGTCGAAGCGCTCGAGTCGGATCCCGAACTCGCGCAGGCGTTCACGATGCTGACACCGGGACGCCAGCGCAGCTACGTCTTCGCGCTCAACTCCGCCAAGACATCGGCCACCAAGGTCGCCCGCATCATCAAGTACCGCGACAAGATCCTGGCCGGCAAGGGCGCGCTCGACAGGTAGCTGCGGCGGCCGTGTCGCCGTGCGACCTCGGCGGTTGCGCTCCCTTCAGCCGACCGGCAGCGCGCGACACTCTCTCCGTGACTGCATTGGAACTTGCCTGGTTCGCACCGTCCTGTGTCGGCGACACCGCTCGTCTCGGTGTCGACGACCCGACTCGGCGGGCCACGTTCGAGTACAACCGGCACGTCATCGCCGGTGCCGAGCGGGCAGGGTTCGACAACGTGTTGATCCCGAGCTCGTTCGTGCCCGGGATGGATCCGTGGACACTCGCCACAGCGTTGGCGCCGTCGCTCACCACCATCGGCCTGCTGCCCGCGGTGCGCGTCGGGGAGTTCGATCCACCGATGTTCGCCCGCGCGGCGAAGAACCTGCAGCAACTCCTCGATGGTCGCCTGACCGTCAACATCATCTCCAGCGAGTTGGCCGGCGAGACGCTCGGATCGGTCGAGCGCTACCGGCGTACGGCCGAAGCGATGGCACTGCTGCGCGCCTTCTGGACCGACGAAACGGTCACCCATCAGGGTGAGCACTGGAGCTACGACGGTCTGTCCACCGCGCCGACTCGCACTCGCACGCCTCCGCCGATGTACTTCGGCGGTACGTCGGAACCGGCCCGCGAGGTCGCGGCGCAGCACGCCGACTGCTACCTGATGTGGATCGAGGGGGTGGCCTCCATCGGTGCCCTCGTCGCCGAGATGCGGGAGCGGGCCGCCGCGCACGGCCGCACCCTGCGGTTCGGCCTGCGCACCCACGTGATCGTGCGCGACACCGACGACGACGCCCGCGCTGCTGCTTCCGAACTGATCAGCGAACTCGACCCTGAGGTCGGCCGTCGGCTGAAGGGTGCGTCACACGACCACTCGTCGGAGGGCGTCCGCCGGCAGGACGCATTGCGGTCCTCCGCCGCCGACGACGGCTTCGCCGAGGAGGGCTTGTGGACCGGGATCGGCGTGGCGCGCAGCGGGGTGGGAGCGGCGATCACCGGCAGCACCGAGCGAGTGGTCGCCAAGCTCCGCGCGTACCAAGCGCTCGGCATCGACACGTTCATCCTCTCCGGCTACCCGCTCGACGACGAGGCCGAACGAGTCGGTCGCCTCGTCCTGCCCGCGCTCCGGGCCGGCAGCGAGTGATCGCGCCCGAGACCCGGTCGTGGGTGCAGCAGGCGCGGTGCGCGTCGTCGAAGGCTCATCGACCCTGCTGGTGACGCCCTCGCGGCGGTGCGGCAGCGAGGTTCCACACTGGCCGGAGCGCGTCGGCGTACGAGGGTGCGAGCCGCTCGGGCAGCAGTGCCGGCGCGCGGCGGAGCACCGAGAGCACCGCGGCGTCGACGGACGGACGAGGCCGGAACGCGGTCCGATCGATGGTGCGGCCGAGTCGGAACTCCCACCACGGCAACCATGCCGCCGTGCGCAGCGAGACGGGCGGGGTGCGCGTGTGCCGGAGAGCCACCTCGCGTTGCACGACCAAGTCGACACGGGTGGGCCATCTCGCCGGCTGTTCGAGCAACCGCGAGAGCAGGTGGGTGGTGATGCCGAACGGCGGGTTGGCGACCACCCGGTAGGGCTGACGGGGGAGCTGAAGTTGCTCCAACGTCGTGCGTACTCGCCGAACGCGGTCGCCGACGCCGGCCGCCACCACGACGTCGCCGAGGCGGTCGTACCACTCGGGGTCGGGTTCCACCGCCCAGACGACCGCGCCCGAGCGAGCGAGTTCGATCGTCAGCGCGCCGACACCCGCACCGATGTCGACGACGAGTTCGCCCTCGCGCAGATCGAGCCCGCGGATCAGATCGCGAGTGAGGCGCTCGTCAACGAGGAAGTTCTGACCGAGTGTTCGCCGTCGGCGATCCCGCTCGGTCGGACCGTGTCGCTCGGACACGGCAGGTCACCATCATCATCTGCATTCCGCCGACCATAGCCAGCGGCGCGGTGCGCACGTCCGGAGATTTGCCCCGGGCCAGATCCGGCCTCCTCCGTGTATTGACAGTCATACTCTCAATATGAGAGTATGACTCTCACAACACGAGCATCAACGAAGGAGCGTTACCATGAAGACGATGACCTGCAGCCAACTCGGTGGTGCGTGCGAGCTCAGTCACGCCGGCGCCGATGCGAACGAGATCATCCATGCCCAGGACCGACACCTCCGGGAGGTCGTTGCAGCCGGCGACACTGCCCACGAGCACGCGCTCCGCGAGATGAAGGCCCGCTGGCGGAAGCCCGTGTCGGGAATGAAGTGGTACAAGAAGGTGCAGCGCGACTTCGCTGCCCTCCCCGCTGCCGAGGCGGTGTGACATGGCCGCCACCGACTGGCGCGCCGAACTGATGAACCGGATCCGTGCGCTCATCGAGGAGGCTGATCCCGAGATCGTCGAGGAGGCGAAGTGGGTGAAGCCGACGAACCCGGCCGGCGTTCCTGCATGGTCGCACGACGGGCTCATCTGCACCGGCGAGACGTACAAGGACAAGGTGAAGATCACGTTCTTCAACGGCGCGGCGCTCGACGACCCTCGTCAACTGTTCAACGCGAGCCTCGACGCGGGCACCCGGCGGGCGATCGACATCGTCGAGGGTGACCACCTGGACGAGAAGGCGTTCATGGCCATCATCCGGCACGCGGTCGAGCTCAAGGTCGGGCGCACCAGCGCCACGCGGCGCCGGTAGCCCGTCGCGACGACATGGCAGCCGACAGGGCGCGCGCACCGCAGGCGCGAACACGGCTGGCTCGTCGGGCAGTGCTCGACGCCGCCCGCACCCTGTTCTTGGAGCGCGGCTATGGCGCGACCACCATCGAGGCGATCAGCAACGCCGCCGACGTACCGCAGGCGACGGTGTACCGGCTGTTCTCGTCGAAGCCGGGCATCCTCAAGGGCCTCCTCGACACCTCCATCGCCGGCGACGACGAGCCGATCGCCGTGGCCGAGCGTCCGCAGGTGCAGACGCTCCTCGCCGCGCCGGAGCCGACTGACGTGCTCGCACGGCTGGTGGCCATCAGCGTCGACATCAACACCAGGACGGCACCCGTCTACCGCATCCTGGTGAGTGCCGCCGGGTCCGATCCGGAGGCGACTGCGCTCCTCGACGACCTGACGCGGCAGCGCCAGGAGGGACAGGGCCGCGTGGCAGCTGTCCTGGCGCAGTCTGGTTCGTTGCGCGATGGTCTGCGAGCACAGGACGCGGCCGACGTCATCCACGCCCTCGCGTCGCCGGAGCTCTATCGGCTGCTCGTCATCGACCGGGGTTGGGCACGAGATCGCTATGCGAGATGGCTCGTCGACTCGCTCGTCGCCCAGTTGCTCGTGTCGATGCCCGCATGATCGGACGCAGGGCCACGCGACGCGGGCGGTAACGTCCGGCTCCGATGACGAGGATCTTGGACTTCAACGGGCGCGACGCCGAACGCACGGTCACGGTGGCATCCATCGCCGCGCTCAAGGGCGGTGGCCGGCAGTACGTGCAGGTGACCGCGGGCACCGAGGAGGAGGCTGCTGCCGCCGAGGCCGCGGGCATCGACATGGTCGTGTGCCTGGCGGCGGCGGTGCCGGAGGTGAGGCGCGGGTCGAGCCGACTGTTCGTCACTGCGGCCATCGACTTCGGCGGGGAAGTCAACACCGACGACCTGCTCGCCACTGCATTCCGTTCGCTGTCGGCCGGCGCCGATGCGGTCATCACCGCACGACGCCTCGACGCGGTGCGCCTGCTCGCGGCGGAGGGCGTGCCGGTCATGGGCCATCTCGGGTTCGTGCCCAAGCGTTCCACCCAGTTCGGCGGTGTGCGACACGTGGGCCGCAATGCTGCCGAGGCCGGCACCCTCTGGCGGCAGTTCCAGGACCTCGAGGAGGCCGGCGCGTTCGCGGTCGAGTGCGAGCTCATCCCGGCTGCGGTGCTGGCACAGATCACGCCTCGCACGGCAATGGCCACCATCTCGCTCGGCTCGGGACGTGACGCCGATGTGATGTTCCTCTTCCAGTCGGACATCTGCGGCGAGAGCCCACGCGTGCCGCGGCACGCGCGCACCTACGGCGATGTCGCCTCCTTGCAGCGTCGCATCATGGACGAGCGGGTCCGTGCGCTGAGTGCGTTTCGGGCCGACGTGCTGAGTGGCGGATTCCCGAACGACAGCGAGGTCGGCGGCATCGACCCGACGGAGCTCGCCCGTTTCGTGCAGTCGCTCGATGACGATCGGTGAAGCGCCTCAGCGCCGGCTCGAAGTGACCGGTCGCTCAGGTCGCGAGTTGGGCTTCGAGGACCGTACGGAGGGCGAGCCACGGATGCCCCCGGTGCGCATCGATGCGATCCTGGTGCTCCCAGGTGGACACCTCGGTGAGCGCTCGCAGTGCGTGAACGCTGCGTCCCCATGCGAGTCGCTCCGGGTCGACGACGGTGCCGCTGAGCTGTGAGTAGGTGCGCAGGAAGCGTCGGGCGAGTCGACCTCCGACGCGACGGGTGACGGCGCGCACCGGTGCCGGCCCGCCGAGCGGCGGGTTGGCGAGCATGAGCGTGGTGAACCCGAGGTCGTAGTGAGGGTCGGCGACGACCGCGGTCGACCAGTCGAGGATCGTCCAGTCGTCGCCGTCGACGAGGAGGTTGAACGGATGCAGGTCGCCATGGCAGATCGATCGACCGACGGGTGCTCGTTCGGTCAGAGTCTCGGCGATCCGGGCGAGGTCGTGGCGGCCGACGGTGAGCGCTTGCTCGGCGATGCGCCCGAGGAAGGAGCGGATGTCGGCGCGAGAGACGTGGCCGTCGAGGTCTGGTCCGGTGATCGGACAGCGGTGGAGATCGGCGGCTGCACGGGCGAGGAGGTCGGGTAGGCGGCGATACAGGATCGGTGCGCGACGAACGGCGCCGGTCGCGGTGAGTCCGCTGAGCATCGGCTGCCCGGGTGCGTGATCCATCAGCGTCCAGGCTCGGTCGAGCTCGCTGGTCGGGCCGCCGGCGGCGCGGACCGCAGGGACCGGGAACCCGCAACGGTGGACGTGTCGTTGGATGGCTGTCTCGAACGCCGCGGTGTCGGGGTCGGGCATGATCCGGGCCACGAGCCGCCCGGCGAGCGTCGCAGGTGGGTCGGCGAGCTCGACGGTGTACATCTCCGCCCAGAACCCACCCTGGAGCGGGGTCGGTGGTGTCGCCCAGTCGAGGTCGTCGATGCCGGTGGAGCGCCGCAGCGCGTTCCTGAGATCGTCGGTCGTGGTGCTCACGAGACGGGCGCGTCGTTCGGAAGGTGTGCTGCGAACACGTGCAGCGCGTCGTCGGCGGTGTGTTGGTCGACGCGATCGAACCCGGATGCGTTGAGCATCGCCGTCAGTTGGGCAGCGGTGGGGATTCGGTAGATGGTCGGGTCCATCCATGCCGGCGATGGGGTGTCGCTGGTGCGGCAGGCGATGACGAGCGTGCCACCGGGGCGCAGGACCCGGGCGATGTCGGCGAACGTAGCAGCGGGATCGGGCATGAAGTAGACGGTGTGCACGCTGAAGGCGACGTCGGCGACGTGGTCGTCGAACGCGATGGTGATGCCGTCGCTGTGGCGAAGGTCGGCGCGACCGTCGCGGCAGGCCCTGCGGTTGCGGGCCGTTGCCTGCTTCACCATCGTCGCCGACGGGTCGACGCCGATGACGTGGTGGCCGGCGTCGAGCAGCACGGCGGTGGTGCGCCCTTGGCCGAATCCGACCTCGAGCACGGTGCGAGGCGCGGTGAGGTGGAGCAGCGCGATCGCCTGGTCGTTCGCGTCGGCAGTGTCCTTCACCATCGCGCGACCGAAGATGCGACCGACGATCCCGGACGGATGGCCGGACTGGCGGGACCTGAACCGCGCGACCACCCCTGGGCGCGCGGCAGCGTCGGTGGTCATCGTGCCGGCCCGACGAGGAGATGGCGGATCATGGCGGCGCACGCCGTCGATGTGTCGTCGGGATAGGGGCGGGGTGCGGGATCCCACGGCATCTTGACGGCCCAGGTGGTGACGAGCTCGACGATGGTGCGGGCGAGGATCGCCCTGTCGACGTCGATGGTGAGGTGTGTCGATCGCCGCGTGAGGTAGTCGTGCCAGAGATCGACGAGGGCGTAGCGGCCCTCACCGAACCAGATGGCCGTGAGCTCGGGGATCTCGCACGCGCAACGGTCGAGGACCATGATCGCGGTGCGTCGGCTGCGCATCACCTGGTACAGGCCGGCGGTGACGCGTTCGATCTCATCACCGAACGCGTCTGCGGACCGGAGCCGGCTGCGTCCAGCGACGATGGTGGTGAGCTCGAGACCCGCCACGGCATCGGCCAGTTCGGTGGCGACAGCAGTTGCCACCGCAGTGGCGTCACCGGTGGGAGCGAGGCCGTCGGAGGGCAGTTGATCGGGTGTGTCGCCCCACGCGATCACCGCAGCGAACAGCGTCTCCTTGGAGTCGACGGCGCGGTAGATGGTGCCCTTCGACACGCCCAGCCGATCGGCGATGTCGTCCATCTGAGTGTGCTGGAACCCGTGCTCCACGAACGCGGCGGCGGCCGCGTCGAGCAGCTTGCTCAGTCGATCCGGTGGTGTCGTTCGCGGCATCCGCCAAAGATAACTGACTCAGTCAGTATCGTCAACAGAATTGTCTGCGAGTGCCGGTCGGTGTGTTTCGTTCATGCGCACGATCACGATCACACCCGAGATCGCGGTGAGGCCGGCGACGGCGTAGATCGCGGTCTCGATCGAGGCCAGGTCGGCGAGGACACCGGCGAGGAGCGCGCCGACGGCGAAGCCGCCGTCGCGCCAGAGCCGGTAGATGCCGACGGAGCGTGCGCGCCAGGTGGGGTGGGCGACGTCGCCGATCGCGGCGAGCAACGTCGGGTAGACCATCGCGGTGCCGATGCCGAGCACCACCGCCCCGGCGGCCCACGCCCAGAAGCCGGTGACGGCCGCCATCCAGGCGAGGGCGGCGGCCTGAGTGAGCATGCCGCCGGCGATGAGGGGTTTGCGGCCGATCCGGTCGGAGAGCCCGCCGGTGTAGAGCTGCCCGAGCCCCCACGCAGCCGGGTAGAGCGCGGCGAGGATCCCGATGCGTCCGATCGACACGCCGGCGGCGGCGAAGAAGATGGGGAACAGCCCCCACGCGAGTCCGTCGTTCAGGTTGTTGACCAGCCCGGCCTGGGAACACGACGACAGGGCCTTGTCGCGGAACGACGTGAGACGGAAGATCTCCGCGGTTGTCAGCCCCTCGCGGTGGGTGTCGTTGGCCGAGACGTGGTTCGTGGCTTCATGGCGGGCGTGGGAGTGGGTCTCCTTCACCGCCAAGGTGGACAGGCCGAGTCCGAGGGCGGCATACGCGACGCCGAGGAAGAACGGTGCGGGTCGCAGGCCGTGCTCGGCGGCGATCCATCCGGTCGCGAGCGCCGTGAGGGCGACGGCGCCGTAGCCGGCCGCTTCGTTGATGCCCATCGCGAACCCGCGTCGCTCGGGCCCGACGAGGTCGATCTTCATGATGACGGTGGTGGACCACGTGAGGCCCTGGTTGACGCCGAGCAGCACGTTCGCGAACACGACCCATCCCCAGGTCGGTGCCCACATCAGGAGGAGCGGGACGGGGATACCGATGATCCAACCGGCGACCAGAACGGGCTTGCGCCCGTACCGGTCCGAGAGGGTGCCGGCGAAGAAGTTGGTGGCGGCCTTGACGATGCCGAACGCGGCGATGAACGTGAGCGTTGCGGTGTACTTGTCGAGCCCGAACTCGTCGGTGGCGAGCAGTGGCAGGACGGTGCGCTCCTGACCGATCATGCCGCCGACGAGCGCGTTGACCCCGACGAGCAACATGAACTGGGCGAGGTTCTCGCGCAACCCCAACCGCACCCCGGACTCGACCGGTGTGGAGCTGCTCATCGCCCGAGACCCTCGTCGACGAACTCGTGAACTCGCATCGGAACCCCTGCCTATCCTCAAGGAACTGCTTGAACAGTCGCGGACGCGGCGCTAGCTTGTCAAGTGGCGGCTTGAGTATGTTCGTCAGTGGAGGTGGTGGTCGATGGGTGATCGGGGCGCGAAGGATGCGTTGTTCGACGGGTTCGCCGAGGTTGCGAAAGCGATGGGGAACGGTCGCCGGGCAGAACTGATCGACGTGCTCGCGCAGGGCGAGCGCCACGTCGAGGAGCTGGCCGACGAGATCGCACAGAGCGTCGCCAACACGTCGTTCCACCTCCGAACCCTGGCTGCCATCGGGCTGGTCACCACCCGGCGTGACGGCACCCGCATCTACTACCGGTTGACGTCGGGCCGTGTCGGCGAGTTGTGGGCGGCGCTGCGCGACGTCGCCGCGGCGCACCACTCCGAGATCGACGACCTCGCCGCGGCCTATCTGGGTGACCGGTCGCGGCTGGAGGAGATCGGCCGCGCAGAACTGGTGGACCGCCTGGTCGCCGGCGACGTGATCGTGCTCGACGTCCGACCGCTGCCGGAGTACACGGCCGGACACATCGCCGGTGCCCGCTCGATCCCGATCGAGCGACTCGCCGAGAGCCTGAAGGCCATCCCCCGCGACGTCGAGATCGTTGCATACTGCCGTGGCCCGTACTGCGTGATGGCCGACGACGCAGTGCGCCTCCTGCGCCGCCGCGGCCGCGCCGCGCGGCGCCTCGAAGACGGCTTCCCGGAATGGCAACGAGCCGAACTGCCGGTCGAGATGCAGGTGGCATCGTGACGCTGCGCGTCCCGCACGATGTCGCGCGATGACCTGATGGCCGGCCGCGAGCGGGCGGACGGACCATCGCGGTGGTTCGCCGACGCCGACGCCTACGACGCCTGGTTCGACCAGCCGTGGGGCCGGTACGCGACCAGCGTCGAGCACGACCTGCTCCTCGACGCGATGGGGCCGGTCGCCGGGCTCGAGGTGTGCGACGCCGGCTGCGGCACCGGTCGCTTCACCGCTCGCCTCGAGTTGCTCGGAGCCCGCGTGGTCGGCGTCGACCGAGACCGGGCGTCGATCGAGCTCGCACGCGGCCGAGTCGCCGGTGGAGTGGTCGCGGGCGATGTCCAGCACCTCCCCTTCGAGAACGACTGCTTCGATGCCACCGTGGCGGTGACGGTGTGCGAGTTCGCCGCCGACCCTGGCGCAGTGATCGCCGAGCTCGCGCGTGTCACTCGTCCGGGCGGGCGCGTGGTGATCGGAAGCCTGCAGCGCTCCAGCCCGTGGGGATGGTGGAACCGCCGCCAGTTCCGCCGGCCACCATGGGATGCCGCTCGGTTCGTCGCCAGCGACGACCTCGACCTCGTCGCCCACGTTCACGGCGCCACCTGCAGGACACGAGGGCTCTATGCACCCGCCGCGCTGCCCGGCATCACGCGGTGGGGTCCGATGCTCGAACGCGCCGGTCGCCGCGTGGCGCCACGACATGCCGCGTTCGAAGTGGTCACCATCGCGATTCCCGGCTGAGGCGCAACTCGTGATCTGAGGGGGAACGCCCGATGCGCTCGCATCGGCCTTAGATCGACGATGCAGGACATGATCACGAACACTCACCAACCGAACGACACGCACTCCGAACCGACCGCGACCGACATGATGCGAGCCATCGTGCAGGACCGCTACGGGTCCAGCGACACCTGGCAGCTGACCGACGTCGAACGACCCGAGATCGAGGCACACGAGGTGCTCGTCCACGTGCACGCCGCCGGGCTCGACCGTGGGACCTGGCACTCGATGACCGGTCGCCCCTATCTGATGCGGGTCATCGGGTTCGGTCTCCGCGCACCGAAGAACCGTGTGCCCGGCCTGGCCCTTGCCGGCACCGTCGTCGCTGTCGGCGCCGACGTCACCCGGTTCGCCGTGGGTGACGAGGTCTTCGGCGTCGGTCGAGGCGCGTTCGCCGAGTACGCCGCGGCCCGCGAGGACAAGCTCGCGCACATGCCATCGACCCTCACGTTCGAGCAGGCGGCCGCCGTTCCCGTCTCGGCGACGACGGCGCTGCAAGGGCTGCGGCTCGGCCGGATCGAAGCCGGGCAGCAGGTGTTGATCATCGGCGCATCCGGAGGGGTCGGCACCTACGCGGTGCAGATCGCGAAGGCGTTGGGCTGCGAGGTCACCGGAGTGTGCAGCGCGGTCAAGGCCGATCTGGTCCGGTCGCTCGGCGCCGACGACGTGATCGACTACGCCACCGACGACGCCACCGATGGATCTCGCCGCTACGACCTGATCCTCGACATCGCCGGCAACACGTCGCTGCGACGCCTCCGGCGCGCCCTCGCCCCGACGGGCAGCCTCGTGATCGTCGGGGGTGAGGGCAAGGGGAACGTCACCGGTGGCCTCGGGAGAAGCCTGCGCGCACCGCTGGTGTCGATCTTCGTCCGCCCGCGACTGACGATGCTCGCCTCCAAGGAGCACCATGCCGACCTGCTGCCGCTGACCCGGCTGATCGACGCCGGGCAGGTCGTTGCGACCATCGACCGGACCTACCCGCTCAGCCGAGCGCGAGACGCGATGCGGCAGCTGGAAGCGGGGACGGTCCGCGGCAAGATCTGCATCACCATGCCGGGGTGACTCCCGGAGAGCCGCCGCCGCACGCTGTGTACGATCGGTGCGTGCCCACGCTCGATGTCCTCGGCCATCCCACCTGGTTCGCGGTGCACGGCGACGGCGACGAGACCGTGCTGCTGTTGCACGGCGGGCTGTCGAACAGCGACGCACTGCTCGACAGCATCGGCGCGCCGCTGGCCGAGCGCCGGCGAGTGGCCGCATTCGACCGGCGCGGACACGGCAGGACAGCCGACACGCCCGAGGCGTTCCACTACGAGTCGATGGTCGACGAAACGATCGCGTTCATCGAGCACATCGGCGCCCCCGTGCACATCGTCGGCTGGAGCGATGGTGGCATCGTCGGTCTGCTCCTCGCGTTGCGTCGACCCGAGCTCGTCGGTCGGCTGGTGGCGATCGGGGCGAACTTCCACTGGAACATGTCGACGGGAGTCGCTGGTGTGACGCCGTCCGCCACCGAGCCGGCGGCCGACAGCGACCACGACCCGTCGGACGACTCCATGATGGTGCAGATCGCTGCCGCGTACGCGGAGCGCTCACCCGACGGAGCCGACCACTGGGCCGCGGTCGCGGCCAAGGGCTTCCACCTGTTCGGGATCGAGCCCGAGCTCACCGTCGACGACCTCGCGCGGGTGTCGGTGCCCGTGCTGGTCATGGCCGGCGACGACGACCTCATCCCGCTCGGTCACACGACGGCGTTCTACGCCGCGTTGCCGGAGGCGCAGCTCGCCATCGTGCCGGGGTCGTCGCACGGGCTGCCGATGGAGCACCCGCACGAGGTCGCCCGCCTCATCGACCGCTTTCTGTCGTCCGACGTGCCACCGGTGACGATGATGCCCAACCTGCGCAGCTGACCTCGCGCTGCATCCGACCGGTCAGAGAGCGATCGGATCTGCGTCTGGGAGCAGGCCCTGCTGGATCGCGAAGAGGGCGGCACCGGCACGCGTGGACACGCCGATCTTCGTGTAGATGTGCTCGATGTGCGAGCCGGCGGTCTTGGCCGAGATGCCCAGTGCCTCGCCGATCGCCCGGTTGGTCGCGCCGCGCGCCGCCAGTAGCAGCACCTCCACCTCGCGAGCAGTCAGCCCGCCAGGGCCTGGCGAGCGGCGGCGCGGTGCGTGGCCGGCGGCGTGCAGCACGGCGTCGACCGCGGCAGCGTCGAGCCGGCCGGCGCGAACCTCAGAGCGAACCTGTGCCACACGGGCATTGGCCGTGAGCGCGGGGCGGTGAGGGCGATCTTCGCCCATGGCGTGGAATGCATCGGCGGCTCCGAGGAGCCGCGCCAGGCTCGGCACGCCGGACGCCGCCGCGCCGCGGTGGTAGCCGGATCCGTCGAGTCGTTCGTGATTGCTGGAGGCGATGGCGCCGATCTCGGCCAACGTGCCCGGGTGCTGCAGCATCCGCTGCGTGTAGTAGCTGTGCAACCGCACTCGTTCGACCTCGGCTCGAGTGAGCGGCCCTGCCTTGTCCCAGATCGTGTTGGGCACGCCGACGCGACCGAGGTCGTGCACCAGCCCTGCCCGGCGCGCGAGCAGCACGTCGGCCGGGCCGTGACCGGCTGCGGCCGCGGCAGCCGCGACGAGCTCGGACACGCCCCGCGAGTGACCGAGGAGCCAGGGTGACTTGATGTCGGCGAAGTCGGCCATCACCTCCAACGCGGTGGTGAGCTCGTCGCCGGCCAGCGTGCGATGCAGCGTCGGTTCGGCGGCGACGATCTCGTCCCACCCCGACTCGTCGTCGAGCCGCCCCAGGAGCTGCCCCGCCAGCGGCACGAAGGCGTCGACGAGCTCGGGCTGCAGATGGGTGCCGCGGCGGCGGCGCACCTCCGCGACGGCAGCGGCCGTGCCGCCGGTGCGATGGTGCGCGACTGCCAGATCGGCGAGGTGCAGCAGGCGGACGGCGACGGGGATCGCTTCACCCGCATCGTCGGGTTGGCCGCGGCCGTCCCACCGGGTGAACGTGTACGCGAGACAACGGTCGACCTCCGGTCCGAGACCGAACCGACCGGCGAATCGTCCAGTGACCTCGCAGTGAGCGCTGAGCGCCTTCACGACGGAACGGCCGTTGGACATCAGCAGCTTCGCCGACGACGTGGCCCGATGGAGCAGTGACCCGTCGGAACCGGCGCGCCGCAACAGGTAGGTCATCTGCGGAAAGCCGGCGAAGTCGACGTCGTAGGTACCGTTGCGCAGTTCGATGTCGTCGCCGAACAGTCGCGCCAGCTCGAACGAGTCGGCGGTGCACCCCACCCACGCCAGCAACGTCACCCAGTACGTGGTGGCTCGTTCCTCTCCGGAGACACCCAGCTCGTCGGCCATGTCGAGCGCGACCAGCGTGGCTCGAATGGCGTGCTCCGGCGAGTGGCCGAGGCCGAGGTCGGCAGCCAGCGACAGCGTGGCGACCAGCTCCGCCAGCCGAACTCCTGAGTCGCGCGTCACGTCGAAAGATCGTAACCATCGGGTGTTCGCCCGATGTGCGAGCGGTGGCATCGGCGTACCACTACGCACATGAACAACACCACTACCAACACCAACACCAACAACCGGGCCGTCGTCAGCCTCACCACCGGCCTCGAAGATTCCGAGAAGGTCACCGTGGCCTTCCTCGTCGCGGTCGGTGCGGCCGAATCGGGCCGGCCGACGATGATGTTCCTCGCGAAGGAAGCCGTCCGCCTGGCCGTCACGGGAGTCGCCACCGGCACCGCCTGCGAGGGGTGCCCGCCGCTGTCGGATCTGCTCGCCCGCTACGAGGCCGCCGGCGGCCGCTACCTCGTCTGCCCGCTCTGCTTCAACGCCAAGCACCTCGACGCCGATGCGCTGCTCCCGAACGCGACCGTCGGCGGCACCGTCCCGCTGTGGGAGTGGATCGGCGACGGCGCCACGACCTTCAGCTACTGACGCCAGGAGACAACCAGATGAACACCGACCAGATGCACACCGACCACACCATCGTCACCACCACCGCTCCGGGCCGGGGCCGACACCCACTCGTCGTCTTCGGCGCCACTGCAATGGTGGCCGTCGCCGCGTCGACGGCGTTCGTCCGGCTGGCGGACGACCCGGCCCCGCGGCCGACGACCCGCGCCGACCACGCCCAGTTGCGCGACCTGGTCAACCGCGGCATCGTGCCGCGAGCAGCGCTCGACACCGCCGCGCTGTCCGAGGACGAGATGCTGCGCGACCTCGTCAACCGCGGGATCGTGCCGCGCCGAGCGCTTCCGGACTGACCCAGCAG
>JAUXQB010000163.1 GCA_030685215.1 Actinomycetota bacterium
TCGCTCTTGTTGCCGGTGGTGAGCACCATCCAGCCGTGCTTGTTGCTGAGCGCCATGAGCGTGACGCCACGGATGCGGCTCTGCAGGTTCTCCTCGGTGAGGTCGGCCGGCTTGCCCTCGAACTCCGGGTCGAGCATGCCGAGGAACGAGCCGAACGCCGGCTCGATGGCGACGGTGCGGTAGTCGATGCCGAGCTTGGCGGCGAGGTCGGCGGCGTCGGAGCGGGAGTGGTCGCTGCTGTAGCGAGACGGCATCGAGATGCCGTGCACGTGGTCGGAGCCCAACGCATCGACCGCGACGCACGCGACGATGGTGCTGTCGATGCCGCCGGAGAGTCCGATGACCACGTCGGTGAAGCCGTTCTTGAGCACGTAGTCGCGAGTGCCGAGCACGAGCGCGTCGTAGAGCTCGGCATCGGGTTCGGGCAGCTCGGCCATGCGCACGGGAGCCGGCTCGTCGTGCGCGACCGGCTGATCGCTCACGTGCACGAGGCGGATGGGTTCCTCGGTGCGCCGGCCGCGCGGGTCGAGCAGTCGCTTGCGGTACACGGGCTCGATGACGATGTCGGTGATGAGCAGCTCCTCGGTGAAGAGCGCCGCACGCGAGAGCAGGTTGCCCTCGGCGTCGAACACCATGCTGCCGCCGTCGAACACCAGCTCGTCCTGACCGCACACCTGGTTCACGTACGCGAGCGCGCAGCTGGCGTCGGCCGCGCGAGTGGCCAACATGCGCTCGCGCCCGTGCGACTTGCCGGCGTGGAACGGCGAACCGTTGATGTTGATGTTCAGCTCGGCACCGCCGGCCGCCTGTTGTGCGAGCGGGCCGGTGGGGCTCCAGACGTCTTCGCAGATGCTGATGCCCACCTTCACCCCGCCGATGACGAACAGCTCGTACGGATCGCTGGCGTCGCCGGGGGTGAAGTAGCGGGCCTCGTCGAACACGGCGTAGTTGGGCAGCAGCCGCTTGCGGTACGTGCCCACCACGTCGCCCCCGACACACACCGCGGCCGCGTTGTAGATGTCGCGATCGGCGGCGACGTAGCCGACCACCGCGGCGCAGCGACCGGTGCGCGCGGCCACCTTGCCCAACGCGGCGAGGTTGTCGGCCACGAACCCCGGCTTGAGCACGAGGTCTTCGGGCGGGTAGCCGGTGATCGACAGCTCGGGGAACGCGACGATGTCGCAGCCGGCCGCCTCTGCCTGGTCGTACGCGGCACAGATCTTCGCGACGTTGCCGTCGAGGTTGCCCACGGTGGGGTTGATCTGAGCGAGGGCGATGCGCAGCCGAGTCACGTCGTGAAGGCTACCCAACAGGCTTCGGCCGATCAGGCTGGGGCGGGGTTGAAGTAGCCGGTGACGTCGACGATGACGTCGCTGGTGACCGACACGAAGTACGACACGCTGCCGCCGGTGCCGATGCTCGTGAACGCCATCGCGCTGCGAGTCTGGTTGGCAGCGATCACGTTGCCGTTGCTGACGGTGGGCACCTGCGCCAGACCGGTGGGATACGCGGTGATGAACCCACGGCCGTTGGGCCTGGTGATCACGATGTTCTGCGACAGTGCCACTGCGTTGTCCGGCACGAGCGCCGAGTTGGCCGAGCCGGAGGTTCCTCCAGGGAGCCGGTTGAAGCCGTCGCCGAAGCGCGAGTCGACCAGTCGGGTCGGGTTGATCGAGGTGTACATGCCGGCGGTGCTCGACGGTGCCGACGAGTCGGTGAACGAACCGACCACGTCGACGAGCACGTCGGCCGTACCGGACAACCGCAGGTCGATGGTGCCGTTCGCCCCGACCGGCACGACGACCAGATTGGCGCGCACGTCGCCGACGCCGTTGACGTTGACGTTCGACGACTCGGGCACCGCACCGCCATCGGGCAGCACGACCACGAAGCCGCCGGTGCCGATGGCGCCGGCGAGACCGGTGACGATGACCGCGACCGCAGACGTGTTCGCGGGCACGCCCCACTGACCTTCGATGGGCACGTTGACCACCTCCGCCGAACCGTCCTGGCTGACGCTGTACTGGTTGGTGGTGCCGTTCGCAGCCTGCCGAGTGTCGGCCGCCCGCACGGGTGTCACCGTCTGGAAGCGACCGAACGTGGACACGTTCGACGCAGTGTCGTCGAAGAAACCCATCACGTCGACGATGACGTGTGTGGTGGCGCTGACGAACAGCAGGATGTCGCCGTTCGCGTCGATCGGCACGATCGACGAGTTGGCCGTCACGTGCAGACCGTTGCCGTTGATGTTGGACGAGAAGGGCCGAGTCGTGCGCGGTTGCCACACGGTGGCGTACGCCTCCGACGTGGGCCGGACGAGCGTGATGTTGACCAGCGCCGACCGGTGGGAGCCGACCGTGTCGACCACGTTGATCAAGCGGCTGGTACCGGCACGCAGCATGCCGGTCGCACCGCCGAGGTTGCGGCTGTCGAAGGCACGCTCTGACGGCGTCACCGGCACGAACGCAGAGGCGTCGGCCGGCAGCGGCGCGGGACTGGTGTTGTAGGCGATCTTGCGCAGTTCGCCGTTCCCCGCGATGTAGTACAGCGCCCAGCCGGCCGAGTCCATCGCGAACTCGATGTCGGTCACGCCGCCAACGTTGGTGACGAACGGCAATGCGTAGTTGGTGCTGCCGACCGCCGGCTTGAAGAACATTCGTCCGGGGTTGCCATCGGAGAAGATGTACCCGCCATCGTACGCTTCGCTCCACGCACCGTTGGG
The DNA here is from genome assembly GCA_030685215.1 of Actinomycetota bacterium. Lineage (GTDB taxonomy): Bacteria > Actinomycetota > Acidimicrobiia > Acidimicrobiales > Ilumatobacteraceae > UBA668. Next base: position 2,723 of record JAUXQB010000163.1, read on the forward strand.
CACGAATGCACCGCCGGTGATGTACTCACCGCCGAAGTCGAGCGGCCGGTTCTCGTCGTGGGAGTAGTCGGTGATCGGTTGCGTGTAGCCGAGTCCGCTGTCGGGCGGCGGGCACGGAGTCTGCTGACCCTGCGCACAGACGCCCTCACGGGCGGGCCATCCGTAGTTGGCGCCGAGCACCCCCAGGTTGACCTCCTCACGACTGCCCTGGCCGACGTCGTTGATGTAGAAGCGGGTGGCGCCGGTGTTGGGGTCGAACGCGAACCGCCACGGGTTGCGCAGACCCCAGGCGAAGATCTCGCGGCACCAGGTGGTGGGAGTGGACGGGGTGTTCCCGCGAACACGGCAGTTGGCCGTACCGGGGCCGGACAGCGGGTTGCCCGGCGCCGCCGCACCGGTGGAGCGGTCGACGCGCAGGATCTTGCCGTTGAGCAGGCTCAGGTCCTGCGCTGCGTTGTTGGCACCCCCGCTGCCGCTGTCGCCACGCGGATCGTTGCCGCCGTCGCCGACTGCGACGTACAGGTATCCGTCGTTGCCGACTGCGAGATCGCCGCCGTTGTGATTGCCGGCCGGGGAGCCGATGTTGTCGAGCAGCACGACTTCACTCGTCCAGAAGATGGTGTTGGTGTTGGGGCCCATCAGGAAGCGACTGACGCGGTTCACGCAGCCGCCGGGCGCGCCCGCGCTCGGGCGCGTGTAGTAGATGTAGACGAACCCGTTCACCCCGAAGTCCGGGTCCAGCGCCACGCCCAGCAGGCCGCGCTCGCTCTGTGTGCAGACCGAGAGCGTCATCGCCGGGTCGGGCAGCATCGCTCCGCCCAGGATCACCCGCACCTGTCCTTCCTTCTGCAGGACCAGTGTGCGCCCGTCCGGCATTGCGGCGACCGCGGTCGGCTGGTAGATGCCGCCGACGACCAGCGAATCGGTGAACCCGGCGGGCGGAGTGCCTTCCGGGCGAGGCGGAGCAGCCGGCGCAGCAGCGACCGGTGCGACCGGCAGCAGGCACGCGATCACGGTGACGAGCAGGAGCAATCGACGCACGAACAACCTCCGAATTGGTGACACACCCGCGTTCCGCTGCACCCTACTCAGCCGACAGCGCCCGCGCGTTTCCGCTCGCTCAGCGAGCGGAAGTGCACAGACG
>JAUXQB010000170.1 GCA_030685215.1 Actinomycetota bacterium
GGTGTTGCGACGGCTGGGTGGGGTGATTCGGCCGTACATGCTCGCCGGGCCAATGGATCATCGGTTGTCGCTGGAAGATCGGGTCGACATCTTCGTTGGGTTGCGTGCGGGCTTGTCGTTCAGCGCGATCGGCGAACAGATCGGGTTCTCGGTGTCGACGGTGTCGCGTGAGGTCGGTGGCGGTGATCGCCGCGACAGCTATCGGCCTGTGTCAGCTCATCTCGATGCTGAGCGTCGGCGTCAGCGGCCCAAGCCCACGAAGTTGGCATCGAATCCGGTGCTGTGCGCGAAGGTGATTGAGGGTCTGGAAGCGTGGGCTTCGCCGGAACAGATCTCGAACAGGTTGCGGCTCGAACACCCTGATGACGAGGCGATGCGCGTGTCTCATGAGACGATCTATCAATCGATCTACGTGCAAGGACGCGGTGAGCTTCGACGTGAACTCGCAGCCTGCCTGCGCAGCGGGCGGGCACAACGGCAGCAACACAATCGTCTCGAGCGGCGAGGTCGGATCCCCGACATGGTGTCGATCTCGGAACGTCCCGCCGAGATCGAGGACCGGGCGGTGCCCGGCCATTGGGAAGGCGACCTGATCATCGGCGCCGGCGGCCGATCCGCGATCGGCACGCTCGTGGAACGAACCACACGGTTCGTGATCCTGCTGCACCTCCCCGAGCGTCACGGGGCCATCGAGGTCCGTGACGCGATGATCGCAGCGATCCAACAGCTCCCTGAAATGTTGCGCGGCTCGATCACCTGGGACCAAGGCACCGAGATGTCAGCGCACGCCCAGTTCACGGTCGCGACCGGCGTTGACGTCTACTTCTGTGACCCGCACTCGCCATGGCAACGCGGGACCAACGAGAACACCAACGGGCTCCTTCGCCAGTACTTCCCCAAAGGCATCGATCTCTCACGCTTCGACACCTACGCCCTACAGGCCGCAGCCGACAGCCTCAACAACCGCCCCCGCAAAACCCTAGGGTGGGCCACACCAGCCGAAGCACTCGCCGCCACCCTTGCGCCCACCGTCTGAACCCGCCGGGCGGAACTGCACACACGCGATCGGGTGGGGATGGCGCCGACGTGCCGTTAGCCTTGCGGGGTCAACCAAACCGGTCGCTCGCCGTAGACCGCTGGCCCTCGCCCACTGGGGCGGGAGTAATGGGAAGCATCCCACCAGCCGAGGTGAATACTTCGCCGGATCGTTCACAGGTCTCTCCTGCTGATCGCTCCTCGCGGTGTTCGCTGCAAAGCGAGCACCTCGAGTAGAAGCGAAAGGAGGTGTACATGACTACAGAGAACCCCCGTGCAGAGAAAGTTGCGGTGGTCGAGGAAGTCGCCGCCAAGCTGCAAGCAGCCGACGCGGTGATCATCACCGAGTACCGCGGTCTCAAGGTCGGCCAGCTGGCCGGCCTGCGTCGCCAGTTGCGCGACGTCGGCGGCGAGTACAAGGTGTACAAGAACACATTGGCTCGCCTCGGTGCAGAAAAGGCAGGTGTCCAGGGTCTCGACGAAATGTTGTTGGGTCCGTCCGGCATCACCTTCGTCGCCGGCGATGTCGCCGGCGTGGCCAAGTCACTGCGCGACGCAGCCAAGGCCAACCCGTTGCTCGTCATCAAGGGTGGCGTCATGGGCGGCAAGGTGTTGTCGGCCAAGGACGTCGAAGCCCTCGCCGAGCTGCCCAGCCGCGAAGTGTTGCTGGCGATGTTCGCCGGCGCGCTGCAGGCACCACTGGTCAAGACCGCTGGTCTGTTGCAGGCACTGCCGCGCAACTTCGCCTACGGCCTCAAGGCCCTCATCGACCAGAAGGAAGCTGCCTGAGCAGCTCCGCCCTGACGGCTCGCCGTCGACTCATTCACGAACCACAGAACTCAATCAGGAGAAACAGCAATGTCGAAGGACAGCATCCTCGAAGAAATCAGCAACCTCACCGTCATCGAGCTCAAGGAGCTCCTCGACGCATTTGAGGAGAAGTTCGGCGTGACCGCCGCTGCCCCGGTGGCCGTTGCCGCCGCTGGTGGCGCCGCTGGTGGCGCCGCTGCCCCGGCCGAAGAGGAGAAGGACGAGTTCGACGACATCCTCACCGACGCCGGTGCCCAGAAGATCCAGGTCATCAAGGTCGTGCGCGAGCTCACCAGCCTGGGCCTGAAGGAAGCCAAGGACCTCGTCGACGCAGCACCGAAGCCGGTGCTCGAGAAGGCCAACAAGGACGCCGCCGAAGCCGCCAAGGCCAAGCTCGTCGAAGCCGGCGCCACCGTCGAAGTCAAGTGAGTGCGCGGCCGCAAGGCCGCTCGTCCACTGATGCAGAGCCCGGGGTTCGCCCCGGGCTCTGCCGCGTCGGTAGCGTCGTGCGGATGTCGTCGCTGCCCCTGAGCGTGTCGGTGGTGGTTCCGTGCTTCGACGAGGAGCGCCGAATCGGCGCCACCATCGCCGAGTTGTGCCGTGTGCTCGACTCGCTCGACCCGCCGTCGTGGGAGGTGCTGGTGGTCGACGACCACAGCAGCGACCGCACCGCGGAGATCGTGCGCGCGGCGTCGGTGACGCAGCCTCGCGTGCGGCTGCTCGCCTCGGCCGTCGGCAAGGGCAAGGGTGCCGCCGTGCGCACCGGCGCGTTGGCCGCCGCGCACGACGCGGTGCTGGTGGTCGACGCAGACCTGGCCGGCGACCTCGCCGCGGTGCGGCGCATGTGCGAGCTTCTCGCCGATGCCGACGCGGTGCTGGGCAGCCGGTTGCTGCCCGGAGCGGTGCTGGAACCGTCGCGCACCGTTCGACGGAGAGGCGCGGCGTGGGTGTTCCGCTCAGTGGTGCGTGTCGCCACCCCGCTGCGGGTGTCGGACCCGCAGTGCGGCTTCAAGATGTTCCGGCGCGAGCCGTTGCAGCACCACGCACGGGCGTTGAGCACCACCGGCTATGCGTACGAGGTGGAGTTGCTGGTGCGCCTCGCGCAGTCGGGCGCAGTGCTGGTCGATCTCCCGATCACGTGGAGGGAAGGTCACGACAGCAAGGTGCGTGTGGGCCGCGACGGCGTGGAGATGGTGCGCGAAGTGTGGAGAGCGCGTCGACCGACGTGAGAGCCGGGTCAGCCGGTGGTCGTGGGCTTCGCCCGACGGAACAGCGCGACGCCGAGGAGCGCCACACCGAGCACCAGCGCGACGATGCCGACCGAGGTGAGCGACGAGGTGTCGTTGCCGGTGGCCGGAATGGTGCCGCCACCCGAACCGAGATCCGGGGTGGCACACGGGTCGACCCCCGACGGAGCCGCGTGCACCACGCGGGCGGGTCCCGGCGGCAACGGAGTGGGCGTCGGCGTGGGTGTGATGTCGGGGGTGGGCGTCGGGGTGGGCTGCTGCGGGTCGGTGGTGGTGACCACGACGGTGGTGGTGACCTCGACGGTGGGAGACGGCGTGATGCACGGATCGATCTGCGACGGCGAGGCTGCCTGCGAGCCACCGCCGGCCACGAGCATCGTGAACGCGAACACGGCGACGCCGAGTGCCGCGATGTTGGTGACTGCTCTGCGCATCGGTGCTCCTGTCGACATGGCGTCCTGAAACTACCATCACACCCGCCGTCGCCACGCCCCTTGCGGAGAAGCGCCGACTAGCCTGCGCCGGGTGTCAGCGGGGCCCATCCTCATCGTCGGCGCCGGACCCACGGGTGTTGGCTGTGCGCGCGAACTGGTGTTGCTGGGTCACTCCGACTTCGAGGTGCTCGAGCGGGCCGATCACGCCGGCGGCCTGGCCTCGTCGGTGGTCGACGGGGCGGGCTTCACCTGGGACCTCGGCGGCCACGTCGTTTTCTCGCACTTCGGCGAGTTCGATCGGCTGCTCGCCGACGTGATGGGCGACGACCTGCTGCACCACGAACGGTCGTCGTTCGTGCGCGTGGCCGACACGTGGGTGCCGTACCCGTTCCAGAACAACCTCCACCACCTGCCGCCGGAGATGGCGGAGGAGGCGCTGGCCGGGCTCGTCGACGCCGGCGGCGCCGAGGCGTCGCGCAACGACCCTCTCGACTTCGCGACGTGGATGCACGCGACGTTCGGCGCGGGCATCGTGCGCCAGTTCATGCGGCCGTACAACGAGAAGGTCTGGGCGTACCCGGCCGACGTGATGAGTGCGAGCTGGATCGCCGAGCGGGTGTCGGTGGTGTCGTGGCAGCAGGCGTTGCACTCGGTGGTCCACCGTCGTGACTCGCCGGGGTGGGGGCCCAACAACCTGTTCTCGTTCCCCGCCGTCGGTGGCACCGGTGAGATCTATCGGCGTGCCGCTGCCCCGCTCGCGACGCACGTTCGTTACGGCACCGCCGCCACCCAGGTGCGTGCCGGCGACCATGTGCTGACGACTGCTGCCGGAGACCGGCACTACGCACACCTGGTGTGGACCGGGCCGCTCGACGTGCTCGTCCGACTCGTGGTCGACGCGCCGGCCGACGTGGTGGCGGCGGCCGACCTGTTGGTGCACAACAGCGTCACCATGGTGGGCGTCGGTTACGAGGAACCCGTCACCGACGATCGATCGTGGCTGTACTTCCCCGAGCCCGACGTGCCGTTCTACCGCGCCACCAACTTCGCCAAGTACTCGCCGGCCAACGTGCCCGACTCGCGCACCGATCGCTACAGCTCCTGGATGACCGAGGTGGCGAGCTCGCCGTGGCGACCGCTCGACCACGAGGGTCTCGCCGAGCGAGTCGACCAGTCGTTGCGTCGCGCGGGTCTGGTGTCGGAGGACGCGCGCGTGGCGAGCGTGCACGTGGAGCACATCGACTACGCGTATCCGGTGCCCACGCTGCACCGCGACGCCGCGTTGGCGGTGATCCAGCCATGGCTGATGGCGCACGACATCCATGCGCGCGGCAGGTTCGGCGCATGGCGCTACGAGCTCGGCAACATGGACCACGCGGTGAAGATGGGCGTCGACGTCGCGCGCCGACTGGTCGACGGGACGCCGGAGGCGGCGTGGGCATGAGCGAGTGCACGCTGACCGTCGTGATGCCGGTGTTCAACGAGGAGCGCGTCATCCGCGACGTGCTCGCCGCAGTGGCGCGCGACGTGCTCGACCTGGTGCCGTTCAGCGAGTTGGTGGTCGTCGACGACCACTCCACCGACGCGACAGCTGCGGTGCTGGCCGAGGTGGCGGCGCGAGACCCGCGTGTGCGCGTGCTCACCAATTCGTCGAACGCCGGCCACGGAGTGAGCGTCCGTCGCGGGTTCGACGCGGCGCGAGGGGAGTGGATCCTGCAGATCGACTCCGACGGCCAGGTGGACCTCACGCAGTTCGCGACCTTCTGGGCGCAGCGCGACGACGTCGACCTGGTGACGGGAGTGCGATCCCAACGCCACGACCCGCGCCACCGACTCGTGCTCACCCGAGTCACCCGGCTCGTCGTGTCGGTGCTCGCTCGCCGACGGCTGCGCGACGCGAACGCCCCGTTCAAGTTGGTGCGCAGCAGCCTGGTGCGTCATCTCGCGGATCGCATGCCCGCCGACGCATTCGCACCGTCGATCCTTGTCGCGCTCGGCGCAGCCCGAAGCGGTGCGCGCATCCGCGAAGTGGAGATCGTGCACCTCGCTCGTCCGTTCGGTCGCTCGACGTTGCGGGTCGGGCGCCTGGCGCGCGCATGTGCACTCAGTGGCTGGCAGACGCTGCGCTTCAGCCTGACGCCGATGCCTCCGTACCGGGCCGAGCGGTGAGGAACTGGTCGGCACCGTGAGGGTGCTCACGACGCTGAACTACTACCACCCGCACTGGACGGGGTTGACGGTGTACGCCCAGCGCATCGCGGAGGGGCTGGTGCAGCGAGGGCACGAGGTGACGGTGCTCACGTCGCAGCACGATCCGATGCTGCCGCGCGAGGAGACGGTGGGCGGCGTTCGAGTGGTGCGCCTGCCGGTCGCGTTCCGGCTCAGCCGCGCCATGGTGATGCCGTCGTTCCCGTTCGCAGCGGCGACGCTCGTCGGCAGTCACGACGTGGTGCACATCCACTCGCCGTCGTCCGATGCACTCGTGGCCGCGGCAGTGGCCCGTGCCCGGCGCACGCCCGTGGTGATGACCCACCAGGGCGACGTGGTGATGCCCGCCGGGCTGATGAACCGGGTGGTGCAGGGTGCGATGCAGCTGAACCTGGGCGCCACGCTGCGCCTCGCCGCGGCGGTCACCACGCACTCCGCCGACTACGCCCAGCACTCACGCTTCCTCGCGCCGGTGGCCAGCACCGTGCAGGCGATCAATCCTCCGACGGAGATCCCGCCGCCCGATCCGGCCGCTGCTGCCGCGTGGCACGAGGAGCTCTCCATCGACGGCGGACCGATCGTCGGTTTCGCAGGTCGCTTCGTGGAGGAGAAGGGTTTCGACGTGCTGCTGCGGGCGGCACCGCTGGTGCAGGCCGCGCTGCCGAACGTGCGGTTCGTGTTCGCCGGTGAGACCAACGTGGTCTACGAGCGCTTCTACGAGCGGTGCCGGCACCTCATCGACGATCTCGGCGACGCGGTGGTGTCGGTGGGGCTGGTGCGCGACCGGCAGCGGTTGGCCGACTTCTACGCGATGTGCGACCTGTTCGTGCTGCCCTCGCGCACCGACTGCTTCGCAGCCGTCCAGTTGGAGGCGCTGCTGTGTGGTACCCCGGTGGTCGCTTCCGACATCCCCGGTGGGCGCGAGGTGGTGACCGTCAGCGGCATGGGGCGGCTCGCGATCCCCGACGATCCGGTCGACCTCGCCGCGCAGATCGTCGCGTCGTTGCGCCATCCAGCGCCCGCACCGGACCGCGACGCGGTGACGGGTCTGTTCGACCCGGAGGAGTCGGTCGGCCGGTACGAGGAACTGCTCTCGCAGGTGGTGGCGCGCCACCCGCGCGTGCCGTCGGTGCGAACGGGGCAGGCGCTGCCGCCCCTCTCCGACGCCGCCACAGCGACGGTTGGCGCCGTGATGCGCAACGAAGCCGACATCGCGTACCGGCGTCGAGTGCCGCGGCTGCTGGAGTACTTGCAGCTGACTCCGCGAGATCGCGTGCTCGACTGCGGCAGCGGCATGGGCTACCTGTCGATGGTGATGGCCGAGGTGTCGGGCGCCACCATCGTCGCCGCCGACCGCGACCTCGACCGGTTGCGATGGGCGCAACGCGAGCAGGTGGCCGCGTTGCCGGCCGCGGTCGACATCTCCTCGCTGCCCTTCGCCGACGCCAGCTTCGACAAGGTGCTGCTCTCGGAAGTGCTCGAGCACCTGCCCGACGACGTGGCCGGCCTCCGGGAACTGTGGCGGGTGCTGCGACCGGGAGGCGTGATGGCGATCTGCGTGCCGCACGCCAACTACCCGTTCTGGTGGGACCCGATCAACGCGTCGCTCGAACTGGTGGGCGCACCGCCGATGCGCGGCGGGCCGATCACCGGCCAGTGGACCGACCACGAGCGGCTGTACCTCCCCGCGCAACTGCAGCGAGTGGCCGAGCGAGCAGGCTTCGTGGTCACCAACGTCGACGAACTGACGCATCACTCACTGCCCTTCCACCATGCGCTCGTGTACAGCATCGGCAAGCCGCTGATCGAGAAGAACCTGCTGCCCGCGCGATTGCGGGTGGCGGCCGACCGGTTCCGCGGGCGGGACAACGAGGGGAGCCGATGGAACCCGGTGAACCTGGCCGTCGGCGTCGCGCACGCCGTCGACCGCCGCAACGACCGCCCTCGTCCGGGCGGTGAGCGCAGCGCCGTCAGCCTGCTCGCCCGCCTGCACAAGCCGGATGCCGACGTGTCGGCGCCCGGAAAGCCTTGACATCGCTGCTGCTGGAGGCTTACCGTTCCGCCAACGGAATTGCCGCCAGGCTTCTGCCTGTGCCGGTTGACGACCGCATGCCCTGCGGATAGGATCGACCGTTGCCGTGCGTTCCGTGTCCTGCTTCTGCCATGTCTCAGTGACCCTGCGCGCCCCCCTGCCGATTGAGATTGAGGAGTAACACGTGGCCTCTCGTTCCGTGTCCCGCGAGCGCTATTCGTTTGCCAACCTTACCGAGCCTCTGGAGCTCCCTGATCTCATTGCAGTGCAGCGTGAGAGCTTCGAGTGGTTCTTGAACGAGGGCCTCGCGGAGACCTTCCGCGACATCTCGCCCATCAAGGACTTCAGCGAGGCGCTGCAGCTCGAGCTGGAGTTCGACCCCGACGACGAAGACCTGCGCCCGCCGCCGAAGTTCACGGTCGACG